>NZ_VPBO01000038.1:0-21802 GCF_013418655.1 Acinetobacter sp. YH12128 | reverse complement strand
AGTAACTTGGACCAGTGTTGATCATTTAGCATTGTTCGAGGCATAGCGAGTGTAAAATTGGGTTTGGCGATTTAATTTTACTATCTCGCTATTTTTTTAATCAACAAATGTCAACAGACCCTAATTTGTTTCCATTTACGTGCCATGCTCGGAATTATTTGTGCTTTGGCATCCGTAATGCCGAGTGGCTGTAGGAAGTAGCTGTCTTGATCGACATAGCGATGTTTTGCTCGATCATGCCCTTGCTGCTCCGTAGGATTTTTCCCTAAAGCAGGCTGCTTTTTGCTAATGCTTAGCATCGCTTTCTTTTTATTTTTTTGAGCTGAATTTCTTCATCCAAGGTCATCAGGTTAGCTTGCTTACAACAACTCAATAAACTTTCGACTTGTTGATATGCGGATGCGATTGGATAGTTTTTGGTGATGTCTTGGGTTTTGTAACGATATAAACAGCTGAGAAATGACTCACCTTGCAGCGAAATGACTCGCAAGGTCATTTTTTCTAATTGCTCTAATTCACCTTTATACTGACTCAAGATCATGCGATCAAAACGCTGTGTTTCAATGGCTTGCTGAAAGGCTGCTAAAAATTGCTGCTCTTGCGTAGAGGGAGAAGCCAAAGATGACATAATATAAACCTAGATAAATTTGCAAAACAATTTTAAATCTTCTTACACCAAAAGCAAAATTGAATTACTATACACATGTATATTTAAATTATTATAAAAGATACGTTATGAATGCTCCCCATCTTTTAGCTTATGACCCAGCTGAAGAAAGACTGAATTTCTATACCCATGCTTTCGGTGCGGCTTTGTCTGCCATCGCAGGTATCCTACTGATTTTAAAAGGCTCGTACCTTCCAACTGGACAATGGCTTGCACTTTGGGTGTATGCATTCAGTATGCTGTTATTGTTTTCAGCATCGAGTCTATATCACTTCGCAGAGTCTCCTGAGCGCCGTGGTTGGTACAAAAAACTCGACCATACCGCTATCTATTATTTAATTGCAGGTACTTACACCCCGTTTCTGGCAATCGCACTGCCTACCGCAAAAGCGCATTATTTACTCATTGCACTGTGGGTCATTGCCGCAATTGGAACACTATTCAAATTAATTTTCATTCATCGTTTTCAAAAGATTTCGTTGATTGCCTATTTGGTGATGGGATGGCTTGCGGTACTGGTAATGGATGATATGCAACGCTTTTTATCTGATCAAGCTTTAACCTACCTGATCATTGGCGGGCTATCTTATACAATCGGTGCATTGTTTTATGCCTTAAAAAAGGTAAGATATACACACGCTATCTGGCATATTTTTGTATTGATAGGTGCAGGATCACATTTCCTGTCGATTTATCTCTACGTGATATAACCCACTGACACTGCATTCTTTAGTGACCCTAATTCCGCAGTTCGTAAGTTGGTATTTCGTATTTTTTTAAGAAATTACGCCTTTTTTAAAAAGATTACGCTTTTAAAACTAAGTTCAATTATTTTTAGTAAGTGTAAGGTCCACCATGGCGTCTTCAAGTGCTGCTGCCACTGAACAGCAACCAGCAAATTCAAAATTCCGCGTACTTACAGCAAGTCTTGTAGGTACCACAATCGAGTTCTTCGATTTCTACATCTATGCAACTGCGGCTGTAATTATCTTCCCGCATCTGTTCTTCCCTGCAAGTACAGATCCAACAACCGCAACGATTCAATCTTTAGCAACGTTTGCGATTGCCTTTATTGCTCGCCCGATTGGTGCAGCATTCTTTGGCCATTTAGGTGACCGTATCGGTCGTAAAGCCACATTAGTTGCCGCTCTCCTCACCATGGGGATTTCTACAGTATGTATCGGCTTGCTTCCAACCTATGCTCAAATTGGTATCGCTGCTCCGCTCATGCTTGCACTTTGTCGCTTAGGTCAAGGTCTGGGTTTAGGTGGTGAATGGTCAGGTGCCGTGCTACTTGCAACTGAAAATGCGCCAGAAGGCAAACGTGCTTGGTATGGTATGTTCCCTCAATTGGGCGCGCCAATCGGCTTTATTCTTGCAACAGGCTCATTCTTGACCTTAGGTCACTTCATGTCTGAAGCTGAGTTTATGCAATGGGGTTGGCGTATTCCATTCATTGCAAGTGCGCTATTGGTTATCGTCGGTCTGTGGATTCGTTTAAAATTACATGAAACACCAGCGTTCCAAAAAGTATTGGATAAGCAAAAAGAAGTAAATATTCCATTTAAAGAAGTGATCACTAAGCACTGGGGGATGTTAATTCTCGGTACGATTGCTGCGATTTGTACATTCGTTGTGTTCTACTTAACCACAGTATTCGCTTTACAATGGGGTACAACCCAGCTTGGTTATACACGTGAAGAATTCTTAAAGCTTCAATTGGTTGCCACGCTTTGTTTTGCTGCCTTCATTCCACTTTCTGCAGTATTTGCTGAAAAATTTGGCCGTAAAACAACTTCGATTGCGGTGTGTGTTGTATCTGCATTGTTTGGCTTAGTCTTCTCAAGCATGCTTGAGTCTGGCAGTACTGCGATGGTGTTCTTATTCCTATGTATCGGTCTTGCGATCATGGGTTTAACCTATGGTCCAATTGGTACGGTATTGTCTGAAATCTTCCCAACGTCTGTACGTTACACAGGTTCAGCTTTAACCTTTAACATGGCTGGTATTTTTGGTGCATCTTTCGCGCCACTGATCGCAACTAAACTTGCAACTGGCTATGGTTTATATGCAGTAGGTTACTATCTCACTGCAGCATCAATCCTTTCATTGATCGCGTTCTTAATGATTCGCGAAACTAAAAATGATGATGTGAATAATCAGGTTTAATCTGCACATAATAAAAAAGCCAGCACCTATTGCTGGCTTTTTTATGTCTCAAATGGAGTCAATGAACTGATGAATACTCTGTAGTTGACAGCATTTTGATGTAATTCATGAAAGCAACTTAGATCCAACTAAGCAATACACCTTATCTGTTCCAAGACACGGTCATTCACTTAATTTCAAACAGCAAATGAATGGCAAGATTCAATTTTATTAACAAAACAAGGTTTGTAGCTCTACATCAAGAGGTACAGTCACCAAACGGTTAGTGATAATGAACGGTAGATTTTGATTAAACCAACTCGATAATATCAATGGTCGGTGGCACGAGAAAACGAAAAGGTACCCCAACCATCCCCGTACCAACAGTGACAAAGACATCTGCATTATCATGCTGATATAGCCCTTTTTTGTGGCCTAAAATGGACACTTTTTTCATTACATAATCAGTCAACCATGGCAGTTCTACTTGTCCGCCATGTGTATGACCCGACAACATCAATGGTCGTTCTGGCAGTTTAGGTACCATATCGACGGTATCTGGATTATGCGACAAAATGATCCAAGGCTTATCTTGTGGCAATTCTGGCAAATAGCGCATATCGGCTTTACCTGCCCATAAGTCCCCAACGCCTAATAAACGAAACTCATTAAACTCAACCACCTGCCCTTCGATATCCACCACATGATTACTTTCTAATGCATTTTTTAACAGCGCTTGAATAGGCGGACCGGGATATTGCTCATCATGATTACCATTCACCGAATAAATTGGAGCAATAATTTTTTTCAGTACAGCCAGTTCTTCAGCCAACTTATTTTCAGGCTCATAAGTCCAATCCCCTGCAACCACGACCAAATCAGGATTTTGTGCATTGATTTTATCGACGATCATTTTTAACTGACGTTCATGACCCGAAAATAAACCAATATGTAAATCACCAATTAAGGCAATGCGTACAGGCTTTAATAATTGTCGTGTTTCATGCAATTGATATTGGCATTTTTTCACCTGAATCATGTGCGGCTCGATAAATCGGGCATAGCACAAAAGCCCCGTAACAGCACCGACAAAAATCGCTTCATGTAGTGAATAATAGCCACTCCAGCCTGCATAAAAGCTAAAGAAGAATAAAGGGATAAGTAAATACGAAAGATAGAATGCCAACAAATGTACGAAGGCTTTAAACGGATGAATCGTTTCCGTGCGCGACTGACTTAACCAAGCTTGAGAAATTGCCCAAACGCCCAGCACAGCCAACCCGATATAAAAATACATCACTACGGAATCTAATTCCCACATACATTTGCTCTACAATTTGCCTAACGAGAAAACTCGGTCACTATATTTATCTTTTCACAGCTGACACTTATACTCAAATCAAATTTTTTAGTATGTCTAACAGTATGAACTCAGCTACACTGAAACAGCAAAATTTGTCCTTCATACACAACCACACTAAGGCGGTTTTGCTGAGTTGTAGCCTTGTTTTGACTTTATCTGCATGTAGTACCTTGCCTAAACAGCAAACTCAACCTGTGGAATATGCTTTTAATACCCCGACAGACGATACTAGCCTTGCGAAAATTGTGCTGCCGCTACGTGAACAAAATCCCAACTTAACCGGTTACCACGTTCTGTATGACCCATTAGAAGCCTTAGCAGCTCGAATCGAGCTAATCAATAAGGCCGAAAAAAGTTTAGATCTACAATACTATATTTGGGATAACGACAAAATTGGTGCTTTGGCCCTACATGCCATGATCAAAGCTGCAGATCGTGGGGTGAAAATTCGTTTATTGGTCGATGACAACAATGCAAAAAAAATGGAAGGCATTTATATGGCACTCGACCAGCATGCCAATATTGATGTCAAACTGTATAACCCATACCGCTTCCGACATTTCCGCCCTGTCGATATGGTGCTGGATCTAAAACGCATCAACCGCCGTATGCACAACAAAAGCTTTATTGCAGACAATCAAATTGCTCTGATTGGTGGTCGCAATATGAGTAACCAATACTATAACGTCAGTGATAATTATCAATTTTCCGATGTCGACGTCATGTTGGTCGGTGCGGCATCCGATGAAATCATCCATTCTTTTGACGAATATTGGAATGATGATTATGCCTTTCCAGTACGTCAATTGGTCAATCCACGCCACTATAGTTTGCGCTTCGACAGTCTCAAACAACAACTCGATGACTATAACCAAGAAGCCACTGTGGTCAATTATTTGGACTTAGCTAACCGTTCACATGCCTTTGATGACTGGCTCAACAATAAAATCCAATTTGACTGGGTCAAAGCCGAAGTCGTCAAAGACTCCCCGAGCAAAATCAAATCTAAAGCCAAAAAAGAAGAGCACCTTAACTTTCAGCTCCTCAACCGTTTAGATAAACCGGAACAAAGTGTCGATATCGTTTCAGCCTACTTTGTCCCAGAAAAAAAAGGGGCTGAACGCCTAAAAAACCTCAGTGCCGATGGCGTGAAAGTCAGAGTTTTGACCAACTCATTCCAGGCCAATGACGTGCCATTGGTTCATGCTTTTTATAGCAAATATCGCCAAGATCTATTGGAACACGACGTTCAACTCTATGAATTTCTCTCTAGACCTGATGCAGAAAACCTCAACACCAATACCAAAGAGTTGGCGGAAAAATCTAAAGTTAGTCTGAAAGGTTTAAGCCGTTCGAGTCTGCATGCCAAACTGATGGCAATTGATGAAAAACAAGTTTTTATTGGTTCATTTAACTTTGACCCTCGCTCAGCATATTTAAATACTGAAATTGGGGTATTACTGAATAGCCCACGTTTAGCCAAAGCCATCCACTACACCATGGATGAAAATTTGAGTAAATATGCCTATAAGTTGGTGCTCAATGCAGACCAACAAATCAATTGGAAAATTAAGCTATCAAATGGTCAAACGCGTATTTATCCACGTGAACCGAAAATCAAGTGGTGGCAAAAAGCAGGGGTGAAATTTATCTCTTGGTTGCCGCTCGAAGGCTTTATGTAAGGATTGTGCTGCAAAGGCATCCCCCTTGCAGCATGTATCATTAAATTATTTAGCTTCAACTGGAACTGGCGCTTTAAGAACTTTAGCTTGAAGTTCTGCCAATCCCTGATTCATTTTTTGCTGCACTTCTTGTGTCAGACTGTCAACAGTATGACCTGCCGAATCAATTGCGGGCAATGTCATGAGATGCGCAGTGACATTCGGCATTTCTAAGACATTTTTGACATGCCTATCAAAGCTAATGTCTCCGACGTAGGGCGCAATATTATCGAGTTCACCGTCCTGATTCACATAGCAAATTAAGCAAATTTGGACTGGACGTTCGGCTTCAATCGCCGCACCTAAAATACGACCATGAATTTTTTTAATTTTGCTGCCATCTGAAGTGGTGGCTTCTGGGAAAAAGAGTACCGGCGTATCTTGTTTTAAGAAGCCCGTAATTTGTTCTTTAATTTTAATCGAGTCGCCAGAGCCACGCTTAATAAATAACGTGCCACCGCCTTTCGCCAAATTACCCAGCACTGGCCATTTTTCAATCTCAGCTTTCGCCAAAAAGAAAACACGTGCGCCAGAACCCAAAACTGCCACATCTAACCATGAAATATGATTACTTACCCAAAGGGCTGGTTGACGTGGAATTTCGCCATGCACTTTGACTTCAAGATTAAATACTTTGCATAACTTGCGACAAAAATACTGCACATAGCGGGTATTTTGCGGGTTATTCGGGTCTTTATACAATTGATGACGATAAACCAAATAAAAACCCTGCGTCACGGCAACAGCTGCTGCACCGACTTTTTTACAATACAAATAAAATTTTGAAAACACATTAATTTGCGGTGTATTGACGATTTGAGGTTGATTCATAAATGGTTCACTAAAAGGACACGGTGCCACAATTTGGCGTAAATTTTCATCATCATATACCGAAGACAGTTTTTTTGCATTGATCATAAAAACCGAAGTCGAAGATAATATTTTCCCATTTTAATCGTTTTTAAAAATCAAATATTATTTTTATATCGGTTTTAAAGGTTAAAATTATGAATCATTCATATTCAGACAATCCCCCTATTTCTTCATGGCAAGCGTTAAAAGCCATTGCTGGTTTTTCATTGATATATGTGAGTGTGCTTTTCTTATTGGCGCTGAGCTTTCGAAGCTTTCTCTAATTGAATAGCACAACATACAGAACTTAGCCATTAATCCCTCACTTAGATTAACCCTCGCACTGCATTTTCGCCTAAAATGAATCTTTAAACAGGAGTGTGTGCTGAGTGGAAAATTTAAATCAACATCAAGCGAGCGGTGAACGCGTAATTTTAGTCAGTGTGGCAGTACAAATGCTTGCAGACCTTGATGCCGAAGAATTCCACTTACTTGCTCAATCTGCAGGTGCCAATATTTTGCAACATGTGCATGCTCAGCGTATTAAGCCTGATGCCAAATTATTTATCGGCTCAGGGAAAGCTGAAGAAATTGCAGAAGTAGTCGCAGAATATGAAGCCGAATTGGTCATCTTTGACCATGCCCTCACCCCTGCCCAAGCACGTAATCTTGAACGCATCATGCGTTGTCGTGTGGTCGATCGTACAGAATTAATTTTAGATATTTTTGCCCAACGCGCACGTACCTATGAAGGTAAGTTGCAAGTTGAATTGGCCCAATTACAACATATGGCTTCACGACTGATTCGTAGTCGTGGCGATCTCGATAGCCAAAAAGGTGGGATCGGCCTACGTGGACCGGGTGAAACGCTGCTGGAAACCGACCGTCGTCTACTCAAGCTCCGTATGGGACAACTCAAAGCGAAACTTGAGAAAGTCCGTCAAACACGTATGCAAGGTCGTGTGGCACGTCAAAAAGCCGCTGTTCCAACTGTGTCATTGGTGGGTTATACCAATGCGGGTAAATCGACCTTATTTAATAATTTAGCGAAAAGTGATGTCTATGCAGCAGACCAACTGTTTGCGACACTTGACCCAACTTTACGCCGTCTACATTGGGATGGTATCGGCAACTTAGTTCTCGCAGATACTGTAGGTTTTGTGCGTAATTTATCGCACTCACTGGTCGAGTCGTTTAAAGCCACCTTAGAAGAAACGTTGGAGGCGACCTTATTGTTACATGTCATTGACTCCAGCAGTCCTGACATGATGGAACAAATCGAGGCTGTCGAAAAAGTACTGAAAGAAATTGGTGTCGATGTTCCGATTCTGCGCGTTTATAACAAAATTGATGTCAGTGGCGAAGATCCTAAAATCATCTATGGCAAGCCACATCAGCCGGAACGTGTCTATGTCTCAGCACATAGTGGTAAAGGTCTTCCCTTATTACGCCAAGCGGTTCAAGAATGCTTGATGGGCCAAATTCAAAGCTTTGAAGTCCGTCTAAAACCGGCTTATGGCAAATTAAGAACACAACTGTATGCGCTCAATGTGATCCAAAATGAAAGTTATGATGAACAAGGCAACTTAATTTTGCACGTCATCATTGCCCCGCATAAGTTAGAACAACTGATTAAACAGGCGCATTTACCCATCAAAGAAATTTTGGGAACGCGTGCGCAACAATTCCAACGTCCACTTGAAGAATTTGAAATTAAAGACTAAATCGGTTAAAACTTGATTAGTATAATTTTAACGAAAGACAAAAATGGACTGGATCAAGCGTATCGACTGGAAAGCCTGGATAGGCACTATTGCATTAATTATTATTTTCCGCGAAGGCGCGGTCTGGGTCATGAAGCAATTCAATCACCCAGAATTAGGCAATCTAGTCGGTTTGATTGCCCTCTTGATCGTGCTTTCATTTTGGAGAAAATTCAACAAAATTCCAGCCAGCTTGGTCGATACCAATAATAAAATCATGAAAGAAAGTGCCTTTGCCTTCTTACCCATTAGTGCAGGCTCATTGCTGATGATGATGCATTTAGGTGATGAAATTCCAATGTTTTTGATTGTTCTCTTTGTCAGCACCCTCATACCGCTGTGGGTCTACGCAAAAATGTCTAAGAAATGGCTATAAGGAAAATCAATATGCTTTCAATCATCTCTGGATTCATCATTACCCTGATCGCCTATCTTGTCGCAAAACCCATTAATAAAAAATTACCGCAAATCCCCGTGATTGTGATTGGGATGTTTTTCGTCATTGGTATGCTCTATCTTTTTGGCATTTCCTATGAAAGTTATATGGCACAGGTGAATCCACTGTTCAATAACTTACTCGGCTATGTCACAGTGGCCTTGGCCATTCCTTTAGCAGCGATGCGCTACGATGACTTGCCATTAAAAGCCGTGGGCGGGATTTTAGTCTTTGCCAGTATCAGTGCCGTTGCCCTCCCTATGGGGCTGGCTTATTTATTGCATTTGTCAGATCCAACCATTATGGCTTTTGCTACACGGGCAGTAACGACTCCTATTGCCATCAATATTGCCACGCTGCTGCATTCCCCGATTCCTTTGGTGATTTTGATTGTGATTTTATCAGGGGTGATTGGCGCAGCATTTTCACCCATCATACTCAAAAATATTCATGATGAACGTGCATCAGGACTCGCCTTAGGACTTGCTGCACATGCGATTGGCACAGCTCAAGCTTGGCAGCGCGGCAGCATTGCTGGGCGCTATGCGGCATTTGGCATGGCGGTAAATGCCGTATTCACAGCAATCTGGTTGCCAACTTTCATACTCTATCTACAAAATATGTGACTGAGCAATCACTTTTAAATGATTGTTTTGTATAAAAAATAAACTTAATATAAATTCAAGGGTACACCACAACACATTGAACGATGTGCTGTGGATGTTACATTTTTGGTAAAGGCACTTTTGTGCAACATGTCAACTTTCCCGAATAAAATGTAAATATTTACGCTTAGAGTAGTTGCTCTAAGTTCAAATATTACCTAGTATGATCAATAAACCCTCACAAAGTGTATTGATAAAGGATTATTAATATGATCGAAAAAAGTTTGAAATGGGCTGCATTATTCGGTGCTGTAGTTACAAGCTCCGCACTCTATGCTCAAGATCTTACAGGGACTTGGCAACAAATTGACGATAAAACTGGTTCGCCTAAAGCACTGATCGAAATTCGAAAAGATGCCAAAGACACCTATACCGGCAAAATTGTGAAAGTGACGCCACGTCCGGGTTATACACCAAAGGAAAAATGTGTGAATTGCCCTGCACCTTATACCAACCAGCCTATTTTAGGGATGGATGTATTTAAGGGGCTGAAACTTGAAAGTGAAAATACCTACTCTCAAGGAAAAATTATTGATCCTTTAGCAGGCAAAATTTACAGCTTAAAAGGCAAAATTTCTGCCAATGGTAAGCGCTTACATTTACGTGGATATCTGGGGATTTCCGCGATTGGTCGTACACAGACATGGATTCGCGTTGAATAAATTTTAAATTTATTCAGTAAATTGATTTGATATAGGTGAACCACCTACAGGGAATATCTGATGAAAAAATTAAAAGTGAGCCTCTTATTCTTAGCTGCTGTAATGAGTGGTTCAGCTTTTGCTCAAGACCTTTCAGGAACTTGGCAACAAATTGATGATAAAACAGGTTCACAAAAAGCCATTATTGAAATCCGTAAAGAAAGTAATGGCACATTCGTGGGTAAAATCATCAAAGTGACGCCGCGTCCGGGCTATACACCACGCGACACCTGCGTAAACTGCCCTGCACCCTACAAAAACAAGCCAATCTTAGGCCTTGATATCTTAACAGGTTTAAAACATATTGAAGGCACTAATAACTACGACAAAGGCCGTATTATTGACCCTCTTTCAGGCAAAGTTTACGACACAAAAATCCGTTTAAATGCCAGTGGGAAACGCCTAACTTTACGGGGTTATATGGGTGTTTCTGCACTTGGTCGTAGCCAAACTTGGATTCGCCAAGAGTAACCTCAAATAAGTAAAAAAACCGCCGACATGGCGGTTTTTCTTATTCCGAATATCTTCAAATTATTTTTAAATTAAAGTTGACTATTCTCATAAACTTTCTAACATACGTGCTCATAAATCATGCTTCTCGGGGACAAGCGATCATGTTTAAAAAAATATTATTCAGCCTATGTACATTGGGTATGATGAATGGTGCATTTGCAAATGACATTACTGGCACGTGGCAACAAATTGACGATAAAACAGGAGCGGCCAAAGCGATTATTTCGATTCACAAAGAATCCAATAATACCTATACCGGTAAAATTATTAAAATTACACCACGTCCTGGCTATACACCGCAAAAAAACTGTAATAAGTGCCCTGCGCCTTATACCAACCAACCGATTCTCGGCATGGAAATTGTTAAAGGTTTAAAGCAAATTAATAATACAAATAATTATGAAAAAGGTCGTATTATCGACCCTCTTTCTGGCAAAGTTTATGATGCTAAAGTGCGCTTAAACAGCACAGGAAAACGTATTTCGATCCGTGCAAGTATTGGCGTTTCAGTCTTAGGTCGTAACCAAACTTGGATTCGTTTAGACTAATCCTCACACCAATAAAAAGCCGCATCAATGCGGCTTTTTTATTTTTAAATACTTACATTACAGGATTATCGACAGCAAACATGTGCTGATCTTCTAAACGATAGGCCATCAACTGATTGCCCCAGACACATCCGCCATCCACATTTTGGATTTTTGCTGAAATGCTTTTTCCTTGTAAAGCAGCCCAATGACCAAAAAGAATTTGATGGGTCTGAGCTGCTTGTGACTCAAACTCAAACCATGGCTTAAAACCCTTCGGCATAGGGTCATCGAGTGAATCTTTAAAACTGAACTCTAATCGACCTTCTGCATCGGTTAAGCGCATGCGGGTCAAATAGTTGGTAATACAGCGTAAGCGCGCATGACCAGACAAATCATCCGACCATAGGTTCGGCTCTTTACCGTACATCACTTGAAGAAACGCATCGACCACATCAAAGTCGTCATGACCAATCACCGCTTCCACTTCCTTTGCCAAGTCTGCGGTTTGCTGCGCAGTCCAATTCAAAGGAATACCCGCATGAGTCAAAATGGTTTGCTCATTCGGAAATAGACACAGCGGCTGCTTGCGTAACCAATCGATCAAATCATCACTTTCTAAAGCGTGAATCACATCATCGATATTGTCTTTAGGATTGATATCCTTAATACCGCGAGCGCATGCCAGCAAAGTCAGATCATGATTGCCCAGTACCGTCGCCGCAACTTCACTATCCACTAATTTTTTGATGAACCGCAAAGCGCCTACCGAGTTTTCACCCCGTGCGACGAGATCACCGGCAAACCATATAAAATCTTGGTCTGCATCAAACTTAATCTCTTTCAGTAAAGCTTTTAATGCTTCAAAACAGCCTTGAACATCACCAATGACATAGTTATAGCGAATATTGCGAGTCATAATTATTTAAGCCACCATTTGATCTGCTAATGCGACAAATTCTGCAAGTGTTAGGGTTTCTGGACGCGCCATTGGATCAACCCCTGCATTTTCAAAACCATCTTCAACCAACATGCCTTTTAAGCTGTTACGCAAGGTCTTGCGGCGCTGAGTAAAGACATGTGAAACTAAACGCGCAAGCGCTTTTTCATCTTTCGCCATAATCGGTTTAACGGCATAAGGCTCTAAACGGAATACCGCAGAGGTGACTTTTGGCGGCGGATTAAATGAGCCCGGTGGCACTTCAAATAAAAACGTCGGTTTGCAGAAATATTGAATCATCACCGATAAACGACCATATTCTTTAGTATTCGGTGAAGCGGTAATACGGTCCACGACTTCTTTTTGCAGCATGAAGTGCATGTCTTTGACTTTGTCGCCAAACTCCAAGAGATGAAACAGCAGCGGAGTCGAGATGTTATACGGCAAGTTGCCAACCACGCGCAGAGGACGGCCTTCGGCAAACAGCTCGGTAAAGTCATATTTCAGCGCGTCGGTTTCAACAATGGTCAAGCGCTCAGGATGCGGCACACGGCCCGGCAAACCTGCAGCTAAGTCACGGTCCAGCTCAACCACAGTTAGAGCATCACATTCACCAATTAAAGGCGATGTAAGCGCGGCAAGACCGGGACCAATTTCGACAATATTGTCACCAGTACGCGGATTTACCGAACGTACAATTTTGGCAATAACACGTTGATCATGTAAGAAATTCTGTCCAAACCGCTTACGCGTGTGATGCCCTTCATCTTTTGGGTTTAGGGCATTAATTTGATACATAAAATTCTCCGCATAGGTTTATTACAACGATTACTGACTTGATTCAAATTCACTCAAGCGAGCAAAAATTTCTTCGGACTTGGTCACATTATCCCGAGCCGCTTTAATTACACTGAGCAATGGCTCTTTTTGTTTCAACAAAGTCATTGTTTCAGATTTCATCATTTCTTCAGTTTCAGCCTGAATGGAGAGCAAACTTTCGCGCATTTCAGCATTGTTTACGCGCTCTACACCCAGTTCAGGATTACCATTCAGTTGAGCCTTCAAATAAATATTGAAAGTTTCAAAATCTGCTAAAAAGTCATCTAAATCGTCTGGATGAATAGAATTCACATCAGTTAAATTCAGCAAAGAATCCAACAGTCGTCCCGCAATAAAGACTTGATTTTTAGCAATAATCGCTTGCATTGCTGAATTGTTTGCTCTAGCCATCATATCAGCCAGAAGGTTATATTCAGCTTGAATACCTGGAATGGTTTCACTTACAAGAATTTGATATTCATATAGCGCATTCAGGCTATTTTGATGCTGTACAAGCAGATCAATATTAGCATTGATTGCCTGCCCATCTTGAAGCATTTTATCAGCACCGCCACGATTCGCATATTTTTTATGCATCGCGGTCAGCGCTTGATTAAATTTTTGCTGATTATGTTTAAAGCCATCCACGGCAGCCGGTGATGCAAAACGTATAAATCCTTCCGTCTGTTTTGGAATTTGCAGCGATAATACTTTTAAGTCACAAGAATGATGATCTGTAGCGAGCGTTGAACATGCTGACAGCATCAACGCTAACGCAATCCCAAAAAATGGGCGAATGATCGATTTCGCCCTAAGCATCTTGTTATTTTCCTGTTTTATTTTTGATAATTTTTTACTATTATTCATATAAAATTCAAACCTTTATTATTAAGTTTCGTTATTTTTCGCACGTGCTAATTCTAAAGCTAAATCGACCGCCACCTGTAAACTCGAACTTTTAGCAAGACCAGTTCCAGCCAGTGACAGTGCTGTGCCGTGATCCACTGAAGTCCGAATAAACGGTAAGCCCAAAGTGATATTGATGGCTTCGCCAAAGCCCTGCGACTTTAACACAGGTAAGCCCTGATCGTGATACATCGCCAAAACCGCATCGGCATCTTTTAAATTTTCAGGGGTAAATAAGGTATCAGCAGGTAAGCTCAGGCTCATATTCACCCCTTGAGCGCGATAACGCTCTAGTACCGGATTGATCACTTCAATCTCCTCCATGCCCAAATAGCCATCTTCACCCGCATGCGGATTTAAACCGCAGACTAAAATATGCGGATGATCTTTTTTAAATTTGGTTTTTAAATCATGAATTACAATATCAATGACTTGATGCAAACGTTCTTGAGTAATGGCATCGGCTACATCACGAAGCGGTAAATGTGTAGTTGCCAATGCGACACGGAGCGTTTTGGTCGCAAGCATCATCACGACACGATCAACGCCTGCAAATTCTTGATAAAACTCCGTATGTCCGCTGAAATGGATACCGGCATCATTAATAATCGACTTTTGCACAGGTGCAGTTGCAACACCTACACTTTTGCCAGACATCGCATAATCTGCAGAACGACGTAATTGTTCCAACACATAGGCTGCATTATTCACATCTAACTGACCTGCAATAACAGGTGTAGTTACAGGTACATGTTCCACATAAAGCTGACCTAGAGCTGCCGAACCCTCCTGCCCAACATAGTCAATCAGTTCAACTTCGAGCTTTAACTGTTGAGCACGCTTGAGCAGCAAATCTTTATCAATAAGAACCACAAGTGGCCTTTCATCTATTCGATTGGCTAAGCTCAAACAAATATCAGGTCCGATACCTGCGGGTTCACCGCTCGTGATATATAAAGGCAGCATGGGTCTATCCTGTGTGTGCAATAGCATTATTATACTGTGTGATGCACATGACAGACCTAATTTTATTGACTAAAAATATCGGACTAAAACTCAAAAATAACCGCGTTGTGCGACATTGTATGGAATGAAATCGAAAGCAAAACCTGAAATGCCAATGATCCAAATCAGTGCAATAAGAATTACAATGCCGCGCTGAACGGTCGGTACATGCTGCGGGTAGTTCGTTATCAGCCAAAAAACATACCGCCCACAAGCAATAATCCAATCAACAGATAAACCAATAAATAACTAAGGAAAAATAAAGTGAGCATCATTAACAAAACGATGATTGCGCCATCCGCCCCATGCAAAGACACCAAATACAAAAAAGTTGGGCTTAAAATCAAGGTGCTACATAAGCCCATTAAATACCACCAATGTCGCCAAAATAAGGGGTCAGGTGTGGTTTTTAACAGATTAGAATTCGACATGATTTACATTCACCCGCTTTTTTTATAATTTCTGGATTATCTGCTGTTTATTGCTGAAGAAATATACTACAATACAGCGCTTGAAATTTTATATTTTCATTTGTGATTCTTCACGTATTCGTATAGAATCGCGTCTCCTTTTGTTTGGACAGCTTCCATAGTCCAAACCAACTATAATAGGTAGTGGTTTAATGAAAACTCTCAGCGCTAAGCCAGCTGAAGTTCAACACGACTGGTACGTTGTTGATGCTTCTGGCAAAACTTTAGGTCGCCTTGCGACTGAAATCGCTCGTCGTTTACGCGGTAAGCACAAAACTTCTTATACTCCTCACGTTGACACTGGTGACTACATCGTTGTTATCAATGCTGAGCAAGTTCAAGTGACTGGTAAAAAATCACTTGATAAGAAATATTATCGCCACACTGGTTTCCCTGGTGGTATTCGTGAAACTAATTTCGAAAAATTAGTTGCTCACAAACCAGAAGAAATCTTCGAACGTGCTGTAAAAGGCATGTTGCCAAAAGGTCCTCTTGGTTATGCAATGATCAAGAAAATGAAAGTGTACGCTGGTACTGAGCATCCACATACTGCTCAACAGCCACAAGTTTTGGACATCTAAGGGATACAGCACATGGCTACTAACTATGGTACAGGTCGCCGTAAGACCGCAACTGCACGTGTTTTCCTATCAGCTGGTACTGGTAAACTCGTAATCAACAACCGTTCTTTAGAACAATATTTCGGTCGTGAAACTGCTCGTATGGTTGTTAACCAACCACTTGAGCTTTTAGAAGCTACTGAGAAATATGACCTTTACATCACTGTTGCTGGTGGTGGTATCGGTGGTCAAGCAGGCGCTATCCGTCACGGTATTACTCGTGCATTGATCGCTTCTGACGAAACTCTTAAACCTGCTCTTCGTCAAGCTGGTTTCGTTACTCGTGATGCTCGTGAAGTTGAACGTAAGAAACTTGGTTTACGTAAAGCTCGTAAACGTCCTCAATTCTCTAAACGTTAATTCGTTTACCGAATCGGACAAAAAACCTTGGCTTATGCCAAGGTTTTTTTATATCTTGATTTTTATGAAGATGATGCAAATAGAATAACGATCCGATAAACAAAAAGACTAAAACTCGCAATTAAGCATATAACCGACAATATTAGTGTAATTGTACAGATGGTCATTTTGCTTTTTTGTTCTAGGATATCATCCTCTGCTCCATAATCAGAGGCATAACCTCCAGCGAGTGCCGTATAAAAGCCAATGCCCATAAAAATAACTGCAGCAAAAAATAATATTTTTTGTACAAGTGCAATGGTCATCATGCGGTGACGATCAGGTAAATGAATGACATGAAAAGCTATCAGATAAAATCAAATAAAACAAAACTGTAATTTTCACTGTAGCTGCATTGATATTGCTAAAGTCTCCGTGATTTTACTGTCTAATTTTAGTATCCTATCTTATTCATTTCTCATCGTCTCGGATTATGTCAGTCGAAAATGCACCTCTTCAAGGGATTACGCTTTACAGTCATGCGGATGACTTTCGCTCACACTGGATACGCTATGTACTTGCAGAGAAGCAAATCAAACATAATTTAATTATTGCTGATGATGAAGACGAAGATCTTGCAAGTTTAAATCCCTACAATCAACTTCCGATGATGATTGAAAATGGCCTAAAACTCTATAAAAGCAGTATTATTGCCGAATATCTGGATGACCGATATCGTCAAAATAAACTGTATGCAGATGCACCCATGCCTCGTGCAGAGCAACGTCAATATGTATGGCGCTTCGAACAAGATTGGTTAAGACTTGCCGATATTATGCTTCGCCATCCCGATACCCTCGATGAAAAAGCCAAACAAAAAGCACAAAAACAATTACGTGATACACTCATTTCACTAACCCCCTTGTTTCAGCATTATCCTTATTTTATGTCTGAACAATTTAGCATGTTAGACTGTATGCTCGCACCTGTATTTCTGCGCCTAAAAGCCATGGGGATTGAGCTTCCCAAACAGCAATGCCGCCCTATATTTCTCTATTGCCAACGCATCTTTAGCCGTCCTGCATTTATCAAATCGATGACATTGCAGGAAAAAAATCGCTATAGCGAGCTTTTAGCAAAAAATTAATTTCCCATAAATATTCGAGTAAGCATTATGTCTGAACAGGAACTACAACTCACTCCAACGCGTCCATACTTAACACGGGCACTTTATGAATGGATTTGTGACAATCAACTTACACCGTACCTACTTGTCGATGCGACACAGAATGGTACGATGGTACCAGTTCAATATATCCAAGATGGCCAAATTGTCCTGAATATTGCACCCCATGCAACGCATGCGCTGCATATGAGCAATGAGACGATTACTTTCTCTGCACGCTTTGGTGGCGTTTCGCAAAACCTCTATATCCCCTTTTCTGCTGTTCTAGGTATCTATGCACGTGAAAATGGTCAAGGCATGTTCTTCGATCCTCAAGAATATGAAGGTATTCAGAATGATCAAAATGCTTTAAAATCAAACGACCAAGAACAACAAGAGCAGCCGAAGAAAAAACCGGGTTTAAGGTTGCTCGATTAAAGAATAAGGAAGCGAATAATGGCTTTTGATTTAGTACAATATTTTGTCGAACAAATAGAATCTCAAAAGCCTATGCTTTTAAGTCATTTAAATCGTGAAGAAAAACGACAACATTTACGTGAAATTAATGCTTTAACCTTAGGTGAATTAATTCATCAGCTACGCATTAATGGCGAAAAGGTTTATCAAGAAATTACTCAGCCTGATGAACTCTATATTCAGGAAGTTTCACGCCATCTCACTACAAACCCTTCAAATGCATCAACATTAGAACGCTCTGAACTCGAAAACCTAACTACAGAAGTTTTTCATTTACAATTAAATGAATTAAAACAACTTCATGATACAGGCTCACATTCGCCACAAAGTATTCGAGAATTACTCAATGGACAAATTGAACATCTTTCTGGTCAAGCGGATGATTGGGTTTGGTCAACAAACAACCTAACAGAGCTCCTTGGTTCTAAACCAAATCTGCAAGAAGAGATATCATTAGAAGCATCAATGAAGGAGTTCAATCAAATGGTTAATCAACAACATACGCAAGATGACGTGACAACTGAAGTACAAGTACCAACTTGGTCAAAAATTGTAGAGCCTATCGTTGCAGTGGTGATTTTATGGATTCTAGCATCTGCAGCTTGTAATATTTTTGCTTAAGTGACTTCATTTTTCTAAATCAATGACCTGCTTTTTAAGCAGGTTTTTTTTAATCGAATATTCTAAATTACACGCCTTTAGATCACTTTTTGTTTTCTTTATGTAAATCAGTCAGCTTTAGTCTGCAAAAATCGAGTTTTATCACACCATTTACAAAATATTACATTTGAATTTTGGTAAATTTTATATCAAAAATAAAGTTTTAAAATACATAAAAAATATATATAGCAAATTAAATCACATTTTTTAAATCCTAAAACTTAACGCTATATTTAGAATATTATCCTTTTAAAGCAAAAAATTAATTTTATTGCAATGCCCCTTACGCTTCCTATAATTAAATTATGTAGTTAAAAACGCTAGTTAATTACCTAAATATCTACAAATAATAATCATGTATAACCTAAAAGAGGGGCATAAAAATGGCTAAAGTTTCATTAGAATCACTCACAACAATCGACGGTTTTCATGCAACGGCACTGGTAGACGGTGAAAGTGGCCTAGCTATGGCGACACAAGGCTGAGGAGATATTGATTTAGAGTTAGCAGCTGCTGGAAATACTGAAGTGGTTCGCTCCAAAAGACGTGTCGCTCAGTCACTCAACTTAGATGATCATATTGTCGATATTTTAATTACCTTAGGAAAACAGTATCACTTGATTCGTCCGCTGGAAAATAATGAATCCGTGTTCTTATATTTAGTACTTGATCGTGCCAAAGCAAACCTAGCCATGGCTCGACACGAATTAAAAACCTATGAAAAAAGTTTAGATTTTGCTTAATTTCACCCAACCCTCTTATACCAATAAGAGGGTTTTTTATTCCCAAAATGTTTTACAGGTTTGAATAAAATTAGTCGAGGAACACCATGAATAAGCAATATATCAATATCGGCATTGCAGGATTAAGTATTCATGATTCAGATCAACTCAAACATCAGCTTTACGCAATTTTTCCACAGCACTTTAATATCCAATGGAAAAGTGCATCTGATGTGAATCTAGATTGCTTATTTATTCATGAGCGTTTTTTTGACACCGAAGGAATTCAAAAAATATTAACACGCCGCGCTTTACCTTGGCTCAGGATCTCGAAAGACAACCAACAATCAGGGTGCGTCAGAAATAATACTCTGTTCCTTCCCGTTGATGACAATCAAGAGCTCAATCAATGGATTGATAAACATCTCGTCAGCCATAATAGCCTTAACGAATCCATAGAGCATGCACAAAAATGTCAAACTCAAAGCTTTAGCGATTTTAATTTGGAAGATGATTACTTCAAAAAAATGTATGCAGAAGATAATCATGAAAAATTGCACCTATATGATGATCTAGGCACAATAGCAGTAATTGATACCGCACAAAACATAGCTTGGCTCAACCTCGAGCGTCAACTACAACACACCGATGCTAGTTTTAAATATGATTTCGCATCAATTGAAGATATGACCCATGTAAGCCGAAAGCATCCAGTCATCCTTCAAGACTGGATATGGAATCTATTTTGGCAAACTCCGAATTTTTATCAAACAATTCCTGAAGATGGTCATTTTCGAATTTTAAGCTGGCCAAAACCTGCTGAACATTTATCTCATAAACAAATTTTTCAACTTTCTGCATGCTTTATCCAGGGCGCAAAGATATCAGCGATCGCAGAACAATATGATATACCCCTCAGCACCATTCGACAGTTCATTGCTGCGAATATGGCATCACTGAATATTAAAAAAATAAATCTTTGGGATAAACATTACAGGCCACCTGAAACGCATGAACCAACAGAAGAAAAGAACTTTGTGCAAAACTTCTTTCGTAAATTACGCCGTAAATTTGGATTTTAGAATAGGACATCAAACATGATTCTTCAGCAATATAAAATTGTCTTTGCTGGTTCTATGGGTGCTGGAAATACTGAAGCGATCCGTTCACTTTCTGATATCCCAGTTCTACTGACCGAGGCGTTTAATACAGATCAAACCAGCCATCAAAAACTTGAAACTACAGTAGGTATCGACTACGGAGAAGTGACCTTAGAAGATGGTTTAAAAATAGGTTTATATGGTACCCCTGGACAAAGTCGTTTTGATTTTATTTGGCCTGTGATTTGTCAAGGCGCAATCGGTGCAATTATTTTGATTGATCATAATGTTAATGATCCCTTAAGTGAACTCGAAAGCTACTTAGAAACCTTCCAAAACTATACAGATAACATAGCCATTGGAATTACCCATACAGACGAAATCACAAGTTCAACGAATACTGCTATCTACAAAGATTGGCTGATTAGTCAGGACTTATATTCGCCCCTATTCTTTATTGACTGTCGCAAAAAATCTGACGTTTTACTGCTACTTGAAGCTTTAATTACCTCAATCGAAGTAAATCACTACATTACCGCATAAGGAGCTATTAATGTTTAATGTCACAAAACGCACCGCTTCGAATGAGTTAATACAACATGCCCGTGAACAAATAAATAATATTATTAACAATGCACGAGGCGTTCATTTCATCATGGTGTGTTCAACAGATGGATTTGAGCTAACAAGTGTTTACAAACGTGGGCAATATAACAATAGCAAGTTAGCTGCGGTTAGCAGCTCTATCCTTGCAATGGTGTCAGCATTTATTAAAGAAATTCATTTGGTCGGTTGTCAAAATATAACCTTAGATGCCGAAAATGGAAAAGCGATACTTGCATCTGTTGCTGCACAAAATCATCCCATGATTATTGTGGCATTGACTGATAAGGACATTTTATTAGGCCAAGTCTTATATATGCTTAAAGCTGCAACGCAATCAATTATTTCAGCGGATCAATAAACTTTATAGAAATATAAAAGACTATTAAATTTATATTTGAGGCAGAAATATTCATTTATTCGTCACTTTAACTTATTCATTTTCCTATTCTATTCTTCTTTTCTTCTTTTCTTCTTTTACCTTTTTCCCGGTATAAAAAAACACCCCCTGCACTAGTCAGGGGGTGTTTCGAATAATGAGCTGGCGATGACTTACTCTCACATGGGTAACCCCACACTACCATCAGCGCTAAGAGGTTTCACTTCTGAGTTCGGGAAGG
>NZ_VPBO01000037.1:0-22941 GCF_013418655.1 Acinetobacter sp. YH12128 | reverse complement strand
CAATGGCTTTTATGGCTTCAGCTTTAAATTCTGCGGTGTAAGTCTTCTGTTTCTTGCTCATGGTAAACTCCTAATGAGTATGTATAGTTTACCAAGTTAAACCCTCCTGTTTTTTAAGCACACATCATTTGATGTTCATTAAACCTGAACGTAACCCCTCTCTTAAAAATTGCCAATAGAATAGCTTTTCTCCACCGAAATTAGTCTCTAATGAGTCAAACTCACTTGCAACAAGAATAACTGCTTTCAAAATATCTGAACTTGACTCTTTAGTTCCAAGACAGGATACAAAAATCTCTACATCACCTGAAAAATTCACTTATTACATACCAATCAAAATCTTCTTTATTCTTTGGTTTTATCATATTTAAAGTGAAATCTCTGATTCAAAATTAAAATTTTCAAAAGCTGCATCTATTACGAAATGAAGAAGCCTAGACCTAAGATCTAGGCTTTAAGTTAAAGCGCACAAGTTAGATATGACTCTTTATCCATTCATTTGTGAGGTTTTGCGTCCATAATCATAAGAATATACATCTATCCAACATTCATCCCATATTCGCGTTTTTTAAGATCAATAAAAAAATACTTTTTCAGCATTCACATGCATTCTCTGCTGAATTTAGTGCGCATTAAACCCAATCATCAACATATATTTTTTCAAATCAATCAAAGACAAAACTAAATATTCTCAATATGATAAAAAAATGCGTCAATTAAAGTTGAAGAATATGAATAGCAAGACAACAAAACAGATACTCGTCACAGGCGCGACAGGCTATATTGCCAGTTGGGTCATCAAAAATTTACTCGAATTAAGGCACACGGTACATGCCACAGTTCGTGATCTGAATAAAACATCAGGATTTGCACATCTCGAAAAAATTGCAGCTGATACAACTGGCACTTTAAAACTGTTCCAAGCCAATTTATTAGATGAGGGTGCATTTGATTCAGCCATGCAAGGTTGTGACATTGTGATCCATATGGCATCCCCTTTTGTAGTGACCAACTATAAAGACGCAATAAAAGACATTATTGATCCGGCTATTTTAGGCACTGAAAATGTACTCAATAGTGTAAATAAAACTGAATCCGTTAAGCGAGTGGTGGTAACGTCAAGCATTGCATCAACTTATGGTGATGCCATTGATATTCTACAGACCGAGCATAATGAATTTGATGAATCGCATTGGAACACTTCTAGCTCTGAGACGCATCAGCCTTATCCATATTCAAAAGTGATGGCTGAGCGCAAAGCGTGGGAAATGCAAAAAGCACAAAACCGTTGGGATCTGGTCTGTATTAATCCAGCACTGGTCATGGGGCCATCTTTAACAGCGTCAACACAGTCAGGAAGCGTTGAAGTTCTACAACAGTTTGCCAATGGTATGACTTTGGCCGGTGTTCCACCAATGTGGAATGGAATTGTCGATGTCCGTGATGTCGCCGAAGCGCACGTACAAGCAGCATTAAACCCTAAAGCATCAGGTCGTTATATCATTAGCGGTGGCACATTAAGTTTATTAGAAATGGGGAAAATATTACGCTCGCATTTTGGTAATAAATTTCCTTTTCCACGTAATACCTTACCGAAGTTTGCCTTTAAAGCATTTGGCCCTCTTGCAGGTTTCCCACGTAAATTTGTTGAACTCAATATGGGTTACCCAATTTACTTTAATGCAGATAAGAGCAAGAAAGAATTAGGGATCGAATACCGTGATATTCAAAACAGTGTGGTTGAGCATTTCCAACAACTCCTAGATGACGGTGTGGTGAAGCAATATATTCCGTGAATCACTCATCAACAAAAAAGCCACCTTAAATAGGTGGCTTTTTATATTAAAAAACTAATCTAACTTAGAAATCAAAAGTCACACCAACTTTATAAGTACGTGGACCACCCACTAAGGCATAACCTGAGTTAAATATACCTTCCCAATATTTTTCATCAGTCACGTTATCAATATTAGCTAAGAACGTTGTGTTCACACCACCTAATTGAGTTTTATAGCGCGCACCAAGATCTAAAATTGTGTAGTCTGGCAGTTTAAGTGTATTAGTTTCATTTAAGTACTGTTCACTCACGTAGTTTGCACGTGCATTGACATTCAAACCATCCACATACGGCACTGCATAATCCAAGCCGAGTGTAGCAGTAAAGTCAGGAAAACCATACACCGTATTACCTTGATTGGTTACGCCACTTTTCACCGCTGCTTTGGTATATTCAGCGTCAATATAAGCCAAGCTACCCATCAGATTTAGTCCAGTATAAATCTCCCCAGAAAATGCCCACTCGACGCCACGTGAACGTGTTTCTGCATCATCTGTTGTGATTTGGTTGACACTACTACCTGTATTTCCATCAGAATAATCAGAAGACATCGTCGATGGTTTTTCAATTTGATAAAGTGCAAATGTATTTAACCAACTACCTGTTTGATATTTAGCACCCAATTCATATTGTTTGGTTTGGAATGGCGCAAAGGTGACATTATTGTTGGCATCTGCAACATTATTCACCGTTACACCTTCAGAAAGACCTTCAACATAGTTTGCATAAATAGAAAGATTCTCACCAAATGGTTTAACCACAACACCTAAGCTTGGGGATATTTTATCGTCTTGATAGCCTGTATTTTTCTGTAAATTCTTTGTGTCGATATCTTGATAACGTGCACCAACAATAAATTGCAACTTATCATCTAACATTGAAATCTGATCAGATACCGTATAGCTAGTATATTTATTATCTAAATTCGGTTTAACCACTGGGTACGCAGAAGGCATCCCTACAGTCGTATCAGGATCATACAAATTAGTTGAATTAATTTTCTCTTGTGTTGCCGCAACATGCTGATCTGTTTCTTTGGTCAAATAATCAGCTCGAACATTTACAGCATGTTTTACAGCACCCGTATTAAACTTATATTGAATACCTGTATTTGCTGATGTAATCGACTCTGATGACCCCGTACGATAGTACTGAGATGTGGCATGACCATCTGCTTGGCCAACGACAAGACGCGTACCAAAAATATGGCCACTATAGGCCTTTTCAATATGTCCTACACCTGCATAAACATTTAAGTCAGGTGTAAATGCATATTCACTACTTAAGCCTACAAACTCACTATCAGTATGGCCTTCCAAATTTTTAAAATAATTGGTATCGCCTTTAGGTGCAGCAAGCACGCCATTATAGGTATGGCCATGAGCATCTTTGACACCAAATGCCACCATCGCAGGCGAACCACCATTACGGTCATCACGTACCGCATAGGCATCAAAATTAAGTTTTAACTTATCCGTTGTATAGTCTGCAGCAATTGCACCTGATGCATGTTTATCTTCCATGCCTTCAATAATGTGCTCACCTTGACCATAAGCACCATTCACACGTAGACCAAATTCTTTTTCAGCACCAAAACGTCGCGAAACGTCAAAACCTGATTGGTAAAAACCACCTTCTTCCATTGAAGCTGAAACTTGAGTTTTTTCTTTATCTGCACGCTTAGTTTTAGCGATGACCACACCACCGACCCAACCTGCTGGTGACATCCCAGCAACTAAGGCATTCGGGCCTTTTAAAACCGTTACCGAATCTAGAAATTCAGTCGGTACACGCCCATAAGGTGCCATACCATAGATACCATTTAGTGCAATATCATCATGATTGACATCAAAGCCACGAATATTAAAGTTTTCGTTTAAATGGCCTTGGTTTGTTGTGATACGAACACTCGCATCATTTCTCAGCACTTCACCCACGGTGGTCGCTTGCTGTTCTTCAATTAACTTTTCACTATATGCAGCAACGCTAAATGGCGTATCAACAATTTTTTTATTTCCCAGTGCACCAAGTTCTGTCTGCGCTTTCAATTTTCCATTTGCAAGTTGCTTTTCTGCAGGTACCTCAACCTCAATCGTCTCAAGTACCGTTGTATCCGCTGCAAACACAGATGTAGCCCCTCCAACACCGAGCAGCACCATAGTTATAGAACGTACTAAGTGTGTTTTTGCAAAATTATTCATCATTTCAAGATTAGTTTTACTTGAATAAGAATCATTATTATATTTAGAATAATTCTTAACTGCATCATGAATCCCGATGATTATATTTTTTTAATGAAAAATATAAATATTCATTTTTTATAAATTGTAGATAAGACAAATGTAAATAATTGTTTTTTTATTGCTTTTATAAAAAAATAAAAATACAACCTGGTTATGTTCAATTAAAGCTCTTAGGCAAACAGATGATTAATTAATATACAATAGTTTGAATTTTTACATGCTTAATTGCCACATGAATAGATAAATCCTTTTACATCCAACGATTATTTAAAAGTAAACAACGCTTTTGCGTTAGTGCCTTTTAGCCAAATTTAAATCTCCTTTTTTAAATTTTTAACAAAAAAAAAGCGACTCAAAAGAGCCGCTTTTTTCTAACCGAAGTTAAACTCAAATTATTGAGCTTGACCAGGTTGAGCCACTACAGTACGGCTACCAGAAATCGTAGCGAATACGCGACGGTTCATAGCACGGCCTTCTTTAGTGTTGTTGTCAGCGATTGGTTGATCCCACGCGAAACCTTGAGTAGATAAACGAGCTGGGTCAACGTTGTATTCGTTAACAAGTGAAGATTTAACAGAGTTAGCACGAGCTAGTGATAAACGTTCGTTTAGAGCACGTGGACCAGTGTTATCTGTGTGACCTTCGATGTTAGCTGTAGCATTAGGGTATTCACCTAATTTTTCAGCTACTTTAGCAATTTCAGGTTTGTATTGATCTTTGATGTTTGATTTGTTTGTATCAAAGAACACACGAAGTTCCATATTAAGATCTTCAGTCAACTCTTGAGGAGCTGGAGCAACTGGAGCAACTGGAGTTACAGGAGCAACTTCAACTACAGGAGCAGCAGGTTTCAAGTGACCGCCAAGAACTACGTTAAGACCAGCTAAAGCTGTGTAGTTCCAGAAATCTTCATCGATGTTGTAAGTAGCACGAGCTTCAGTACGTAGAGATAAAGCGTCGTTTAAGCGCCAGAAAGCACCTAGACCAGCATTACCTAAAGTACCTTCTTCAGTAGTACCACGGTCGCCACGGAAGTTTTCATCAAATTTGTATTTATAGTGACCAGCACCTAACAATACATATGGCTTAACTTTGCTGTCATAGTTTTTAGTGATCAAATCAGAGGTAGCATAGAAGTTACCGTTGATTTGAGTTTGCTTGTATTCACCAAGGTCTGCATCTACATCACCTTTCACTTGGTTATATTCAGCTTCAAAACCCAACCAAGGAGTTAGTTCAACACCAAGTGCTGCACCAACAAACAAGTCATCTTGAAGTTCTGCATTGTCGTCAATTAAGTTATCACGACCGTTATTGTGTTGAGTGTCTTGGAAAGTGTAACCAAGCATTAATGGAGTAACAGTTACGCCTGCGTTTGCAGCAGCTAAAGGAGCAGCTACGAGCATTGCTAATGCAATACGACTCATTTTCATGGATTTATCCTCCAGAGATAACAATTGTTGTTCAAGCTCAAGCCGAAAAATTGGCTATCCTGAGATAGGCTTTCTTATACCCCAGTTTTTTTTTTAAGCTATTCACGCTGAATCATACAAACACTTTTTTCTTTTTCCAAGTGCTTGATTAATCTAATCAAGTAAATTATTGACAAAATTACTTACAATTTCCGTTGTAATTCGGTAAATTTTTACTCAATTTTGAGCAGTGAATCGCCTATTGTCACTTGCTATTTTCATTTTAACAGCTTTATCTAAAATTGAGTAATAAAATTCTATACTCAAAATTAATATCGCCATTAAAAACACATATAACATTAGACATATAAAAATAATATTAAATTTTGGATTAAATCAATGCCTTACAACAAAGAAACCGGCTTTACTTTATTTGAACTTTTGGTCTCAATTGCGATTATGGTCATTATCGTGACGATAGCTTTACCACATTTCAACAATTTAATGGCGCAGCGCGAAGCGAATAACATCAAATTGACTATTCAGAATCACAATGCTTTCGCAAGGGCTCAGGCCACAATTTATCACTCCAATATTGTGATTTGTCCTAGTCTTGACTTTAAACTTTGCCAACCTAACAATTGGAACAGTGGTCTGATCATATTTATTGACAGTAATAAAAACCGTCAAGTCGACGCAAATGAAAAAATATTACTGCAAGATAAACTCAACTTAAAATATGGTGATCTCTCTTGGCGTGGGACTCTACACATTCCAAGTCTAACCTTTCAGGCCAGCTCAGGTTTACCCAATGGTTCAAATGGCAGTTTCTACTACTGTTCGAAATCAACGCTTCAACCGATCCGAGCGGTCTTAAGTCGAATGGGACATATCCGATTTGAAAACCCAGCCAGTTGCTAATTTGAGAACCGGCGAGTACAAAACAGCTTTTTAAATTTGCTTTATTCCTGTTCAATTTTACTTATACTGCTGACGTATTCAAAATGTATAAGAAAATGGAGACATGTAATGACTGATATCGTCATCGTGAATGGTGCCCGTACAGCAATGGGTGGTTTTCAAGGGAGTTTAGCCGCTGTCACTGCACCAGAATTAGGCGCAGTTACGATTAAAGCAGCCATCGAACGCGCGGGTATACAACCGACAGATGTTGAAGAAGTCATTATGGGCTGTGTGCTTCCGGCTGGTCTGAAACAAGGTCCTGCCCGTCAAGCGATGCGTAAAGCCGGTCTTCCAGATTCAACTGGTGCCGTAACCATCAACAAGCTGTGTGGTTCAGGTATGAAGGCCGTGATGCAAGCGGCAGATATGATTAAGGCAGGTTCGGCTCAAGTCGTGGTTGCAGGTGGTATGGAGTCAATGACCAATGCCCCTTATGTTTTGACCAAAGCACGAGCTGGCTACCGTATGGGCCACGGTGACGTTAAAGATCATATGTTCTTAGATGGTTTAGAAGATGCAGAAACGGGCCGACTCATGGGGTCTTTTGCGCAAGATATGGCAAATACAAAAGGCTATACACGTGAACAAATGGATGACTTCGCCATTCGCTCGCTTAAACGTGCTCAAACTGCAATTACTGAGGGTTATTTTGCTGACGAAATCGTGCCTGTCACTGTTTCAAGTCGTAAAGGCGATGTGATTATCGATAAAGATGAACAGCCTTTTAACGCCAATATCGAAAAAATTCCAACACTGCGCCCTGCTTTTGCTAAAGATGGAACAATTACCGCTGCCAATGCCAGTTCTATTTCTGATGGTGCGTCTGCTTTAGTATTAACATCAGCAGAACAAGCATCAGCAAAGGGCTTAAATCCACTAGCGAAAATTGTGGCTTATGCATCAAATTCACAGCATCCTTCAGAATTTACTATTGCACCTGTAGGCGCAATTCAAAAAGTTCTAGATAAATCGGGTTGGAATGTTGCTGATGTCGATTTATGGGAAATTAATGAAGCTTTTGCCATGGTCACGATGTGCCCTATTGATGAATTTAAATTAGATGCTGAAAAAGTAAATATCAACGGGGGTGCTTGTGCGCTTGGACATCCTGTTGGTTCTACAGGTTCACGCATTATCTTAACGCTGATCCATGCATTAAAACGTACAGGCGGTAAACGTGGTATTGCAGCGCTGTGTATTGGCGGTGGTGAAGCGACTGCTGTGGCGATTGAATTGCTTTAATCCTCTGCTGACTCCCTTCACAAAGGGCGATTTAGAGGGAATATTCTTTAATCCTCCCCTAACCCCTCCTTTAATAAAGGAGGGAGACTGAAAAATCCCTCTGTAAGAGGGATTTTTTATGCTTACATTTTAGACATAAATTGTTCACATACAGCTCAGCCAAGGCTCTTAAAATAAATGTCGACATAATAAAAATGGATGACCACCATGCAGCTCAATCACTACTTGAATTTTCAAGGCAATACCGAGGCAGCCTTTAATTTTTATCGTTCTGTATTTGGTGGAGAGTTCCTCAATGTGATGCGTTATGGTGATATGCCTGCTGAGGAAGGCATTTCACTATCCGATGCAGATCAGCAAAAGATTATGCATATTTCCCTACCGATCAATGAATTTACCGTGCTGATGGCCTCAGATGTCAACGAAAAATTTTGTGCACAAACCAACCAACCCTCTACCGTAGGCAGCAATCATTATATTTCTATTAATTTAGACAGTGGTGAACAAGCTGAAGCAAAACGACTGTTTGATGCGTTGTCCAAAGGTGGCTCTATAGAAATGCCTCTCGAAAAGACCTTTTGGGGTGCGCTGTATGGCGCATTTACCGATCAGTTCGGTATTAAATGGATGGTCAATTGCCAGCTTAAAAATGAATAATCACTCATTAAAAGTATTTCGATCAATAAAAAAGCCTCCGAATGGAGGCTTTTTTATTGATCAAGGCACTTAAGCACCAGTTTGATAATGCGCTTGCGGCACTGCAGTTGAAGCTTGATATGGATTGGTAAAATCACCTAAGCCAGCAGCAGCTTCAGCAATATCTTTACCTTCTTTCACTACAAAAGTATCGAAACCTGAACGCTTCATGTAGTTCAACACGTCTTTGAATACATCACCTGTCGCACGTAGTTCTCCTTGGAAACCTTGGCGACGTAACAATGCAGCAAATGAATAGCCACGACCATCATTAAAACCGGCAAATTCGATGAAAATGGCATCTAACTGGTCAAGCGGGAATTCATTGGTTTCAGGTGAAGCATCCACCGTTACGAAAAGTGCTTTTTTACCAGACACATTCGCAAGTTGATCTAACTGCTCAACTGTTAAAACCACGTCACCTTGTGGCAACACACCATCTTCACCAATGACTTGGTAAGTATTGTCTGCAATCGAGCCATCTTTAGAGAGGACTTGTAGTGCTGTATTAAGCATATGCACGCTCCTTAAATGGTTGGATGCCAACACGGCGGTAAGTATCAATAAACTCTTCGCCTTCTGCACGAAGGTCTAGATAAGTATTTAAGATCTCTTCGATGATGTCAGGTACAACATCAGCTGCAAATGATGGGCCTAAGATGTCACCAATTGATGCATCATGGTCGGCATTACCACCCAAAGTGATTTGATAGAACTCAGCACCCTTTTTGTCTACACCTAAAATACCGATGTTACCGACATGGTGGTGACCACACGCATTCATACAGCCAGAGATGTTCAGATCCAATTTACCCAAATTGTAAATAGTGTCTAAGTCATCAAAACGACGTGTAATGGCTTCAGAAATTGGAATCGATTTCGCGTTCGCCAATGAACAGAAATCACCACCAGGGCAGCAAATGATGTCGGTTAAGAAACCGATATGCGCACGTGCAAGATTGTGTTGATCAAGGATCTTCCATAGATCAAACAAATCTTTTTGCGGTACATCTACAAGCGCAATATTTTGCTCATGTGTGGTACGGAACTCACCAAAGGTATATTTATCAGCCAAGTCAGCAATTAGGTTCATTTCTTCAACGGTCATATCGCCCGGTGCAATACCCGCACGTTTCAAAGAAATCGTAACGATGCGATAACCTTTGACTTTATGTGCATTGGTATTGATGTTGAACCATTGTTTAAATTTCGGCTCTGCGGCAAATTGCTCTGCGAAGTCTTCATCCGCATAATCTTGGTAATCAAATGGTGTGAAGTTCTCATCCATTTTCGCCAAGGTATCAGCATCAATTTTTAATGTTTGGATGGTATGTGCAAATTCAGCTTCCACTTTCTCTGCAAATACTTCTGGTGTTAATGCTTTCACCAAAATTTTGATACGCGCTTTATATTTGTTATCACGACGACCGTGTAAGTTGTATACACGAAGTACCGCTTCTAAATAAGCAATCAAATCTTCACGTGGCAAGAAGTCACGAATAAAGCTACCAATCACTGGAGTACGGCCTAAACCACCACCCACTTTGATTTTATAGCCAATCTCGCCTGCTTCATTTTTCACGATATACACACCGATATCATGGAAAGACGTTGCCGCACGATCAGTTTCTTCCAGTGCTGAAACTGCAATCTTGAACTTACGTGGCAAGAAAGCGAATTCTGGGTGGAAAGTTGACCATTGACGAATCAATTCACACGTTGGGCGTGGGTCAGCAATTTCACCTGCAACCACACCTGCATATTGGTCAGTTGTGGTGTTACGAATACAGTTACCCGAAGTTTGAATCGCATGCATTTGAACAGATGCGAGCTCTTGTAACATATCAGGCACATTTTCTAGTGCAGGCCAGTTAAACTGAATGTTTTGACGAGTAGATACGTGCGCATAACCACGGTCATAGTCCTGAGCCAATGACGCAATTTTACGTAATTGTTTAGAATTCATCAGGCCATAAGGTACTGCAATACGTAGCATCGGTGCATAACGTTGTACATAAAGGCCGTTTTGAAGACGCAGTGGACGGTATTCATCTTCCGTCAATTTACCTGCTAAATAACGTTCCGTTTGATCACGGAACTGTGCAACACGTTCATTAACCAGTTGCTGGTCAAAATCAGTATATAAATACATGGCGTACAGCTAGTAATTTCTATTATAACAATGCATAGCATAACGAGATTTTATCTATCAAGAAAATGCGTTTTTTACATATTTAATAGCGATTTTATTGATAAGACTGTCGCAATTTCACTGATATAGCGGATTCCGGTCATTTACTTTTTATTTATTAATATATTGAATTATTTCTCCATTACTTAGCATAAATTTACATAAAGAATTTCAGCCAATAAAAAGCCCGATAAATCGGGCTTTTTATTTAGCGATGTAAAATCACTTATTTTTTATCTGGTAACGCATACGCAACAAGGTAATCACCAAGTTTTGTACCAAATGAACCATGACCACCAGCCATGATCACAACATATTGTTTACCATTTGCTTCATAAGTCATTGGAGTCGCTTGACCACCTGCGGGTAGACGACCTTCCCACAAAGTATCACCATTCGTTACATTGATTGCACGGATATAGTTATCTTGTGTTGCGCCTACAAACATGACATTACCAGCAGTCGAGATTGATCCACCAAGACCTGGTACACCAATTTTCACAGCAGGTAATTGGAACAATTTCGGTAAACTATCACGAATTGTACCAATACGTTTTTTCCAGACCACTTCATGTGTATTTAAATCTACACCTGCAGTAAAGCCCCATGAAGGTTGTTTACAAGGTAAGCCAAGTGGTGACAAGAAAGCTTTGATTTCCACACCATAAGGCACGCCATACATTGGTTGAACACCTTGTTCAGTACCCGCACCTTTCGCAGTTTGCTCACGGTTTGGATCTGTAGGAATCAACTTAGTCACAAATGGCAAGCCAATTGGGTTCATCACAGCGACTTGACGGTCTTGGTTCACCGACATACCACCCCATTCAAATACCCCAAGGTTACCTGGGAATACCAATGTGCCATTTTCAGAAGGTGGTGTATAAATACCGTCGTAGTTTAATGATTTGAAATACACACGACACATCAACTGGTCAAACATAGTGGCACCCCACATTTGTTTATCAGTCAATTTATCTTTTGGTGCTAAATCAAAATCAGAGAACGGTTGAGTTGCAGAATAATGCTCACCTTTAGTTTGTGGACCACGTTTTACAGTTTGTGGAACTGCTTTTTCGGTGATTGGCACAATCGCTTTACCGGTACGACGGTCAAGGACGAATGCATTACCTGTTTTGGTTAAGACATAGATCGCAGGAACAGTATTACCTGATTTATCTTTGATATCTGCCAATGAAGGTTGTGATGGTACATCCATATCCCACAAATCATGATGCGTGGTTTGGAAATTCCAAATTAATTTACCTGTTGATGCATTTAATGCCAACATTGAGTTTGCATAGCGTTCATCTAATGGCGTACGGTGACCACCAAAAATGTCTGGTGTGCCTACACCTGTTGGCACATAAACGATGTCAAGTTTTTCGTCATATGCTAAAGGTGCCCATGCATTCGGTGAGGCTACAGAGTATTTTTGACCTTCGCCTGGCATGGCATTTGGATCTTGCGCCCCTGTATCAAAGATCCACAATAATTCACCGGTATTGACATCATAACCACGGATGACACCAGATGGCTCTTTAGTCGAGAAGTTATCAGTTGTTGAACCGCCAATCACAATGGTTGTGCCAGTAACCACTGGAGGTGAAGTTGGGATATAACCACCCGGATACGGATAAGGCATATCTTTTTGTAGATCGACTTCGCCGTTATGACCAAAATCACTACATGCTTTACCTGTGTCAGCATTGACTGCAACCAAACGACCATCATTTACAGGCAAGATCACTTTGCGCGGACATTCAGTTGAAGTCGAGCGTTTGTTCTCTAAGCTTTTTGCAAACTGAGTGGTATTTGCAGCGTCAAAATAAGACACACCACGACATGTTAAATGTTGATAGGTATTGTCCGCTTTAAGTTTAGGATCGAATGCCCATTTTTGTTTACCTGTCGCAGGATCAAGTGCAATTAAACGTTGGTGAGTTGTACACATAAACATGTCATTGCCGACTTTAATCGGAGTGACTTGGTTTGTGGTTTCACCTGAGTCATTTTCTGTTGGTAACTCACCCGTACGGAAAGTCCATGCTACTTCTAAATCTTTAACGTTGTCGCTATTGATTTGGGTGAGTGGAGAATAACGTACACCACCTTGTGTACGACCATAGGCAGGCCAATCTTCAGGAGCAATACCCTCAATCGCTTTGGCTGTTTGAGGTTGTGCATTTTTAATTTCACCGTGAATTTCTTGCGGATCATTAAAAATTGAATAGATCATCACGATAATCGCAATCACCAGTGTGCCTGATAATGTAATTTTCGCAGTTTTGCCATTTTCCATACCGCGTGTCACGGCAGGAATCAGTAACCAAAGGCCCAATAAGCCTAAAATATCAAAACGCGGTGCAAGTGCCCAAAAGTCAGAACCTGCCTCCCATAGTCCCCAAATCACTGTACCCAGCATCAACGCTGCATAAATGTATAAAGAACTGTTTTGAATTTTTCTTAAGTATATTGCTGAAGCCAGCATTAACAGGCCGGCGATAATGTAGTACCAAGAACCGCCAAGGACTGCCAGCCAGATACCACCAATCAATAGAACTAAGGCGAAAATTGCCATCACAACGACGGTAAATGTTCGCATCCCAGTTCCGGTAGATGGGTTGCTCATGTTGACCACCTCTATTGTCGAATGTTGTATTTGGTGCGTGAAACACATTCAACACACCACCGTTTTATGTCGCAAAGAGAAGTTGTTACAAAAACAATTCAAGGGGAAATATCGTAATTTTTCTCAGAATTACCGAATTGCTTTTATAAGAACTCTAATTTGACATCAATTAAAATGCTGTTTGAAATTTGATACCGCCGACCCACGCATTCTCACCATTTTTGTAAGCACCGACGTGACGGATATATTGAATATTTGGACGAATAGTCAGCCAGTTTGCTGCATGAATACCGTAGTAAATCTCTGCGTCATACTCTTCACTTTGTAGACCGCGTGCATCAACGCTGTTATTGGCAATATTGGCATCATTCACATCATCATTAATGCTGATACGACCTAAACCAATCGCAATTTCATCCTGAGGACGTGCATCGAATGCACCTTTGTAGACCAAGCCAATGTTTTGCATATCACTCACATTATTGGTGTCTGAGTCATGCACGGTGACATTCACAAAACCGCTTAAGCCACGTGAAGCATCGTCTTTGTGCGCTGTCAGTTGTTGTTTCGCCACAATCCAACCACCTTGATGGTGATCTTTTTCATTTATTGGGCTATCAATGACATCGGCATCAGCGGTACTGTAGTAGTAACCTGCACGGTATTCACCCGGAAGCTTTTGTGTCCCCACTTTTGGAGTCCACACTACTTCAGCAGGAATAATCGCACCTTTTGAACCATCGGTACTCAAGTTCCAACCTTTACCACGTTTTAGATTTTCAGGGTTGTATTCATAAACCCCGACTTGTGCATAGAGTTCAGGCTGAATGTTATATTTCACGCGAGCAGCCCATTGGCTGACTGGCCAGTTGTACCATTGGTCACCGACCCAGTTACCCACTTGTGAACCACAAAGTGCTAAGTTTTGAAAGTCACAGTCAAAGCTGTTGAAATCTTCACCTTCACCAAAACGACCGACTTTAATATCTAATTTTTGGTCTAAGAATTTTTTCTTGATCCAAAAATCAGTCAAACGCCAAGTTTGACCACGACCCCACACTTCTTGTGTTGCACTTAAATGACCATTTAATGCATCTGAAGTTTGAGACAATGAACGACCATTACGTTCAGTGATATTGATTTGCGCTTCGGTATCTTTCCAACCCGCAATTTTTTCTAAATCGAGATGTGCCCCGATCGCGAATTGGTCCGCATATTCAGTGCCATGACCAGAAGCATGCTTTGCATCTAACAAAGTGGCTAATTCGCCACCATAACTAAAACTAAAATCGTAACCTTTCTGTTGGAGAGCTGTTCGTTGACCGTTCCAATCACCGAACATCCATGGGCTTTCAGAACTGAAAGCATCTGCAGTAGTTGCCGCTTGGGTTGCTGAACCCGCAAGCATTATTCCGAGGCTAAGATATAAAGATCCAAGTTTACTCACAGCTATTTTCATTCGGAGACCTATATACCAATTGTGTTAATAGTTCATATAATACTCTCACATTTGTATAATTTATTTATTTTTTTGTTAACAACTCTCAATATTTACATAGATGTTTATCTAATTAAGAGATTTTAAAGGTTTTATTGTTTAACTTATCACCTTTTTTTATACCATTCATAACCAATTATCCGCACCTAAAGTTTTACCCACATGGGTATAAATCAATGCTGATCTAGAAAATTTAATCGGACATGCCAGTTGAGTTTGTGTCATTGTGTCGCCTTCTTGTAGCGGAACTTCAACACACCAATGCCGCTCTTGGGCCAATTGTGAATTTAGAGCTTCGTCCAAACTTAAAACTGGTTCCACACAGACATCTTGAGAGGCAAAAATCTTTTTCCACTCAGCCCATGTTTTGGTTAGTATTTTTCGGGCAATTGCATGCTTAATTTCAGTCTGGTCTTGCGGATCAAATGACATGCCTTGCGTTGCTAAAGCGGGTAAATCGAGAATTTGCGCCAATCCATGTAAAAACTGTGGCTCCAAACCACCTATAGACAGATAGCGACCATCTTGAGTTCGATAATAGTCATAGAAACTTCCGCCATTCAGATGTGCAGTTTCTGCCGCGGTTACCGCATTGGCAGCCAATACGCCAGCTGCAGCCATATTGTTCAATGCGACGGCACAATCGGTCATGGAAATATCAATATATTGCCCTAAACCGCTACGGTAACGCTCAATCACCGCAGCTAAGATGCCAGTAATTGCATGCATTGATCCGCCTGCGACATCGGCGATTTGAATCCCCATCGGTGGCGGGCCACTATCTTGGCGTCCGCTATGACCTGAAATGCCTGATAAAGCCAAGTAATTGATGTCATGCCCTGCGCGGTCTTTGTAGTGCCCAGTTTGACCATAACCCGTAATCGAGCAGTAAATAAGTCGCGGATTAATTTCGGCCAAATCTGCATAATCCAAACCCAGGCGTTGCATGACACCTGGACGAAATTGTTCTACGACGACATCAAAATCTGAAATTTTGGCTTTGATCAATTCAATGCTTTTCGGATCTTTTAAATCTAATGCGATGGATTGTTTATTGCGATTTAAATAACTATGCGCTGTGGCTTGCCCATTGGCATAAGGTGGCATCAAACGAACTAGATCGGGACGCGTCGGTGACTCAATATGCACAACTTCCGCACCCATGTCAGCCAAATACAAGGTCGCAAATGGCCCTGGGAGTAATGTCGAAAAGTCGAGTACTTTCAATCCTTTTAAAGCAGCTTCCATGGATATTTTTCTCTAATTGTGTAGATTTTTTATCCATGGTAGAAATATAAAATGATTAAAACAATGTCATGTTCAGCCATTTACCTTGATAGTTTCGGCAATTTACCATGTAAAAATGGCAAAACCGCTGTTGTAAATTGCCATGATTTCTTTTTTTAGCGTCATTTAGGTCAAACATTTGTGAACATTAAAGAGACTGAAGGATTAAACATGAGTCGTGATACGATCAGTATCCATTTCGTCAACGCAGCCTTAACTGGTGTGAGACGTCTCGGCATGGATGTCGAAACTTTATTGTCTCATGTTGGCATTGAGGCTGAACTTCTACGCCAACCCAAAGCGCGTATTTCACCTGAACAATACACACGTTTTATTAAAATGTTGTGGATGGTGACTCAAGACGAACATGTCGGTTTTGATATTCAACCGCGCCGCTTGGGTACTTTTGCCATTATGTGCCAATTGATTATTCATGCAAAAACCCTCGGTGATGCACTCGAATTGTCTTCGCAGTTCTACAAACTGTTTGGTGATGAATGGTCGGTGACACTAGAACGTGATAAGCACGAAGCACGTTTAGTTCCTCAAATTCCAAAATCTATGGACCCAGACCATTTCATTACAGAAAGTATGCTGATGATTTGGCATGGTCTCGCTTCTTGGTTGATTGAACGTCGTCTGCCTTTAGAGCGTGTTCACTTCGGTTATGAACGTCCTGAACATGCTGACGAATATGATGCCTTGTTTTTTGCACCTGTCATGCAGTTTGATACACCACGAACTGAAATTACATTTGCAGCGGATTATTTAGATTTACCCATTCGTCAAAACGAAGAAACGCTTGAAGAATTCTTAAAAGCGGCTCCTGCACAGTTATTGGTTAAATTTAAAAATACCAATTCATTAACATCTCGTATCCGTGATGTGCTGAAGAGTCAAATTGGCGAAGAAATGCCAACCTTGAACGATGTTGCTTCAATGCTGTATCTATCGCCGCAAACACTACGTCGTCGTTTAGCCGCTGAAGGTAAGAGCTACCAAGGTGTAAAAGATGCTTTACGTCGAGATGCTGCAATTCACTTATTGCTTAACCCAGACTTAACCCTTGAAGATGTTGCACAGCAAGTCGGTTTTAGTGAAACCAGTACTTTCCACCGTGCATTTAAAAAGTGGACCGGTGTAACACCAGGCCTATATCGCCAATTACATGGTTATCATTAAGCAATATTCAAAAATACCATTCTCTAAAACCTGATCTCGATCAGGTTTTTTATTTCGGAAAATCTGCGCGTTGTTTTTGACAAAGCAATGGATCGACAGGCGTAATCACTCGTTTGCCATCCTGTATCCGATACATTTCTGCCTTGGTCACATGATCATTTCGATCATACTCACAGGCTAAACCGCCCGTCCCTTCATCTGAAGGATGAATGCCATAAATCATATAAATATAAAAAACGATTATGCATACAAAACCTAAGCAGCCAGCAAAAACAAGCCAAGCCAAGCCAGACTTTTCAACACTCGCTTCACATTTTTATGCATAAGCAGATCTTCAATTTGTACTGAATCGATAGCAACTGATCTTAGCCTATCCTCGCTTTCAATATGCAGGTTGATTTTGACCTTATTCAGCTGTAAGCGTTGACCAAAAATATCAAACGACTCGCCCGTTCTCATCATTGCACTGGCTTGATTAATCCGTACACTCAAAAAACCAATAAAAATTTATAGATCATAGGGACAGGATTATGAGCGAGGCTTACATCATTGATGCCATTCGCACACCGCGCGGAAAAGGTAAAAAAGATGGTTCACTGCATGCCGTTAAACCCATCAGCCTACTGACCAGTTTATTGAACGAATTGCAAAACCGCCATCAATTTGACACCGCTGCAGTAGACGACATTGTACTGGGCTGCGTGACCCCCATTGGTGACCAAGGTGCGGACATTGCCAAAACCGCAGCCATTGCAGCAGGTTGGGACAATGATGTAGCAGGCGTTCAAATCAACCGTTTTTGTGCATCAGGTTTAGAAGCTGTGAATATGGCAGCGCAAAAAGTGCGTTCTGGCTGGGAAGACCTTGTGGTGGCTGGCGGTGTAGAGTCGATGTCTCGTGTGCCAATGGGCAGTGACGGCGGCCCTTGGGCGCTCGACCCTGAAACCAATATGGCCTGTGATTTTATACCACAAGGCATTGGGGCAGATTTAATTGCCACCATTGACGGTTATAGCCGAGCAGATGTGGATGCCTTTGCAGCCAACTCTCAGCAAAAAGCCGCAGCAGCTCAAGCCAATGGTTATTTTGACAAGTCTGTCGTTCCGGTTAAAGACAAAGCAGGCGTCACTGTTTTAGCTAAAGATGAATTTATTAAACCAACGACCACAGCAGAAGGCTTAGGCAAGCTCAACCCAAGTTTTGCCATGATGGGTCAAATGGGCTTTGATGCCATCGCATTGCAAAAATATCCTGAAGTGGGTGCTGTCAATCATGTACACCATGCAGGGAACTCATCAGGCATTGTGGATGGCGCAGCTGTAGTTTTACTGGCCTCTGAAAAAGCGGTCAAAGAACAAGGCCTAAAACCGCGTGCCAAAGTGCTCGCAACTGCATTAGTGGGCGCAGACCCGACCATTATGCTGACTGGCCCTGCACCTGCTGCACGTAAAGCCTTAGCCAAAGCTAACTTAACCATTGATGATATTGACCTTTTTGAAGTGAATGAAGCCTTTGCAGCAGTCGTGATGCGTTTTATGACCGAACTCAAGGTTGACCCTGCCAAAGTCAATGTGAATGGCGGTGCAATTGCTTTAGGACATCCGCTAGGTGCAACAGGCGCCATGATTTTAGGAACCCTGATGGATGAACTAGAACGCCAAGGTAAAAAGCGCGGTTTAGCGACCTTGTGTGTCGGTGGCGGTATGGGTATCGCAACGATTATTGAGTTGGTATAAGGAGACTAAAATGAGCGCAATTCAATTTGAAAAAAATGCCGACAATATCGTCATTTTAACTTTAGATTCTCCAAACCAATCTGCCAACACCATGAATGCAGACTTCCGTGCTGCACTGGCTGAAACGGTAGACAAACTGCAAGCAGATGAAAATATTGCAGGGATTATTTTCCGTTCCGCAAAAAAAACCTTCTTTGCCGGTGGCGACTTAGACGAACTGATTCAAGCTACACCTGAGCATGCGACAGAATTCTTCAATATGATTGAAGAGATGAAAGCCAAACTGCGTTATATCGAAACCCGTGGCATTCCTGTTGTAGCAGCCTTAAATGGTACAGCGCTTGGCGGTGGCTGGGAGTTAGCTCTTGGCTGTCATTATCGAATCGCCCTTAATGATGCTAAGGCAAAATTTGGCTTACCTGAAGTAACCTTAGGTTTACTGCCGGGTGGTGGCGGTATTGTACGTATGGTACGTTTATTGGGTCTGCAAAATGCATTTCCGCTCTTGATGGAAGGCAAACAAATTGGTGTCGAAAAAGCCAAATCATTGGGGCTGATTCAAGACACTGCAGATAGCCTTGAAGAATTGATGGACAAAGCCATTGCGTGGGTCAAAGCCAATCCAAAATCACAACAGCCCTATGATGTAAAAGGCTATAAAATTCCGGGTGGTACGCCATCGACTCCTGCTGTGGCGCAAATGCTCGCCATTGCCCCTGCTATGCTGCGTGACAAAACCAAGGGCTGTTACCCTGCACCCGAAGCCATTATGTCGGCTGCGGTTGAAAGCGCTCAAGTCGATGTCGATACGGCGCTCACGATTGAATCACGTTATTTTACTTACCTTGCAACCGGTCAAATTTCTAAAAACATGATCGGCACCTTCTGGCATGGTCTAAATGCTATCAAATCAGGTGCAAGCCGTCCAAAAGACGTCGCGAAATGGCAAGCCACCAAAGTTGGTATTTTAGGCGCAGGCATGATGGGTGCAGGCATCGCTTATGCCACAGCATCAAAAGGCATTGCAGTTGTACTCAAAGATGTTTCTGTTGAAGCTGCTGAAAAAGGCAAAGCCTATAGCCAAAAACTGCTAGATAAAAAAGTTTATCACGGCCGTTTAAGTGTAGAAAAACGAGATCAAGTTTTAGGCCTGATTCAGGCCACTGCAGATGCTGCCGACTTACAAGGCTGCGACTTGATCATTGAAGCTGTATTTGAAAATGTCGAATTGAAAGCCAAAGTGACGCAAGAAACAGAAACCTATTTGGCAGATGGCGGTATTTTTGCATCCAATACCTCAACCTTGCCAATTTCAGGCTTAGCCAATGCATCTCAAGATCAAGCTAAATTTATCGGTCTGCATTTCTTTAGCCCTGTCGATAAAATGCAATTGGTCGAAATAATTAAAGGTAAAAACACGTCAGCTGAAACCTTAGCCAAAGCCTATGACTATGTACAGCAAATTGGCAAAACACCAATTGTGGTGAATGACAGTCGCGGCTTCTTTACCAGCCGTGTCTTTGGCACTTTTGTACAAGAAGGTTTACGTCTACTGTCTGAAGGCGTACACCCTGCCCGCATTGAAATGGCAGCGCTAAAAGCCGGCATGCCTGTAGGTCCATTGGCCATTCAAGATGAAGTGTCTTTAACACTCTCTGAACATGTCGCGGCCGAGACACGTAAAGCCTTGCAAGCTGAAGGCAAAGACCTGCCTCGCTCAGGTGCGGATGAGGTGATTCAGACAATGATTCATGAGTTTGGCCGTAAAGGTAAAGCTGCGGGTGCAGGTTTTTATGAATATCCTGAAGGCGGTAAAAAGCACCTCTGGGAAGGCTTGAGTAAATGGCAGAAAGATAATGCTATTTCTGAACAGGAAATGATTGACCGCTTCCTATTTGTACAGTCGCTCGATACGCTGCGCTGCCTAGAAGAAGGCGTACTTGAATCAACAGTAGATGGTAATGTCGGTTCAATCTTCGGGATTGGTTTTGCCCCTTGGACAGGTGGTGCACTTCAATTTTTAAATCAATATGGTTTGGAAAAAGCGTTACTTCGTGCCAATACACTAGAAGCAAAATATGGCGAACGCTTCAAAGCACCGCAATTGCTGAAAGACAAAGTGGCGAAAGCTGAGAAGATTTAATTATTCATTTTGAGCATGCAAATTTTGCTGTTCAATCACATCAAAAGGAGCTTCGGCTCCTTTTAATTTTCCTTCGCATTCGCGTGTTTGCAAACAAGTCTAGATTTTACGCGAACTCTCATCTGTTTTATGTTATAAAGTAACAAGTTTTTTGATTTCTTTTTATCCGATTGAGTAGCTTGTTATGACAGATCATACTTCTCCTGAAAAATCACCATGGGGCTGGAAAGCACTGATTATCTTCTGTATTTTAGGTGCGCTATTCATGGGTATTTTCTGGCTTGCTGTGACCAATGAACCAGACTATATGCCGAGCCAACAGAAAAAAGACAATACTCAACAGCATGCATTTAAAAATGCCCCTGTGATGTCAGAAGAAGCGTTGAAAAAGGCGCAAGCTGATCAAGCAGCTCGTGAAGCTTCTGCGCCGACTGCAGCAGATATGCATATGACTGAAGAACAACATGCACCTATGGATGACATGAGCCCTGAACCTACTGCATCGAATGATCATGGCCACTAAGCTTTGACCCAATCTATGCAATAAAAAAACGCTTAAAATATTAAGCGTTTTTTTATTTATAAACTTCGAATTTTAAGTATTTAAGCCAAAGCCATATACATATCTTGATGCTGAATACCACAATCTAAATATTCATCACCTTCAACAACAAAACCCAACGCGGCATAAAACGCTATGGCATGCACTTGTGATGATAGTTTTAAATATTCACGTTGTTCTAATTTCGCTTGTTCGATGATGGCTTGCATCAAGAATTTACCGACACCCTGACCGCGATAGGCCTTTAAAACAGCAACACGGCCTATACTGTTATTTTTCAACAAACGAGCAGTTGCAACAGCTTTTATCCCATCATGAACAATAAAATGCAGTGAAATCGCATCTTCTGCATCCCACTCATCTTCGGGCGATATCTGCTGTTCTAAAATAAAGACCTGTTCACGTATCGGTCGAGCTGCAGATGCCAGTTGCTCCCACGGTCCGAATTGAATATTTAACTGCTGCATCCCTTCATCCTTTAGCATTTACAGCCAATATCTTGCTGGTCCCATTGATCATTCAACAATAATTCTAACGAATGCTTTTGAATGCCATACATGTCTTTTAAAGCTTGAATCTGTGCCAATACCGCTTGATCAGGTTCGACATAGTCTGCACGTTTGGTTGCCAAGATCATTTTATTTTTACTGGTATGTTCAAGTGCCACAAATTCAAAGACTTTGGTTTCATAACCATATGCTTTTAATAAAAGTGCACGAATCGTGTCAGTAAGCATCTCTGCTTGCTGGCCTGCATGAATACCAAATTGCAACATCGGTGCAAGTACTTGCGGCGCTTTCAATTGCGGACGCAGTTCTTTATGACAACACGGCGCACACATGATCATTTGCGCATTTAATCGAATACCGGTATGAATCGCAAAGTCCGTTGCCACATCACAGGCGTGCAGCGCAATCATGACATCTAAGCGCTCAGGCGCATAGGTACGAACATCGCCTTGGAAAAAATCGAGTTTGCTAAAATTCGACTGCTGCGCAACGCTTTGGCAAAATTCCACCATTTTCGGATTCAGCTCAACCCCTGTCACTTTAGGCACTTGCTGGTGTTTTGCTAAATAATCATATAGTGCAAAAGTCAGATAGCCTTTACCTGAACCAAAATCCACGACATGTAGAGATTGATCGGTCTCTTTGATCTGACTTAAAGCACCTGAAAAAATTTCTACAAATTTATTAGGGTGTGTTGACATTTACAGCCGATAAATTGAGCTAAAGAGGCAACCATATAAATATACAAGCTAAAGCAACAGCGCTTTGATAGTTACGTTTTAGCTTATCGTATCTTGTGGCAATTCCT
>NZ_VPBO01000036.1:0-23309 GCF_013418655.1 Acinetobacter sp. YH12128 | reverse complement strand
TCAATTACGCAGAATAATTCGGTACTATTGAACATTAGGACTAGAGTTGTGAGTTTTGTGTGGTAACTCAACTGATGGCTCTAGTCTTCTTATTTTCAAGTTTATTTCTTATCCGCGATTCGGGTTAATTTACTATATTTACTAAAAGTTATATTGTTAATAATGAGAATCTTTATTGAATGAATAAGATTTTTATTTGTTATGTTTAAGTTTTGCTAAAAAAAATGGGCTATTGATGTAGTGCTGTTAAACGATCTCTATATGGTTGATGTTAAAGAGGCTGGACTAAGTTTTTTAAATACTTTTTAAATACTTTTTAAATATTTGATACATGATGAACTTAGCTTATTTTAGTCCTGAAACATTTCTTTTGAGTAAAAAAAGACATACCGGAGTATGTCTTTTGGGGGAGATATTGCAGCTTAGAAATCGTAACGTAGACCAAGAGAAAGTGCAGTTGCATTTTCATCACCGATCCCTGAAATACCGTTACCGAAGCTACGACCTTCTTTCCAAGGGTTGAGTTTAGAGTTTTTGTCGTTAAGCACAGTTGCTAAGTTGCCGTATACGCGTAATGTGCTATCCAACTTATGTTCTACACCCACACCGATCAAGCTTGCATTGGCATCATCAGCATCTACGTCACGGTAGAAGTATTCACCGCGTACTGAGGTTTTAGGCGTTACTTTATATTCGCCAGCTACACCGAAAACTTGAGTATCTGGGTTGGCTGTATCGTTGTCGTGTTTGGCAATTTGGTATAAGGCACCCAAGTTAAATTCTTCAGTTAATTTATATGCACCGGCAATACGGAATGCATCTCGACTTGCGCCACCTGCTGCGTTTGCTGCATTTTCATCATACTTTTCGTAAGCTGCTGCAAAATCAATTGGACCTTCTTTATAGGTTAGAGCAAGGTCATAGGCTTTGTTGTCATCTTTGCCTTCACCATCTGTTTCACGGTCAATTTGTGTACCTGAATGCATCGACATTGCAGCTAATACATTGAAACCACCGCCAAATTTTGGCGATTTATATTCAATGGTGTTTTCATTACGTTCATCAAATTTTAAGTTGCCTACACGTGTTACGTTACGAACGTCACCAACCATGTCACCGAAGAAGTTCACAGGGCTACGTGCGACTTTAAATGGGCTGTCAAAACGACCTACACGTGCTTGACCATAAGTTGAACTTTTTAAACCCACGAATGTGTCACGTGTTGAAAAATCTACACCTTTACTGTCTTGGCTACCGCTTGCAAAGTTTACTTCTTGCTCAATTTGAGCGAATACGTTGAGGTCATCATTAATTTTTTGATCTACTTTGAAGCCTAAGCGTGAAGCGTTAGAAGAAAGACCAACTTCGTTGTAATCTTTACCATCATCTAGATAGTCAAGAGAGACATGTGCACGGCCATAAATTTTTACATCTGCAGCAGACGCCATCATTGGTGTAAGAATTGTTGCCCCGATTGCTAATGCACATAGAGTTTTTTTCATTTGAAGCTCCAGAAGACTTTTCCAGTCATATCAATATGTTTTATCAGTAGCTTGGCTAGAAGTAATTTCGCTATCTAATGGCGCTAAGTATTCATTACAAATAAGACAGTTCTATTAAGGAAATATTTCAAAACGGTGAAAGGTGATTTCTGGTTTAAATTGCTTTTATACTTATAAAAATGAATATTTATTAAATGCTTAGAGTTGTATTGAACAGTAAATTTTGCAGCTAAAAGTTCTTGGGATAATATTCGAGACATAAAAAATGGAGCCGAAGCTCCATTGATCATCACTTTAAACTCAATTGAACTTAAAGTGCTGCTTTGATTTTTTCGCCAATGGCTTTGATTTTTTCCATGTCGCCCATTTGTGCGGCATGTTTACCTAATTCATGCACTGAAGTCGGAATTAGGTGGAAATGCACATGCGGAACAGTTTGACCCGCAGCAGCGCCAGACAACTGCATCAATACGATACCTTTCACGTCTAAGGCTTTTTCCATTGCTTTTGCAACTTTTTGAGCTACCTGAATGGTATAAGCAGCCGCTTCTGGATCTAAATCAAGCAGCGTAATAGCAGGGGTTTTAGGAATTACGAGCGTATGACCTTCGGCCTGTGGCATGACATCCATAAAAGCGAGTACTTGATCATCTTCATAGACTTTAAACGCAGGAAGTTCTCCGCGTAAAATCCGAGCAAAAATATTTTGATCATCATAAGTCATTGCTAAATTCCTTGAGCGAATTGAATCGTAATTATTTACAGTTCAATTCTTTCTGACGATCTTTGATCGCGTCAAGTCGTTGTTGCTCTTTTTCTGAAAATTTAGGCTTAGTTGTGTAGCAATTGTCATTGCCAAACTTCGCTTTAGCGTCAGGATCTTTAAAGCAGAAACCTTTCGATGCATAAATCACATCATGGTCATTTTTCAACTTTTGGCATTCTTGCTCAGATGCTAAAACAGCAGTAGAAGCCCCGATTAAAGTTACAGCACCTAGCAAAGTTGCGAGGGTAAATTTGTTCATGCGAGTTTCCTCTGTCATTTGTAACAATGTGTGTTATGACACTAGAGTACAATATGATGGTTATTTATCGTTATTCAATGGCGAGTTATTACTCAATTGTAATTTTACTCCATTTTTCATACATAATCATAGCGCTTGAAAAATCACTGTTTTCTTCAGCTTGATCGCTTGCTGCTTGGATTAAATTTTGCGTCAAAGAGAGCACCGGTGCTGAAAGTTTTGCTTGTCGCACCAGATCAACAGCAATTCCCGTATCTTTTGCAAGTAATGGAAGTGCAAAGGTTAATGGGAAGCTACGATTCAGTACGCGCTGCGGTAAAACTGTTTCAGTCACATTACTTTTACCGCTCGACGCATTAATACAATCGAGTGCTTCATGTAAGTCCACGCCATGCGCTTTTAAGGTGGTGAATCCTTCAGCAACTGCACAAAGATTTACAGCCATTAACATGTTGTTTACAGCTTTGACGGCAAAACCCGCACCCGGTTCACCCACATGTTTAATCAGTTTGCCAAATGTTTGGATCGCAGGTAATGCACGTTCAAAGGCTACTTTGTCACCACCAATCATGACGGTTAATGTTCCCGTTTCAGCGCCAATGGTTTGTCCACTCACAGGGGCATCTAAGAATGCAATATTTTGCTGCTTTAAGGCAGCAGCGAGTTTTTTTGCAGATTCGGGTACACCGCTGGTACAGTCGACCCAAATCGAGCCTGATTTCAGCGTTACACTCGCAATTAAATTTTCAACATCTTGGCTGATGGGTAGGCAGGAAAAAATAATGTCCGCTTGTATTGCTTGCTCTAAAGCAACCGCTTGCGTACCAAATTCAGCAGCATGTTGTTCTGCCTTGGTAAAGTTTCGATTCCAGACATAAACCGTGTCGAACTGTTTTGGTAGGTGCGCTGCCATACGGTAACCCATTGCGCCCAATCCGATAAATGCAACTGACTGAATCATCTTTACCCTCTAAATTTTTATTTCAATAAACTGGATCTTTGTGTAAGCCACTGGGTCAAAGTTGGCCAAAATTGATTGGCACTTTTTTGACTCGACATCAGGCCGAGGTGACCACCGGGAATGAGAGTAAACGTGACATCTTGACTACTTGTCAATTCGCCTAAAGGACTTGCTGCATCTGCCGTAACAATTTGATCGCTAGAACCCGCGCCAATCAACAATGAACAGTGGATATTTTTTAATTGAATAACTTTATCTTTCAATTGAATAATGCCGTTTTTAAGCGGATTTTGTAGCCAAACATTGAACACCATGTCTTGGTTAATGCCACCCGGATAGTCAATCATGTGATTGAGAAAATCGCCCATGGTTGCATGTTCATACAGGTCATGCAGATTATCTAAGTTAGATAAAAATTGCTTTTGGCTTTTGAACCAACCCATTGGATCGACGATTTTAAATCCAATCGCATTAAGCACGCCCGGTGTATGGATAAAATGTTTAGGAATTTTCCCAGTGTAAACAGTATCTTGTAAATTCTTACTACGTGAAAGCAAGCGATTGGTTTTTTGAAATAACTTTCCGATAAGACCTGAGGCATAGCTATCAATTGGTGCGCCCATCACCATGAGATTTTTAACATGTTCAGGTTGATGTAATGCGGTATACAGCGTGACAAAGACTCCAGCCATACTCCAACCATGTAGCGAGATGTATCGACTATCTGCATGCTCACAAATTTGATCTATACAATGGGGAATCACATCATCAATAAACGATAGAAAATTTAAGAATCGATCTTGATAGTTCAACTTTCCCCATTCCAACAAATAGACATCAAAGCCACTGTGTTGAAAATGTTTCACCAATGAGCGATATGGATACAAATCATAAATTGCCATATTGATGGCCAGTGGAGCAACAAACACTAAGGGTTCTTTGTATTTACGATCAGGCGAAGCGTAATACCGAACTTTTGCATGTTTATATTCAGTAGTTACTTCATAAGGTGTCGATTGAGAAAGGACCAACGATTTTGCATTAAACACACGTGTAGACAGGTGTTTAATTTTCTTTTGCTGCGCCAGAAATTTCTGTTTGAAAGGGTGCATAACTGTCAATTGCCTAAGTCCTTGTAGGATTGGTTGAAGTCTAAGCGATAATTTCGTATTTTACCTTGACCTTAAATAGCTTAGACGCTCAAAATATTGGCAATTCTTCACAAAGGCAGTTCTTCGCGACTGAGTAATACAGATGAGCCAACAAGACGACATCGAATACCAATTAGAGACTTTAGCGATTCGTACAGGTCATACTCGTACTTTTGAGGGTGAACATAGCGAGCCAATTTTCCTGACTTCATCATTTGTTTGTGAAAGTGCAGCAGATGCCGCAGCAAAATTTTCAGGTCAAATTGAAGGCAATACCTATTCACGTTATACCAATCCAACTGTACAAGCTTTCGAAAAACGTTTAGCTGTTTTAGATGGTGCTGAAGCCGCAGTTGCGACAAGTTCGGGTATGGCAGGCGTACACGCGATCACTTTGGCATATTTGAAAGCTGGCGATCATGTGGTGTGTTCACGTGCTGTCTTTGGTTCGATCATTTCTCTGTTTGAAAAATATGTCATCAAATTTGGTGTTGACGTTACTTTTGTTGATTTGGAAGATTTAGATGCTTGGAAACAAGCGATTCGCCCAACTACACGCCTATTGTTCATTGAAACACCGTCAAACCCATTGGCTCAAGTAGGGGATTTACAAGCCATTGCTGATATTGCACATGCGCATGGGGCATTATTTGCAGTCGATAATACTTTCTGTACACCGGTGTTACAGCAACCGATTAAATTAGGTGCGGACCTCGTGATCTACTCATCAACAAAATATATTGATGGTCAAGGTCGTGCGCTCGGTGGTGCAGTTGTTGGTAGTGCAAAATTGATGGAAGAGATTACAGGTGTTATTCGTACACTGGGTAACTCGATGAGTCCATTCAATGCATGGATCTTCCTGAAAGGTCTAGAAACTTTAAGCTTACGTATGAAAGCACATTGTGCAAGTGCTCAGACTTTAGCTGAATGGTTGGATGCGCACCCGAAAGTTGAAAAAGTGTACTATGCGGGACTTCCAAATCATGAAGGTCATGAGTTGGCGAAAAAGCAACAAAAAGGCTTTGGCGGTGTTGTGTCGTTTGTTGCCAAAGGCGAACGTGAAGGTGCTTGGACAGTAATTGATAATACCAAGTTCCTTTCTATTACAAGTAATTTGGGTGATGTAAAATCAACAATTACTCATCCTGCAACGACTTCTCATGGCAGAATGTCAGCAGAAGCGAAAAAAGCAGCAGGGATTAGCGAAGGTTTAATTCGCGTATCTGTTGGTTTAGAAGATATTAATGATATTATTCGCGATCTTTCACGCGGTTTAGATCTTATCTAAAGTGAATTCATCAGTTTTGTTCGGAGATTTTTATGAACATTAATATGCTCATGCAGCAAGCTCAACGCATGCAAAAAGAAGTTGAGAGCAACATTAAAAAAGCCAAGGAAGAGCTTGCACAAGTTGAAGTTCACGCTGAAGCAGGTGGTGGTCTGGTTAAAGTTACTATGACTGCACGTCATGTAGTGAAACGTATCGAAATTAATCCTGAACTACTTCAAGATGATGCAGATATGATTGAAGACTTAATTGCAGCGGCAATGAATGATGCTTCACGTCAAGCTGAAGTGATTTCAGAAGAAAAACTGAAATCTGCAAACTCTGGTATGGGTCTTCCACCAGGTCTTTCAGGTTTATTCTAAGGAATACGTTGAATGTTTAGTGATCGTTTTGATCAACTTGTACAGGCATTGCGTATTTTGCCAAGCGTTGGGCCTAAGTCGGCTCAACGTATGGCACTGCACTTAATCATGAAAAATAGGGAAGGCGCTGTTGGTTTGGCATATGCATTGACTGAAGCAACCAACTATATTTATGAATGTTCCATTTGCCATTCATTGACTGAAGATGAAGTATGCAATATTTGCATCTCTTCAGAGCGTGATGATCAACTGCTTTGCGTGGTTGAATCTCCAGCAGATGTCATGGCAATCGAGCAAAGTGGCAGTTTTAGAGGGAAATATCATGTATTGGGTGGACATTTGTCACCACTCGATGGTATTGGCCCCGACGAAATTGGTATTCCATATTTAATTCAACGACTAAGTGATGGTAAAGTGCAGGAAGTGATCTTGGCGACCAATGCAACGGTTGAAGGTCAAGCGACAGCACATTATTTGGTTGAAGCGACCAAGCATTTACCAATACAAATGACCCGTATTGCACAGGGTGTACCACAGGGTGGTGAGCTTGAATATGTGGATAGCCATACCTTAAGTCAGGCCGTGCATAACCGAATGCGAATGAAATAACTATAGAGCGAAACTCGTTTCGCTTTGTATAAAATCCACCTAATTATTTATACTTAATAACGATTAAAGTTTTTGTTTATAATGAATAAAAAAGCCAAATAAAAGAAATAAGTCACTAAAATAACGTTTTTCCTTATAGATAAATAATATATATCAGTTAATATAAGCTCATAGAGCATCTAAAATTAGACTCAGCAACTTATGTATCAATTTATTCAAAATCAGCCAGATTTAAATTCCGTTTTAAATCTTATGGACCAAAGCTCGATTTACGGACTCGACACCGAGTTTATAAAAGTAGATACCCTGTGGCCCAAACTTGGACTTTTCCAAATTAATGTACAAAATCAAGTGTATTTACTTGATGGTACAACCCTCGATTTAAGCCAATTTTGGCAAAAATTATTTGTGGCCCAGCAAAACATTTTTCATGCTTGTAGTGAAGATATCGACCTGATTTATCACTATGCACAGCATAAGTCTTTAGAAAATGTCTTTGATACCCAAGTTGGGATGTCATTTTTAGGGCATGGCTTACAAGTCAGCTATCAAAATGCCTTAAAAACCATGCTCGATGTCGATATTGATAAAGATCAGACTCGTTCAGATTGGTTGGCTCGCCCACTCAGTGCCGAGCAAATGAATTATGCAGCGAATGATGTACATTATTTAATGAATTTAAGCCAAACGATTCAAAACGAGTTGGCTGCGAAAAGTTTATTAAATTGTGTGCTTGAGGACTGCAAAAATTTAACTTATGAAATTGGCACTGAAACGCCGATCCATTTGTTGTATCACGATGTTGGTAATTATCGACATTCACGTCGACAGCTCATGCAAATTCAGCAATTGGTAGTTTGGCGTGAGCAAATGGTGAAAGCCTTAAATCAGCCACGTAGTTTTATTCTTAAAAACTCAACCATCATTGATATGGTAGAAAAAAATCCAAAAAATAATTTTCAATTGAGTGCGGTGAAAGACATTCGTCCGAACATTGTGCGTGAGCATGGTAAAATTATTTTAGATTTGTTGAAGTTTTTACCTGAACAAGCTGAATGGCCGCTGCGTATGGCACGTCCAATTCGTCATTCGTCTCAGGATATTGGTTCGCGCGTCGATACAGTCATTCAGCGTGCAGTACAAGAAACCTCTGTGCCTAAAGAAGTTTTAATGCGCAAAAAATGGTTAAATGCTTTGTATCAGCATGTGGTATTTCATAATGATGAACAGGATTTACCGAGCTACCTATTGGGCTGGCGCTATGATTTGCTGACGAAGCCTTTAATTGAAGTACTGCATGCCGATGAAAGCTATCTTTCTGGTCAAATGAAAGTGATGGAATAAGTTCTGATTGATTAAAGAACTATCACTTATACAAATTCACGACTGATGCGTTAATAAACACTAATGTATCAGTCTTTTTTTTGATGTATCCTTTGCCTTGCGTTTAATGAGTATTGATTCAATTATGTACTGTTCTATCTACAAATCGAGCAAAAAAGATGAAATGTATCTTTATATTGCTCGTCCTGAAGTTAATGAAAACGAAACTGAAGCGACTGATCCGCTTGCAGTAATGCCTGATGCTTTACGTACAGCATTTGGTCGTGCCACATTTGTCATGGATCTAGAACTTAGTGAATCACGCAAACTTGCACGTGTGAACGTATTGCATGTACTAGATTCAATTGAAACAAAAGGGTTCTTTATTCAAATGCCTCCAGAAGGTTTAATTGACCCAAATGCAGTTGAGCCAGAAGGCTTGCGCGGCGCTTAAGTTAATTCAGGAGTTGTGAAAATGAATGGTGTAGTATCGGTATTGGACTCAATTCCTGAAAGCAGTATTGCAATTACGGTTTACCTAGGTGGGGCTGTAATTGCTTTGTTGTGTTGGTATGGGCTGATGAAGCGCTTACCCAAAACGATCGGTGCCATTGGTTGGCTTATCGTATTTGCTATTTTATTAACACCAACCGTTTCTGAAGGTTCAAATGCAGCAATCGCACCTGCGATTTTTGGTTTGATTTTTGGTGTATTAACAAAAGATCAGCCATTGGTTTGGTTGAATCTATCGTTGATTCTCTTTGTGGTGGGTATTGGTTTAGTCCTCGGTTATTTTTGGACCAAATACAATGCAGCGAAACCACAGCACGTTGTAAACAAGAAAATTTCACCGCTTTAAATAAAAAAATAAGGTTATGTCATGTCTGTTGAAACTCAACAATTTACTGGTACAGATCAATATATTGCGACCGATAGCTTAAAACTTGCAGTAAAAGCTGCACGTTCATTGCAAAAGCCACTTTTGGTTAAAGGTGAGCCGGGGACAGGTAAAACACTTTTAGCCGAACAAGTGGCTGAAAGTTTAGGCCTTAAGCTCATTACTTGGCATATCAAATCGACGACCAAGGCTCAACAAGGTTTGTACGAGTATGACGCCGTATCCCGTCTGCGTGATAGTCAGTTGGGCGATGACCGTGTATATGACATCAAAAACTATATTAAGCCGGGTAAACTTTGGGAAGCGTTCACCAGTGAAGAACGTTGTGTACTTCTAATTGACGAAATTGATAAAGCAGATATCGAATTCCCTAATGATTTGCTGCATGAACTCGATAAAATGTCATTCTTTGTGTATGAGACGGGTGAGACAATTACGGCTACACAACGTCCAATCGTGATTATTACTTCAAATAATGAAAAAGAACTTCCAGATGCCTTTTTGCGTCGTTGTTTCTTCCATTATATTGAGTTCCCTGACGAAGCAACTATGCGTGAAATCATCGATGTACATTTTGAAAATATTTCAAGTACCTTGGTTTCTGAAGCACTACAAATCTTCTTTAAGTTACGTCAAGTTCCGGGTTTAAAGAAGCCGCCTTCAACTTCTGAGTTGATTGATTGGTTGAGTTTGCTGATGGCGGATGATATGCCAGAAGATATTTTACGCAATACAGATAAATCAAAATCAATTCCACCGCTTTATGGTGCCTTGATTAAGAATGAACAAGATGTGCAATTGCTTGAGCGTCTAGCATTTATGTCACGTCGTTAATTGATATAAATTCTATCAAAGATTTAAAAGCCGGTTATCCGGCTTTTATTTTGAGCATTAAAAAATATAAAGGTGAATTATGCAGACAAATGCATACGTATCTCGTGTACACATAGCTGTACCTAGGAGATTAAAGCCGACTGTACTTTTGTTGGCTGCGAGCTTGTATTTACTGGTTATAGCTATGCGATGGATGATGCTCAGTTTGAACAGCAGCATCAACAGCTACTCCAGAATGCGTATTGGGCGCAAGTTGCAGAACATCAACTTAAAGAAAAGCTCGATGATCAATCAGATCATCTCGCAGCTCAAACGGCCATTCAGCAAAAGGCCTGTGCTGCAACTGTACATGAGCTGAAATATTATGATTTTGTGATCTTGAACCTAAGCGATTTTAACCGCTATAGAAACCATCAAGGTTTTCATAAAATCGTATCTATTGAAAAGTTGCAGCAAGATCGCCTCAAAGTTCAGCACAAATATGAAACTCTTAAACAATCGCTTAAAAATAGAAATGCGACTTGTGAATAAATCATGTCATTTACCTTTCTTTGGGAAGATAGGGCAACGTATATGAACACGCAGTAAAAGCTTTTGGCTTTACTTGTAGGGATCAATTTTTCATAATGGTGGATGTAAAGGCAAGACTCAGTTGCAGATGAAATAACAAGATCACATGCATTCACACTGGATTTGACCTCCTGATATTTAATTTTTATTGGATTTTATTCGCCTATGTTTGTGCGATTGTTTTATACCCTTCGAAAATACGGTGTTCCTGTTTCAACTCGTGAATTGATTGACTTGAACCAAGCAGTGGCAGCAGGGCTGGTCTTTGCAGATCAAAATGAATTTTATCAGCTTGCAAAAACCGTCATGGTCAAAGATGAACGTTACTTTGATAAGTTCGACCGTGCAATGAAGGACTATTTTGACGGTATTGCTACCTTTGATTTGGATGAGCTATTAAATCAGGTACATAAACTGCCAAAAGATTGGTTTGACCTTGAGCTCATCGAAAAGCATCTAACACCAGAACAACGAGAAGAATTAAAAAAAGCTGGTTCCTTAGAAGAACTGATGAAAATGCTCGAAGAGCGTTTGCGCGAGCAGCATAAAAAGCATCAGGGTGGTAATCGGATGATTGGGACGGGTGGTACGTCGCCGTTTGGTGCCTATGGCGACCATCCTGAAGGCGTGCGTATTGGTGGGCCTGGTCGTAAACGATCTGCGGTGAAAGTGTGGGAACAACGTCAATACCGAAACCTAGATGATGAGCAGATTCTCGGCAGTCGTCAGATGCAGATGGCTTTGCGTCGTTTGCGTAAATTTGCCCGTCAAGGTGCAGCAGAAGAGCTGGATATCGACGGAACCATTCGTGAAACTGCCAAACAGGGTATTTTGGATGTGCAGTTGGTTCCAGAACGACGTAACCGCATTAAAGTCTTGATGCTTTTTGATGTTGGGGGCTCGATGGATTCACATATTGCCCAATGTGAGAAGCTCTTTACCGCTGCAAAAACGGAATTTAAAACTTTAGAGTATTTCTATTTTCATAACTGTTTATATGATTATGTATGGAAAGACAATATTCGCCGTTCAAGCACGCGTATGAATACATGGGATCTATTCAACACCTATGGTCGAGATTACCGTGTCATCGTTGTCGGTGATGCGAGTATGGCACCATATGAGTTGAACTCGGCAGGTGGATCTGTGGAGTATATGAATGATGAAGCTGGTCAGGTGTGGTTACAGCGCTTACGCAATCATTTTGATAAAACAGCGTGGTTAAATCCAGAAGAAGAAAGTTATTGGCATTACACCCAGACCATTGCTGCGATTAAACAAATCTTTGAAGATCATATGTTCCCGATGACCCTCAAAGGTGTGGAAGATATGACGAAATATTTAGCGCGCTAAAGCTTTAAAAACGCTACTTTTTCTTATCAATGATGTTTATATTACTTACTCCAATTTTGCATTGTTTCTTATTTTCAAAATTGGATAGTATTTAAAAGTCTTTGTTTTGCATACAACATGAAGGAAATATGATGGATCATCAAATTAATGGTATCGCATTACCTAATGAAGAAGGTTTCTTCGGTGAATACGGTGGGCAGTTCATTCCACCAGATTTAAAACAGGCAATGGATGACATTAATGTTGCTTATGAGCAAATTCGTCATACAGAAGAATTTCAAAATGAATTGAAAGAGTTGTTTGCACACTATGTTGGACGTCCTAGTCCATTGTTTTATGCAAAGCGCTTGTCTGACAAATTAGGTGGCGCACAAATCTACCTAAAGCGTGAAGACCTCAACCATACCGGTGCGCATAAAATTAACCACTGCCTTGGCGAAGCTTTGTTAGCAAAATACATGGGTAAAACCAAAGTGATTGCTGAAACTGGCGCGGGTCAGCATGGTGTAGCATTGGCAACGGCTTGTGCCTTGGTAGGTATTCCATGTGAAATTCACATGGGGCAAGTGGATATTGAAAAAGAACATCCAAACGTGGTGAAAATGAAGATTTTAGGTGCCAACCTGATCTCTGTTACACGTGGTACAGCTACGCTCAAAGATGCAGTAGATAGCGCTTTTGAAGAATATTTAAAAGATCCAACCAATTTTATTTATGCGATTGGTTCAGTGGTTGGCCCACATCCATTCCCGAAAATGGTCCGTGACTTCCAGTCAATTATTGGTGATGAAATTAAAGTTCAAGCCAATGATCGATTTGGTGCAAATCCTGACTATGTGGTTGCATGCGTGGGTGGTGGTTCAAATGCCGTTGGTGCATTTACAGCATTCCTCAATGATACAGATGTAAAACTTGTGGGTGTGGAGCCTGCAGGCCATGGTTTAGATACCAATATGCACTCTGCGACGTTGACATTGGGTAAACCAAGTCAAATTCATGGTATGGCATGTTATGTCCTTGAAGATGAACAGGGTGAGCCATTACCAGTGCATTCAATTGCATCAGGTTTGGATTATCCTGGAGTGGGGCCACAACATAGCTTGTTAAAAGACCTAGGCCGTGTTGAATATACAACAGCGACAGACCAAGAATGTTTAGATGCATTCATGACGCTTTCACGTGTAGAAGGTATTGTGCCTGCACTAGAAAGTTCACATGCGGTTGCATGGGCAATTCGTGAAGCATCAAAACTTGCCAAAGATGTGAAGATTGTTGTTAACGTTTCAGGCCGGGGCGATAAAGACTCAGACTATGTGGCTGAAAAATTAGGTTTAAATTAATTACTGCCATTAAAAAAGACTAAGTTGCTCATCATCTGTTGATGGTGCAAAAATCTTTTGCAGTTGTATAGCCCGATCTATATTCGAAGTATCCCAGTTTTTAACTGGGATATTTTTTTTGACATAATTTTTATATATAGTGTGGTTAACGCTTGATGTAATTGGAATTAACTCAGGATGTAGCGCATAAATAATTGCCTTTGCATCTAAAATTTCAGCGACAGCAGAAGCAATCTCTAAATTGATCGTACATCGGTGGTATTGCAGCAGTTCATCGTCTTTCATCGATAACATTAAGCGTTCTAATTCTAAAATGATGGCATCTAGTTGGTCTAATTTATCTAAAGCGGGTTTAAGCATAAGAAGGAAATTGAGAAAAGTAATTAATTTGTAATGTGTATGTCATTACAAATTTTGAATTATATTAAATTATTGATTTTTAGAATTCCCCCCTTAAAGCTTGTTAAGGGGGATTTTTGAGTTTAGCCAGAAATATATTGCTGTAGCTGTTCAATGAGTTTGCGTTGATCATCCATTGCTGCTTTTACAAGGTCACCGATGGAGATTAAGCCTGTTAATTTCTGTTCTTCAACGACAGGTAAATGACGTAAATGGCGATCTGTCATGAGTTCTAAACATTCTTCGACAGTCGCTGCACTTGTTACAGTGATGACACTACCCGTCATAATTTCACTGACGGAGGTATCGAAAGAGGTTCTTTCCATGAGTGCGATTTTACGTGTGTAATCACGCTCAGACAAAATCCCAACAACTGTGCCTTCATGGGTCACAACGAGGGCACCAATGCCTTTTTGTGCCATCAGGGAAATGGCTTCGAGTACAGTCGCATCTGGGGTGATGGTGTAGATTTCTTGATAAGCTTTGTCTTTAAGTACTTGGGCAACTGTAGTCATATTTTCATTCCTTTATAGTAGTTTTTGTTTAATTTAAATTAGCGCGAAATTTGAAAAAAGCAAATACTTTTCAGTGCATGTTGGGGTCAAACATGCACTGAGGGTTTTATGCCATTTGAATCTTATCTTGGTTAAAAAAGAATAAACGCATTTGCGAGGTTGTGAGCTTGAGACGGATATGGCTAGAGCTATGCAACGCAGGGATGACTTTAAGGCGTGTTAATGTCGGTAATAGCGATGCCTCAAAATCTTCTGGTGTAATGCGTCGTGGAGTGTAGTTGGGCCAATGCTTTTTGGCATATTTATGCGCTTGAATGCCATTTAGCCAAAACGGGAAGATAATATGATCTTGATCGCTGGTCATTGCCCAACCTTGTTGGTGGTAGAGACCCCAAAGGACTCCACAGTACATCATGGTTTTTAAAATACTAATTTTGAAAAATAAATCTTTTGGAATAGGTTTATATTGCTTTAATTTAGACATCATATGCAGCGTGTTGTTGATGTTGCTCCTATTGTAGGAAATTCTTATGAAAAAGCTGTGTAAGCTTTGAACTGGATTGTAAGAATTTATGTAGTTAAAAGTTGAAGGGTGTAAAAAACGCCACCTTAGTGACGTTTTTTTATGCTTGCAAGGTGGCCATGTTCTGCCAATATTGCGCTTTGAGTGAGTCACGTTCTACGCGGAAGCCTTGATAATAAAGTTCAGCCAAAAATAACGCTGCTTTACCATGTCCAGCACGAGCTGCATCTTCCAATTCGTGAACTGCATCGCTGAAGTTCATTTGAGATTGAATTGTGTTTACCGCATTTGCGTATACATGTTCGAGTTCATGTTGAGAGAATTGTTGAATCATATTTAACTCCTTATTCTAATTATGATCATTAAGGGCCCATTCTTTAGCCCTATTAACTAATATAACTAAGTATTATTAAACTAATATTACAATTATCTTGAATTGTCAACTATTCACGTAAATATTTCTAATTTGCTATAGTTTACATGATTAAACAATGAACAATTGTTTTCATGAGTAAAATACTAACATAAGAAGTTGTAGATAATAAGGAGAAGTAAAATGACAAAAGTTTTAGACGGTTTAACTTTAGATTATCCTCCGACATTAGCGCAAATTGTGGAATTGGCACATCTACATCGTCGCAATCTTGATGACGCAATTTTTCATCAGGAGATTCATTTAGGGGATTTTGGTTTAGCACAGCGCAAACGTGTATATGATTTCACACGGGATTTAGATAAGGGACAGCGCTTAGAATTTTACAATGCATATAATGGCGAATTACTCAAAATCGCCGATGATGATGATTTACATCCTGCGCATGCAGAAGGTGGAATGAGTATTTTTGCAGTATTTATCGTTTTGGCGATTATTGCATTAATTCTTTATTTTGCGGTGATACGTACCATTATTCATTAAATTGTTTAGCTAACTCACAGACTGAAACGGTGGACTGATTCAGTTTTAAGCGCTGTGACTTGAACTTCTTGAACGTCAGCCATACACTACTTTGAACCTGAGGTAGTGTATGACTATTGATTTAGAAAAAATTATTCAATTCAAATCTAAAATACAGCTAGAGCAAATTTATAATATCTTTGTTTCAGTCATGATCGTGGTGATTTTGGTATTGGCTGTGATTGCCTTATATCGTCCTATTTCTGTACAGCAATACCAAAACGTATCACGACTTGCGTTTCAGCAAAGTTATCCTGAAACTCAGGAAATGGCGATGTTGCTGAGACAGCAAGATCGCATCCGTGTGGGTGCTTATCTTAAATTGATGCATGCTTATCAGATGGAGTCTGTACGGGCACATCAACTTCCGGCTTTGGCAGAGGAACAGCCTTAGTCGCAGGGATTATCTTGGTTGGAGCTGCTTGTACATTCTCCTCCAATATCTGCTGTACTTCATTTTTATCTAAGGTTTTACTGACCACAATCACCGTCATATTTTCAGGGTGCATGTAGGTACGAACCGCATTTTGTACATCAGCTACAGTTATTTTTTCCAATAATTTAGGGTACTGGGTCAAATAATCTGGGTCTTGTTGATAAAAGCCCAATAGACCAAGCTGTGCATTGATTGTTGCATTACTGCTGTAATTATTCGGAAAAGCACGCAGCATACCGGCTTTGGTTTCTTCCATTTGTTTTTGATCAATAGGCATTTTGACAAAATCATTAAAGGCTTTATGCGCAACACGAATACTATCTATCAGCTGATCTTGACGTGTTCCATAGCTAAAACTAAAGATACCGGGCGCTTGGCTAAAGCTAAATGCACTATAGGCACCATAAGTATAGCCACGTTTGACACGAAGCTCTTGCATGAGGACCGAGTTAAAACCACCACCGCCAAACATTCGATTGGCTACTTCTAAGGCTAATCGATCTTTGTTATCACGGGTCGTCCCTAAATGTCCAAATATGACGTTGGCTTGGGTGGAATTGTAGGGAAGATGGATAATATCAAACCCTTGTTTTTCTTCTGGTTGTGCAAGTGCCTTGGCTTTTTCGCCTTGCTTTAAGTTTCCAGAAATACGTTCTGCTAGGTTCTGAGCTTCTTTTTTGCTGAGTTTGCCTGTAATGGCAATATTCAAGTTTTGAGCAACTAAAAATTGATCACGAAACTTTTTTAAAATGTCTGGGGTGATTTTTTTGATACTGCCATTGGTTCCCGTAATCGGTTCTGCATAAGGGTGTGTGCCGTATACAGCCCGATAGAATCGAATATTCATTAAGCGACTTGGGCTTTCTTGGAGTTGCTTCTGACCAGCTTGGTTATTACTGAGAGCTAAGTTTAGACTAGAGGTTTTAAAAGTCGCATTTTTAATCACGTCCATCATCATGCTTAAAGCAGGTTCTAATTTTTTAGGGTCTGACAATACGCGTAGCCGAACGACAAACATATCTCGATGTGCTTGCACGCTAAATTGAGCACCTGTTTGGTCAAAAACCGAGGCAATTTGCGTTGCATTGTATTTTTCTGTGCCTTCATCGATTAAACGTGCAGCCATGTTGGCAACACCATACAAGCCTTTTCCGACTTCTTCATCACGAGCAGAACCTGCATTAAAGGTCAGTTGAATATCCACCATAGGTAGATCTTGTGACTCAACAAACAGGCTATTTACGCCATTTCGGTTTTTCAGTACTTGAACAAGTGGAGCACGGTAGTCTTTATCAATCTGTAAATTCTTTAAACTTTGCAGCATGGGGATAGATTGTAATTGGCTCGGATTATCGTTGAGGTCAGGAACATTTTCCGTATATGTTTCTGCATGGAGGATTGAGCCAAACGCAGTGAGTAAGCTTAGGGATAAAATTTTCGTAATAGTCATCACTAATCCTTACAAGACGCTATCTGTGTTTTGGGTTGAGCTGATTTGTTGCTCTGGAATAACAACTTCCGTTTGAGCGGATTTTACTGTTTGATCTGCTTTATTTGAGGTTGTTGGAACCTCCGTCTGTTCTGGAAGCAGATACATGGTGCTTAAATTTTCTTTGACAAAATACGCATTTGCGACACGTTGAATATCTTGTGCGCTGACGTTTTCATATAGTTTTGGTAATTCGTCCATGAGCCTGAAACTGAGCCCATTGACTTCTAAGTTACCGATCGTCTTGGCTTGGCTGCTGATGTCATCTTGGTTATAGACTAAATTGGAAACAAAACGTGTGGTGATGCGTTCAACTTCAGGTGTTTTGACTAATTCTGTTTTTAAAGTGTCGATTTCATCTTGTATGGCCTTTTGCGCTTGTTCCATTTTGACGCCATCGGCAGGGAGTGCTGAAATGGTAAACAAGCTATCACCACGATTGTATGGATCATAAGAAACACTTACAGCCGTGAGTAATTTTCTATCTCGTACCAGTTTGTCTTGTAGGCGCGATGAGATGCCGCTGTCTAAAATATTGCGAATAATATTGAGTGCATAAGCATCTTGTGGGTTTTTGGCGGTAGCCAGTGAGCGTACATTCCACGCCATATACAAATTGGGCACTTGTACGGGTAAATTTAGTTCCATATGACGATAGCCCACACGCTCGAATTCCCTCACATCGTTACGATCAGGTGTTTTACGTGATGGAATATCACCAAAGTATTTTTGAACTTGACGAATGGCTGCTTCGGCATCGACATCACCGACAATCACCAAAATGGCATTGTTCGGGGTATACCAATCTTTATACCACTGTTTTAAATCTGCCAATGTGATGTTTTGCAGATTTTTCATATGTCCAATGACAGGTTGGCGATAATGACTGGTTGGATAAGAGATCCATTTGAAACGTTCATAAGCCAAAGAACGAGGATTGTCATCTGTGCGCTGTCTGCGTTCTTCCATAACCACTTTAATTTCAGGGTCGAAATCTTGTTGTTGTAATCGTAAATTACTCATACGATCCGCTTCGAGCTCCAGCGCCATAGGGAAGTAGGCTTTAGGATACAACTGATAATAATTGGTGTAATTGGTAAAGGTTGCAGCGTTGATGCTGCCGCCATAGATACGGCTGAGACGTGTAAATTCATCATTAGGAACTTTAGTGGTTCCTTTAAACATCATATGTTCGAGTGCATGAGAGATCCCTAATAGATTGCCCGACTCATCACTACTGCCAACACGATACCAAATATGGGTCATTACCATCGGTGCACGGTGGTCTTCACGGATAATGACCTTTAAGCCATTTTTAAGCGTGGTTTCAAAGGTGCTTCGCGTTAATTGGGTACGTGTGTCTGCATGTAGATTGGGTGCAGACCAAAGGCAACTGCTGATGACACAGATAGGAAGCGCAGAGCGAAATAAAGTTTTAAAAAAATAAGGAGAAAATCTGTTTTTATGGGACACAAAGGAATCCATTAAAATGCATTTTATAGCTATCTAGTTTTCCTAAAGTTAATTTTGATTGCAAGTTCAACATGTTGTTTTTTAGTGTGCTTCGCTCTGACGGGCGTGTATCGACTCAATTTAAGATAACTTATGATAGAATCGGTTTTTTTAACGCAGTGCTTTTCAAGGATTCGGCATGCAACAGCAATCTCATGGGCAGAATAAATTTTTGATTGATGCTGATATCGGTGATGACGATGTCACGCTACCGAGTTTACCTGCGGTAAATGTGCCGATTATCGAGACACCGAAAGTACAGCAAGACGTTGCTGCACCATTACAAGAAACAGAGTCAGAAACTGAAGACTCGAAGGCGAAAGGCGGCTTCTTTAGTCGAATGAAAGAAGGTCTAGCAAAGTCACGTAAGAACTTGGCAGACGGCATGGTGAATATCCTGATCGGTGGGAAGGAAATTGACGATGAACTTTTAGAGGAAGTTGAAGAGCAACTTTTGGTTGCTGACATTGGTGTCGATGCAACCAAAACGATTATTGCGAACTTAACTGAACGTACTGAACGTGGCGATTTAATTTACTCGCACTCTTTATATAAAGCGCTTCAAGAAGAACTGGTGGCATTACTTGCACCACGTGTTAAACCACTACATATCGACAGCAATAAAAATCCGTATGTGATTTTGGTTGTTGGTGTGAATGGTGTGGGTAAAACCACCACGATTGGTAAATTAGCGAAACGCTTACAGGGTGAAGGTAAAAAAGTAATGTTGGCTGCTGGTGATACATTCCGTGCAGCAGCCACAGAACAATTACAAATTTGGGGTGAACGTAATAATATTGCAGTTGTGGCGCAAGGTCATGGTGCAGATTCTGCTTCAGTTATTTTTGATGCATTTGAAAGTGCTCGTGCAAAAGGCGTAGACGTGCTGATTGCAGACACCGCAGGTCGTTTACATAACAAAGGACACCTCATGCAAGAGTTGTCTAAAGTAAAACGTGTAATGCAAAAAATTGACGCTACAGCTCCGCATGAAGTGATGTTAGTGGTAGATGCAGGCACAGGTCAAAATGCCATTAACCAAGTTGAAATGTTTGACGAGGCAGTAGGACTTACAGGTCTAACTATTACTAAGCTTGATGGTACAGCAAAAGGTGGTGTGTTATTTAATATTGCAAGCCGTACCCATGTGCCAATTCGTTTTATTGGTGTAGGTGAGAAAATTGATGACTTGCGTCCATTCTCAGCAAAATCATTTGTCGCAGCATTATTTGAAACTGATAAATAAATTGCGTTAAATGTCACATAAACTCCGCAAAATGCGGAGTTTTTTGTTTTTGAGCTTATTGATTGATTTAAAAAGCAACATGTGAATAAATCATAATCAAAATTCAGCCTGATATACCCTTAGAATAAGTAAGGAATTGTTGTTTATATATAAAAATTGCTTTGGGGTGTTTAGGGTGGCGTTACTCGATAAAATTGGTCATGTATTGACTGCGGATATCACTAAAGATTTTAAATTAAAAAAGAAAAATACCGACCAAGAAATAGAAGCGTCCTTTGTTGATCAATTAAAGAAACGTCGCAGTATTTACGAGCTTGGAAAGAAGGTGCATTACAGTCAGGCTTATTTGGCGGAACTGATTCAAGAATCCGTAAGAAGTTGTCCATCTGCATATAATTCGCAAAGCACACGTATTGTAGTTTTATTTGGCGAATCTCATCAAAAATTTTGGGACATTGTAAAAGACGTACAACGCAAGAATGTTGCGAGTTATATTTTTGAAGGTGTGGCGCTCAAAATAGATCAGTGTGCAGCTGGCCTGGGAACTGTACTTTTCTATGAAGATCAAGTTGTGATTCAACAATTACAAAAGAAAGTGCCATTAAGTGCAGAAGATTTTCCAGTGTGGTCGGAGCAAACGTCTGGCATGGCGCAATTCGCAGTATGGACTTCGATCGCAGATGCAGGTTTAGGCGCATGTTTACAACACTATAATCCACACATTGATTATGCCGTTGCCGAACACTTTGATATTTCAAAACAATGGCTGCTTCGTGCGCAGTTAGTCTTTGGTTCAATTGAAGGCCAAGCGCCTGAACGTTTAGAACCAGAAGATCAAGATCAGTTTAGAATTTATGAGTAATTTCTATGTTCTGTAGGTTGCTTTGATTTCTGCTGTCCTAAAGACTGTGAACCAATATTTGAATGTAAGTGGGTTGTAGGTATTTAGATGCTTGCAACTGATTGTTCTAGAAATAAGACACAATGTTGTAAATATAGTCATGCAACTGTTAAAAACATCACCTATTATAAATCTCAACTTAGTCAGCTAATTGAAAATAAAAAGAGGTCTTGTAATGTCATTCTTGAATCAAATCGAACAACGTCGCACAATCTATTCTATTGGTAATAACGTTACTTTATCGCAAGATGAAATTGAGCAAACCATTAAAAATGCAGTACGTTTAAGTCCGTCATCATTTAACTCTCAAACGTCTCGTGTCGTTATTCTGTTTGGTGATGCACATCAAAAATTCTGGAATATCGTACGTGAAACTTTACGTAAAATTGTACCTGCAGATGCATTTGAAAGAACCAATGGCAAGATTAATAGTTTTGCAGCAGGTTTTGGTACAGCATTATTTTATGAAGATCAGGCTGTAGTAAAAGCCCTCCAAGAACAATTTGCACTTTATGCAGATAATTTCCCAGTATGGTCTGAACACTCAACAGCGATTGCTCAATTTGCTACTTGGACGGCTTTGGCTGAAAAAAATATTGGTGCGTCATTACAACATTACAATCCAATTGTTGATGCTGAAACAGCTGCGGCATTTGATGTGCCAGATCAATGGAAACTACGCGCACAGCTTGTTTTTGGTTCGATTGAAGCACCTGCAGGTGAAAAAACCTTTATTGCAGATGAAGAACGATTCAAAACATTCAAGTAATTCAAAACATTCAAGTAATGATGGTGTGATGAATTAAAAAGGATGCTTTGAGCATCCTTTTTTTATATGCAAAATTCTTGAATGAATATCAAAATAATGTCTTGAAACAAAATATACAGTGATTGTTAGATGTCATAAGATTGTCATATATGCATTGCATAGTGCATTCGAAACTAAATAATTGATAAAGAGTGATAATGATGACTTTAAGATTAACTGTTGCAGCTACAGCGCTGATGTTAAGTAGTGCCGGATTTGCAGCTGTAACTTTGACTGTTCCGGAAGAAATTAAAATAGTTGCAGTTAATGATCAAGAAGTTACTGGTGGTTTATTTCGATCTACCGAGAAATATAAGCTAGATGCAGGTGAAAACGTATTAACGGTCCGTTATAGCGAATTTTTTCAACATGCTGATAATTCACACGATATATTAAAATCAGGAGTTGCTGCTATTCGCACTCCAGCACTGATTGATGGTCAAGAGTACCGTTTAGGTCTAGTCAATGCACCAAGAGATTTTGATGCTGCGCAAAAATATAAAGACCAACCGATATTTGGTTTGTATGACAAATCTAATCAATTACTTGTGCAGCAAGCTGGGGCGAAGAAAGAACAAAAATCGATTTTCTCCAATGGTGTTTTGGGTAATGCCGTAGATTTTACGAAGAAAGAAGCTGTGCCAGAAAATCAACCGGCACCTGTTTATGCGCAATCTGTAACTGCAAAACCAACGAACGTAGTATCTCCTGTAGTAGCTTCAAAAAATGTGATTATTAATGAAAATGGGGCAGATCAACAATTAATTCAGCTTTGGCAAAAGGCCAATAAAGCTGAACGACAAAAATTCATGAGTTGGTTGGCTGAGCAAGCAAACTAAAGTCACTTTCGTAACTTCTTTAGTTTTATTCAAGTCAGTGCTATTCGAAAAGTCCGTTGAATTACGGGCTTTTTAGTTTGAAGAATATAAAAATCACCAATAATTATAAAATTCGTCTTTCATAAAGCGGAATATGTAGATATATTGATCTTTAAATAAGCAATAAATTGCTTATAGTTTAAAAAATATACACTCAGGCGCAATATCATAGAAATTTCTGTGATAGGGGCTTGTGTTTGTTTTGAAACTCTATAGAATACGCTGCATACCAACGCAGACAGTGATAAACATAAGGTTTTGAGTTGTTTGATGTTGTTCTCTTATTTGCTGACGAAGCATTAAGAAGATCATTAAGAGATTATGAAGAACAACTTGTGTGGATTTTTACTGATTGATCGATCGAAATTATTTTCATTGATTGATGGTAGAAATTACTCGAAGTTTATTTGAGCAAATTTTTGTCAGTA
>NZ_VPBO01000035.1:0-23968 GCF_013418655.1 Acinetobacter sp. YH12128 | reverse complement strand
CTGATGCTAGTTGGTCTAACACCTTGCAATGTTTGTCTTTTATACGTAATTTAAGGGTTTTCATGTACTTATATTAACAATCAAAACTCAAGGAAAATAGTCCTTAGTTAAATCAAACGACACTTCAGGTCGTGTCGCTTATATCTCTGACCTGAAGGACAGAGTTTTACGCTCCATTTGATAAAATAAGAAAAATTTATGAAGTATTGACTCTTATCCTATTTGATTAATTGCATGATTTAATGCCATTTTTACACCCTTAAAACTTTTACCATTTGGTAAATTTACATGTAAAGTCATGTAATTAGTTTGAATAAAATATTTTTAAAAGAGATTAAATCTTCTAAAAAACAAGAGTATGATGTGCACAATTTATCTATTGAGTGCTCATTTTATGTCCAATTGGTTTCCCAAATGGCGCCCGTACGAAGGCAATATTGATGCACGTCCTGTAGGTACAAATGAGTACCTACCTCCTGTGCAAAGTGTTGTATTGGGGATACAACATGCTTTTGCAATGTTTGGTGCAACTGTCCTTGCGCCATTTTTGATGGGCTTTGATGCCAACCTTGCGATTTTAATGTCGGGGATCTGTACCATCCTATTCTTCTTTATGACAGGTGGTCGTGTACCAAGTTATTTAGGCTCTAGTTTTGCCTTTATTGGTGTGGTGATCGCGGCAACCGGTTATGCAGCATCAGGTACTGGCGCGCCAAATGCCAATATCGCGATGGCAGCAGGCGGGATCATGGCCTGCGGTATCTTATATGCCATTTTTGGTTTTATCGTGATGGCAACGGGTACACGTTGGATTGAAAAACTCATGCCGCCTGTCGTTACAGGTGCAGTGGTGATGATTATTGGTCTGAACCTTGCCCCAGTGACCATTAAAGGGGTTGCCGGTAATAACTTTAATATGTGGATGGCATTAGTCACTGTACTGTGTATGGGTTCGATTGCTGTGTTCACCAAAGGTTTATTACAACGTCTATTACTCTTAGTTGGCCTTCTACTCGCTTACTTGGTGTATTACATCATTTCCAATGTCATGGGTCATGGCACACCAATCAACTTCGTTCCAGTACAAGATGCAGCTTGGTTTGGTGTTCCTCAATTCCATTCGCCTGTTTTTGATTTCAATGCCATGCTGATCATTGCACCGATTGCGTTGATTTTGGTGGCTGAAAACTTAGGTCACATTAAAGCTGTGGGCGCGATGACAGGTGAAAATCTCGATCCGCACATTGGTAAAGCTTTTGTTGCTGATGGTGTTGCAACCACGCTTTCAGGCGGTGTCGGCGGCCCAGGTATGACCACTTATGGTGAAAACATTGGTGTGATGGCAGTGACTCGCGTTTACTCAACCATCGTCTTTGTCTTTGCAGGTGTCTTTGCCATTTTCCTTGGTCTTTCACCAAAATTTGGCGCGATTATTCATACCATTCCACAAGCGATTTTGACCGGTGCCTCTATTGTAGTGTTCGGTTTGATTACCATTGCCGGTGCTAAAATCTGGATTGAAAACAAAGTTGATTTCTCTAAAAACAAGAACCTGATGGTGGCTGCAGTGACCATTATTTTAGGTACGGGTGACTTTGCATTACAATTCGGTAACTTCAATCTAGGTGGTATTGGTACCGCAACCTTTGCAGCCTTGATTTTGAACTGGTTCTTTAGCTTAGGCGATAAATCAGAATAAGCCTCCAAAGCATTAAAAAAAAGAATACAATATTCATTTGAAAAGCGGCCGAAAGGTCGCTTTTTTTTATAGCTACACTTTCGGTAAGATAAGGCATTAGCCAAGGAATACACCCTATGCGACTGGATTTGTTCGACCTTCAATTGGTGCTGCACATTGTAGACAGCGGCAGTCTGACCAAAGGCGCTGCTCGTTCTGCCATCTCGCTACAAGCAGCCAGTGAACGGATTAAAAAACTCGAACAGCAATACCGCACAGCCCTGTTCACTCGCCAAGCCAAAGGGGTCAAACTGACTCTTGCCGGTCAAACCTTGGTTGAACATGCACAGCGCATCTTAGGTGAGGGGCAACAATTAGAACACGCGATGCTGCCCTTTGCCCATGGGTTAAGTTCCAATATGACCTTATGGTGTAATTCATCTGCACAAAGTGAATATTTACCGGTCTTGTTACCACGTTATTTGCTTGAAAATCCCAACACACAAATTGAGCTGCATGAAGCCGAGTCTAAAGACATCATTGCAGCGATTGAACAAGGCAATGCACAACTAGGTCTAATTTCGGGTTTCTTTAAATCCGAAAAGTTACAAACACTTGAGTTTGCAAATGATCCTTTGGTACTGATTTGTCCTATAACTCATGAATTGGCCTCGATATCTAGCGTCAAACCCGCAGAGATTTTAAATTATTCCTTTGTCGGTTTGATGCAATATCATTCCTTGCAACAATCGATCGAGGCTCAAGCCAAATTATTCGGCTGTGAAATTCAGTATCGGCTACGTTTGCCGAACTTTGCCGCGATCGCGCAAGTGGTGGCGAATGGTGTGGGCATTGCCATCATGCCAAAACGTGCGGCCCAACGATTAATAAGTTTGTATGCCTTTGCACAAGTTGAGCTCAGCGGTGACTGGGCCAATCGAAAATTGCTCCTCACCGCACGTAATTTTGATGATTTACCCTTAAATTATCAGCATTTTAGTCAGTTTTTACTGTCACAAAAATCTACTTTAGATGGCCAAGTCTAGGCTTTAAATCACGCCAAACTGGTGCAGCATCATATAGCCACCGAGGGCAATCAACCCGATAAAAAACACCTTACGGAATTTTTGTTCTGGAATGCGGTAACGGATTTTTTTCCCTGCCCACATACCAATGAGTGCAGGAACCAGTGCCATGGCTGACATGGCATAATCAATCGGAAGATCTTCCACAGGATTTTGCTGTAAGAACACTGCCAAACAAATAGTCGACGTGGTAAAGGCCAAACCGAGTGACTGTACGAGATCATCGCGTTTCAGTTGCAAACCTTGCAAATATGGCACCACAGGGATCACCACCACACCTGTCGCAACAGTCAGCGCTCCACCAAGATAACCGATCATTGGAGATAGCCATTTTTCATGTGGTGCAAAGTTCGGCAAGCTTTTGGCACAAAGCCCATACAGTCCGTATAGTGCCAACATGCCCCCCAGTAAAGCTTCACTTTTAAATTCACCATGTCCTAAAGTTGGAAAAATACTCCAAATTGAACCGACGATAATCCCAAGTAACAAGGGCCAAAAGCGTTGAATTAGGCGCAATACCTGCCCTTCAGCAAATAGTTGCCAAAAGTTGGTGACCATAGATGGAATGATTAATAATGTGGCTGCCTGAAATGGACTGATCACAATGGTAAGTAAGCCCATCGATACCGCAGGCAGGCCTAACCCAATCGTGCCTTTAATCAGACCTGCAATTGCAAAAACTGTGATGACGAACCAAATCATGGCGAAACTCGCTGAAGAATTGGTTCTATGCTATGCAATTCAGGCGCTTTGAAAAATCAGTGTTTTTGGAATAGAGCCTCAATAAAAAGTTGAGGCTAGGTTATAGCGTCTAAAGCAGATAGCGTAGATGGGCTAAACAAACTCTTCTGATTTTGAATAAGTTATAAGCGTATTGGTTGAATAGTAATATAAAAACCGTTCCAATATGCTGTTTACTGGAACGGTTTTCAATAAGATATTGATACTTATAGTAAAATTTCAAGAATTTCGTATAACGTGTATTATGTTAATTTTAGTAGAACTTTAAAAATGAAAAAATTAGAAATTATCTTTTTCGTAATTTTAATTCTAATTATTTTATGGGGCATACAATGGATGTTTCATGGCTTTCCAACAGGAAATTAAAATCATACTTCGCATCAAAATAAATAGTGTTATATTTCAAAATGTTATGTTATAAAAAATCGGTGGCGAAAACCCAAAAAACCGACTTGTTTCCAAGCCGGGTTTCTACTGATTTTTTAACTTTTTATTTTGCCCACAAAAATAGCACCCAAATAACGAGTTTTATTTGCCATTTGTTGTGCTATTTCTTGCTCAAGACAAATAGGTCAAAATTTTAATCCAGAAATTCGGAAATTTCCTCAGCAGTTGTTCTCGCGGTCCTTGAAACACCCACCAGCGTTGCTGAACCAGGTCCAGTCCATTCACCATATCCTACTAACCATAGGTTGGGTTGTTTTACTGATCTTGTTCCTTCAACCAGTATCGTATTATTTTCCTCTACTATTCCAAGTGGCTTTAAATGGTCTAAAGTCGCTTTAAATCCAGTACACCAAATCACTGCATCAACCTGTTGAAAAGATCCATCTTCCCAAATCACGCCATCTTCTGTAAAAGCCGAAAACGGGCGCTCACTATGTAAAACTCCTCGTGAACGTGCATCTTTGACTGAATCAATCATGACAATATCACCTAGACCGCCAACAGGCTGATCTATTGTGCCGCCTTCTAATTTTGCCTTTAAACGCTCTGTCGCACGTAAAAATAGTATACGGCCATCAACATCATCTGCTAAAAATTGAGGAGGTGTTGGCGTGATCCAAAGAGTGTCTGCCACTTGGGAAACTTCAGCCAAAATTTGTGCTCCGGAATTTCCACCACCGATAATCATGACGTGCTTATCTTTAAACGGTTCTGCATTTTGATAATGGGCGGAGTGTAATTTCAGCCCTTTAAAATTTTCTTGGCCCGGGTAAGATGGGATATAAGGATGACTCCAGGTGCCCGTTGCACTGACTACAGCCTTGGCTTTCCATAACTGTTCACCTGCATGCACACTCAATGCCTCTCCTTCGCTTTTGACGTGATCAACATATATAGGACGAATAATCGGAAAGTGGTAACGCTGCTCATATTGCTGCAAGTATTCAATAACTTCTTTCTTGGTCGGATACGTTTGTTCTGTATTCGGCATAACCCAACCTGGTAAGGAACTCCAGCTATTCGGTGAAAATAGACGCAAAGAATTCCAGGCATGTAACCAGGCTCCACCTGCTTGATTTTGATCATCTAAAATAATGAATGGTATTTTTTTTCGCTTTAAAAAATAAGCCGTAGATAAAGCAGCCTGCCCACCACCGATAATGATCACATCCGTTTCATTCTGTTTATGATTCAAAGCCCTTTCCCCTTTCATTTTTCTTTAATATAAAAAACCAGTTGCCGGAGCAACTGGTTTTTTATATTAAATTTCAATAACTCAATTTACTTATTTTTTTCAATTAACTCAGCTATTGCTGGAGCTTCTAATACTTTACCGCTTGAGACAATTTTATCATTAATGACTAGACCAGGCGTACTCATCAAACCTGTTTCAGCAATCTTAATTATGTCCGTGACATACTCAATTTCAGCTTGTACCCCACTGCTTTTCACTGCTTTTTCTGTCGCTGCTAGTAAAGCCTTACATTTATGACAACCTGTACCCATAACTTTAATCTGCATTTCTAATCTCCTGAGACTGCTTTTTTATATAAAGAACTGACCAACTAAATTTAGACTATATCCAATGATTAAAACACCAACAAAAACAATCGCGACAAAAAGGCTGAGCAATTGTTTCTTCACGACCTGTTTTAACAAAATTAACGATGGCAGAGAAAGCGCTGTCACCGCCATCATAAAGGCCAAAACTGTACCTAAGCCCACACCTTTAGCTACCAATGCTTCTGCGATAGGTAAAGATCCAAATATATCTGCGTACATCGGCATGCCGACCACAGTCGCAACAAGCACTGAATACCAATGGTCTTGCCCTAATAAGGCAGTAATCCACTGCGTTGGAATCCAGTTATGAATCGCAGCACCAATACCGACACCGATCAAGACATAGATCCAAACTTTCCGGAAGATTTCGACCACCTGCTCCCAGGCAAATTCGCGACGCTCTTTCGCGGACATTTTAAAATTTTCATCATCTTGCACCGCATTATTGTGCGTTACAAATTCAGCGACATACCTTTCCATTTTGAAAAAGCTGATGAGTGAACCACCTAGGACTGCCAGAATCAGACCAAGTACCACGTAGATCATGGCAATTTTCCAGTTGAAGATACTCGCGAGTAAAATAATGGAAGCTAAATCGACCAAAGGAGAGGAAATCAAAAAAGAGAATGTTACGCCGACAGGTAAACCGGCCCGAGTAAAACCAATAAAGATAGGAATAGATGAACATGAACAAAATGGGGTAATGGTTCCCAGTAAGGCACCCATGATATTGGCTTTAATCCCTTTCATGCGTCCCAGAATTTGTCGGGTTCGTTCTGGAGGGAAATAGCTCTGGATATACGACAGTGAATAGATCAGGACACTTAAAAGTATAAAAATTTTAATGACATCATAGATAAAAAAATGCACGCTGCCACCGACTTGCGTGGCAATCGATAAACCTAAGATATTTTCAACGAACCAGGCAACTCCATCTGATAGCCATGTCATTTTCAACAGGACGCTATTTAACCATGCAAAGATTGCAATAATACTGTCCATTTAAATCCCCCTAACCTTGGCCGACTAAAAGTGTTTTAGTGAATGAATAGAGCTGTTCGGTACAAGGGATATTTAGTGAATAACGCATCCAGCGTCCATCTTTTCTTCCCTTGACTAGACCTAATTCAGTCAGACACTTCATATGATGGGAGAGCGTAGATTGCGTAATTGATAAATTTTTCAATAGTTCACAGGCACAACATTCACCTGAATGCAGTGTTTGTAAAATTTTAACCCGCGTTTCATCGGTTAAAGCTTTATATAAATTACAGGCCTGAAGATTGTTCAATCTACACTATCCTTAAATGGCTCTAATGTAACCAGTATGTAAATCATATTGATTATTGTCAATGTGACATGGGAAATAAAAAAAACCATTTTTCAGGGCCTTCACAATAAATTATGTTTTTATTTTAAATACTTACCATTTTCCCCAATAATGAATTTTCCATCTTCTTTAAAAAAAGTACCTAACTGTGCCAAAGGAATATCTAAAACCACTTAGGATGGACGATACAAAATATAGGGTTTCTTCACGTACTACTAAATGTCAGATGTCTATGAAACATGATATTTATGGTTCATCTCACAATGTTCAGCATAATCGATTGATTCTAGCTGTACAGTCACATGATTGAGATCAAAATGATGATGCAAAAATTCGGTAATTTCTGCGATCACGGCATCTGACGTGTGCTGAAATAAAAGTGATTTTCTCACTTAAGATTTACACACCACTTATAAGCATGAATATTCAACTAAAGAGGATTCTATTTAACATAATAGAGGTTATACGAAATGCTTTTGTTAGAACCCATTTAAAGTGTCTATATTCTCACCAATAAAAATGTCTAGTTTATGATGGTTTTTATCACCATGGACTGGATATAAATATAGATGCTGATCACTATGTCGGATAAAGAACTTAAACGATTGTCGGTCTTGCAGGAAATCTGCGATCAACGCATAACTCAACCTCAGGCTGCTCAGCTACTTCATATCTCAGAACGTCAAATCAGACGATTACTGCAGAAATATAAAGCTCAAGGCCCAGCTGCATTAGCACATGCTGCACGTGGCCAAACCAGCAACTCCAGGCTTCCTGAAGAAATCAGGCTCAAGTGCCTCAATCTTGTTGCTGAGCAATTCCACGGTTTTAGACCCACTTTAGCGCATGAAAAGCTCACCACTGTTCATGGATTTGATATTTCAGTGGAAACACTACGTTCTTGGATGATTGCAGCTAATTTATGGATTCCTCGCGCCAAGCGTCTGAAACGACCGTATCAGCCTCGTTATAACCGAGATTGCGTCGGTGAACTGATCCAGATTGATGGCTCATATCATGACTGGTTTGAAGGCCGTTCTGCCAAGTGCTGCCTACTGGTATTTATCGATGATGCCACAGGAAAATTACAGCATTTACGCTTCTGTGAATCAGAATCAGCCTTTGACTATATGATTTCAACACGCTTATATGTCGAACAGCACGGTAAGCCTTTAGCATTTTACAGCGACAAACATTCAGTCTTCAGGGTGAATCAAAGCAGCAATAAAGACACCAAGATCACGCAATTTGGACGTGTGCTCAGTACCCTCAATATCGATATCATCTTCGCCAACTCACCACAAGCTAAAGGCCGTGTAGAACGAGCCAATAGAACGCTTCAAGACCGTCTGATTAAAGAAATGCGTCTGGAAGGCATTAGTTCGATTGAGCAAGCCAATGCATGGTTGCCCTGCTTTATTGAGCAATTTAATCGTAAATTTGCCAAGATGGCCATTAATCCCAAGGATCTACACCGGACTGTCAGTAAAACCGCTGACGAGTTAAATGATATTTTTACCTGGCGTGAACCTCGCAAAGTTACAAACAGCCTGACGATTACATATGATAAATGCGTATATATCCTGAAAAAAACAGAAGAAAATCAAAGATTGATCGGCAAGTATATTGAGTTTCTGGAATACCCGGATGGTACGGTAGCCATTGAACACCAAGGTAGAAAAATCAATTACAGTATCTTCGATAAATTAAGTCAGCTCAACCAGCGAGAGATCGTTGAGAATAAACGTTTGGGTTCTGTACTAGCGCATATTCAACAACAGCATGAAGAATTAGAACAGCAAAACAAACGGAGTCGTTCTCAATCCATGCCACGTAGACGTGCACAGAAAACAGCAATTCAACAACGCAATTGAATCCTGTGCTTGACTTGGAAATGCCTGTATAGGACATTTCTATTTGGTTTTAAGGTAGGACATTTCTACTTAGGAATAACATCAAATCCGCCCTAACTATGGGCGGATCTCTTTCAACTCACGTTGAATAAAATGCTGAATCATATCGCGGTATAAACGTTCCACAATATCTGCATTTACACCGTGCTCTGTGGCTTGTAGACGAATTTTACTAATCACCGCTTCGACACGTTCTGGTGATTGAACATCCTGTACTGAACGCTTAAAACGCACCGCTTGATCGACATAAAACTGACGTGCAGCAATGAGCTCAATAATCCCCTGATCAATCACATCAATCTGTGCGCGGGCTTGCTCTAATGACTCAACTTTTTCTTTCTTCATCTTCTCTGGCTTCACTTTCAGCGGTGTTTTCACTTTTATACTTCTCTTCTAACACATTACTGAAAATACTTTCAATCATCCAAACGCGGTATAAGCTATTAAATACATAGCGTTGACCTGCAATACGTAATTCTAAAACAGGAAAATCGGGCTGTGACTTCATCTCACAGTGCATATCATTTTCTTTTAATTTTTCAGCAATATCCTCAGTGCTCAGTTCAGAAATCTCTAACTCATACTGTAAAGCCTGAAAATGTGCTTTGAAGGATAAATCACGCCCTTTGGTCCATACGGCTTCCAAAATGCGATACATCACATCAATACGTTGCTCTTCAGGAGCACTGTAGTAAAGCTGTGACATAGCTAATGTCGCAGCTTCAGTAGGCCGGCAAAATGGTGTGAACTTAACTTCGGTCCGTTTAGACAGACGTGTTGCCAAACTCCAGTCAAACAAATCACGACCGTGATACGACAATGGATACACATTCAGCTGAATATTATAATATTCCGCCAATTCCTCACGAATATAAGCCAACAGTAACCATGAAATCGGATCTTCCATCGCGATGTAGAGATCAAGCTCAGGATCGAGTCCCTGAATTTCATTCAACTCTTCTGCATCACTGATCAGGTGCTCACGCCATTCAATATGATTGATCATAAAGATCGGGTTATCTGTCAGGAGTTTTTGTTGTTTTAAACGGCGTGTTAAACGCAGTAAATCATCTACAGCATGGTACTTACGTTCACCAAACTCAAAATAGCCCGTCAAAATTGGTAAGTCAGAAAAGATCCGTTCTGGAAAATCCTGTGCTTTGTGATGGCGACTGGCCATCGCATACAGTGTTCTCAGCTTGCCATACTGCTTTTGCCACAGCATGTGGAACACATCTTCAAGTAAATAAAGAAAATCTTGGCCGCGTAATGGGGTATTTTTTAGAATGATTTCGGCTTGTTCTAAAGCTTCAGCGGTTGGTTGTTCAGGTGTTTCATGGAAACTAAAACGATGCTGCCGCGCTAAAATTTGGGCATCATTCAGACAATATTGTTGCCATTCTATCGAGGACATTTGATTTGGAGGTTCAGCACTCTGACGACAAATAATCACTTTTAGTGGTTTAATTTCATCACTGAGAATTTCTTCTAATTGAGGCAGTTGCTGCGCAGCCAAATAGCTATAAACATCATCCAGTCGAAGATAAACACTCAGACCTTGTTCCGTGGGTAACACCGCTTGTCGGGTCGGTTTCTGATAAAACCAACTCGATCGGATTGGATCGAACCAACGGCGTAACAGTGACATGCGTTTTTTGCCTCAAAATGATGAATTGTACCGAACCTGCCAGCACATGCTTAAAATTCAACTTCTATTATGAAGCTGTTTTAAATGAGATATAAGCCTTGTGCAAAACTTATATCAAGTCAGGGCTGAATGTTCAATGTTTAACAATGGATTAGACGTCTAGATTTAGGTCAGTCACCGCACCTTTTTCCGCACCAGAGGTCAACTTGGCAAATTTAGCCAAAGCGCCGTGGGTATAGTTTGGTTTCGGTTTGACCCAGGCCGCGCGACGTGCAGCAATTTCATCCTCAGCCACATGCCAAGTCATTTCACGGGTTTCAGCGTTAATTGAAATTTTATCGCCGTTTTTAACCAAGCCAATTGGGCCTCCTTCATAGGCTTCTGGTGTCACATGCCCAATCACAAAACCATGGCTGCCGCCCGAGAAACGCCCATCAGTCAACAGTGCAACAGATTGGCCTAGACCTTTACCAATAATCGCTGAAGTCGGTTTTAACATTTCCGGCATACCCGGCCCGCCTTTTGGCCCAACACCGCGGATCACCACCACTTCACCTTCTTGTACTTCGCCATCTAAAATACCGCGCATGGCACCCTGCTCACCCTCAAATACCCGCGCAGGCCCTTCAAAATACAGCCCTTCTTTACCGGTAATTTTAGCCACAGCACCTGTCGGTGACAGATTGCCTTTCAGTACCACCAAGTGCGAATCCTTTTTGATCGGTGCATCAAATGGCAGAATAATTTGCTGTCCTTCAGGATAATCCTCTACATCGGCTAAGTTTTCCGCCAAAGTTTTGCCTGTGACCGTCAGGCAAGAACCATCGAGCATACCTGCATCCAGCATGCGCTTCATGAGCGGTTGAATACCGCCAATAGCAATCAGTTCCGACATTAAATATTTACCCGATGGACGCACATCGGCCACCACAGGAATATCTTTACCGATGCGCACAAAATCATCCAAAGAGAGTTCCACACCTGCGGTATGCGCCATGGCAATCAAATGCAGTACGCCATTGGTTGACCCGCCTAAAGCAATCAGCACTTTAATCGAGTTTTCAAAAGCGGCTTTGGTCATAATGTCACGCGGCTTAATATCGAGACGCAGCAGGTTCATTACGGCTTCACCTGCACGCTGGCAGTCGGCAATTTTATCCGCGGAGACCGCTTCCTGTGCTGAAGATCCCGGCAGACTCATGCCCAGTGCTTCAATCGCTGAGGCCATTGAATTGGCCGTATACATGCCGCCGCACGAACCCGGCCCCGGCAGCGCGACTTCTTCAATCTGCTTCACCTGAATTTCATTGATTTCGCCTTTGGCGTGCTGACCAACTGCTTCAAATACCGAGATCATGTCGGTATGCCCTACTCCAGGTTTAATGGTGCCGCCATAAATAAATAGGCCCGGACGGTTTAAGCGCGCCAAACCCATAATGCAGCCCGGCATGTTCTTGTCGCAGCCGCCTATGGCAATTACGCCATCATAGGCCTGACAGCCCACCACAGCTTCAATGGAATCGGCAATGATTTCCCGCGACAGCAAGGAATACTTCATACCTTCTGTACCGTTGGAAATGCCGTCAGAAATGGTGATGGTATTAAAAATAATGCCTTTACCGCCTGCAGCATTGACCCCGTTCTCAGCATCACGCGCCAAGCCATCAATATGCATATTACACGGCGTGACGTTGGCCCAAGTTGAGGCAATGCCTATAAATGGGCGCTTAAAATCTGCATCTTGAAAGCCCGTGGCACGCATCATGGAACGTGCAGGCGCATTTTCGATACCTTCATAAACAGGCGCAGAATGTTCGCGAATATTATTTTTACTCATTGTTCTTCCTTGGCGATGGCTGATTTTGGCTTCAGCCTTGGCGGATTCTTTTAAATTTATTGTATAGAAAGCGCTCAGCATGTAAAAGAAATTAGATCTCAAAAAAAGTTTTTAGTGTATTCAACACTTTTCAATCACATGGCAAAGCTATATAAGGCGTATGAGAAGATTTGAATAAAGGGAGGATTTTCACTTGAATCCTCTCCCTAGCCCTCTCCTTTAAAAAGTAAGGGAATGCCTACAAAAAGCCATATATTTTACAGCTACTATCCAAGGCTGTGATCTTTGGTTCTATTTTCAATCAGATCAAGAGTTTTAAAATAAATAATAATTGCTCATTATTTCATTAAAAAGCTGGTTATAACGGAGTCTTATCTCTATCAAAGCAAATTTTCGGAGCTCGTATGTTACTTTTGTTTTGGCAAAAGTAACCAAAACCATTTGTCATCCGCAAAACTCGGCAACTGTTTGCAACTAAAAAAATGATCGCAGAAACATTCACTTTTAAATTACCGTTTGCCTCAGACAGTTGCGGATGACATTTCCTCGTATCCAATGCAAGTTATGTAGATGTAAATTAAAAAAGCACCCCATGTGGAGTGCTTTTTAATTAAACATCTAAAGTTTAGATTTCACGTACTGCGCCTTTCGCCGCACTCGTGGTATGCATTGCATACGCTTTCAATGCTTTCGAAATTTTGCGTGGACGCTCTTCAACTGGATGCCAACCTTTGGCTTCTTGCGCTGCACGGCGAGCGGCCATGGTTGCTTCATCAACAGCAAGGTTGATGGTACGGTTTGGAATATCAATTTCGATTAAATCGCCATCTTCCACCAAACCAATTGCACCACCTTCTGCTGCTTCAGGTGAAACGTGACCAATAGACAGGCCTGACGAACCGCCCGAGAAACGACCGTCAGTCAATAATGCACATTCTTTGCCTAGACCTTTCGATTTTAAGTAGCTGGTTGGGTACAACATTTCTTGCATACCCGGACCACCACGTGGGCCTTCATAGCGAATCACAACCACATCACCGGCTTTGATTTCATTGCCCAAGATCGCCTCTACTGCTGAATCTTGGCTTTCAAACACACGTGCAGTACCGTTGAATTTCAAGATTGAATCATCTACACCCGCAGTTTTTACGATACAACCATCGAGCGCAATGTTGCCGTAAAGCACAGCTAAGCCACCGTCTTTCGAGAACGCATGTTCAGCATTACGGATCACGCCATTTTCACGGTCACCATCTAGTCGTTGGTAATATCGATCTTGTGAGAATGCAGTTTGCGTTGGTACACCGCCCGGCGCTGAACGGAAGAATTGGTAAACGTCTTCATTTTCAGTACGGATAATGTCCCATTTATCTAAAGCATCTTTTAAGCTTGCTTCGTGAACAGTACCTACAGATGTGTCCAATAAGCCTGCACGGTCTAATTCACCGAGAATGGACATGATACCGCCAGCACGGTGTACATCTTCCATATGTACGTCGTTTTTCGCAGGTGCAACTTTACATAGAACAGGCACTTTGCGAGATAAACGGTCAATGTCATCCATCGTGAAATCAACACCCGCTTCATTGGCAGCCGCCAACAGGTGTAGAACGGTATTGGTTGAACCACCCATCGCGATGTCTAAAGTCATGGCATTTTCATACGAGGCTTTGGTCACCATTTCACGTGGCAATACGCTGTAATCATCTTGTTCATAATGACGTTTAGCCAATTCAACAATTAAAGAGCCTGCGCGTTCGAATAATTTTTTACGGTTTGCATGTGTTGCCAGTGTAGAACCGTTACCCGGTAAAGACAGGCCCAATGCTTCTGTTAAGCAGTTCATTGAGTTTGCGGTGAACATACCTGAGCATGAACCACAAGTTGGGCATGCAGAGCGTTCGTATTCTGCTACTTCTTCATCGGTATAGTTGTCATCTGCAGCCACAATCATGGCATCAATTAAGTCGATGGCTTTGTCGTTACCACGGATTTTAACTTTACCCGCTTCCATTGGACCACCAGAGACAAATACCACTGGAATGTTCAAACGCATTGCCGCCATCAACATCCCTGGAGTAATTTTGTCACAGTTGGAAATACATACCATGGCATCGGCACAGTGTGCGCTCACCATGTATTCAACAGAGTCTGCAATCAAGTCACGTGAAGGCAATGAATACAGCATACCGTCATGACCCATCGCAATACCGTCATCAACCGCAATGGTATTGAACTCTTTGGCTACACCGCCTGCTTGCTCAATTTGACGCGCCACGAGTTGACCAAGGTCTTTAAGATGAACGTGACCCGGTACAAATTGAGTAAATGAGTTCACGACGGCAATAATTGGTTTACCAAAGTCTTCATCTTTCATACCAGTTGCGCGCCATAAGCCGCGCGCACCCGCCATATTTCTTCCGTGTGTCGATGTTTTTGAACGATAGTCAGGCATTTTATATTTCCAACAAAGTTTGAGCTTGAAATGAATCCTACAGATTCACTCTGGCTAAATCATACTGACAATGATGTAAAATCAGTCGAATTTTAAACCTATCATACACCAAGCCATTGTTTTTAAAGATGGCTTTTTAAGCTGAGATTTGGGCAGATGGGTCTATCAATAAAAACGAGTGATTTGACGACAAAAATCTTTTAACTGAAATCTACTATACCGCCATCAATGGCTGCACAATACAAAACTTTCATGAATAATTTTTAAATTTTATATAAATATAATTTATTTAAAAATTGCAAATTTGCGATTTTGGGTTATGAAATCATTGAGCTTGGACAGCTTCAAAGTTGCAAAAATCAATTTCTAATGTTCTAAATTACGCATTAATCATTTGCTATAATCCACATATTCAACACAGATTCGGTTCATTCATTTTGAAAATCATCTTTGCCGGTACGCCAGAATTTGCCGCAACAGCACTAGCTGCATTGCTCAACACACAACATGAAATTGTTGCGGTATACACTCAACCTGACCGCAAAGCTGGACGTGGACAAAAACTCACAGCTTCTGCCGTAAAGCAATTGGCTTTAGAGCACCATCTTCCTGTTTACCAACCCCTTCATTTCAAATCATCGACTGAAGAAGGTTTAGCCGCACAAGCGGAATTAAAGGCCTTAAATGCCGATGTTATGGTGGTTGCAGCCTATGGTTTGATCTTGCCGCAAGTCGTGCTAGATACCCCGAAATATGGTTGCCTGAATATTCATGGTTCATTGCTGCCACGTTGGCGCGGTGCAGCGCCGATTCAACGTGCCATCGCTACAGGTGATCGCGAGACTGGCGTGACCATTATGAAAATGGCAGCCGGACTTGATACTGGCGACATGATGTATAAAACCATCTGCCCGATTGAAGCAACAGATACCTCTGCAACTTTGCATGACAAACTTGCAGAGCAAGGTGCAACCGCAATTGCTGCCGTTTTAAACACTGAACAAACTTTGCAGCAATATTTAGACAGCCGTGAAGTTCAAGACGAAGCGTTAACGGTTTATGCACATAAACTATCAAAAGCCGAAGCAAAAATTGATTGGTCTATCGATGCCGTACAAATCGATCGTAACATTCGCGCCTTTAATCCGTGGCCGGTGGCATTTATTCAGTTGGATGAACAAAACAATTTACGTGTTTGGCATTCTGAACTTTCAACTGAATCTGCACCGAATGCTCAAGCAGGTGAAATCATTGCCATCGACAAAAAAGGCATACACGTTGCCTGTGCCAATGGCAGCGTGATTATTTTGACTTCTTTGCAATGGCCGGGTGCTAAACCACTCAACCCTGTACAAATTTTACAAACCCAAAAATTGACTATTGGACAAATTTTATAATGAAGCAATCTCCCAACGCCTCGACCCGAGACCTTAATTTACGTGCTCAGGTAGTGAAGACGTTATTGGCTGTCCAAAATGGTCAATCGCTGCAATCAGTACTCGCGCAGCAAATGAATATCGTGTCAGATAAAGACCGTGCGTTATTCCATGAATTGGTACTCGGTTGTTTACGTCAATGGTATGCATTGAAACAACTGACTTTACCATTACTGTCAAAACCAATAGATAACCAAGTGGTTGAAACCTGTTTATACCTTGGTTTGTACCAATTGTTGTGTACCCGTGTCGCAGCTCACGCTGCAATTTCTGAAACGGTGGAAGCTGCAAAACAATTGGGTATGGGCAGTCTAAGTGGCTTAATCAACGCGATTTTGCGCCGTGCAACACGTGAAACAGAACAGTTCTACGACGTACTTGAACAAGCGACCAATTTACCTAGTTGGTTATCTAAACGTTTGAAAAAAGACTGGGGTGAACAATTTGACGAGCTCAGCTATGAGCTTAAACAAATTGCACCACTGACGTTACGTGTTAATACACGTCAAGTGAGCCGTGACGAATACCTCGATATTTTGGAAGATGAAGGCATCGATGCACATCGTTGTGAACTGTCTAATGTCGGCATTGTGATGGACGAAAGCCTACACATTCCAAGCCTGCCGGGCTTTGAAGCAGGTGGTTTCTCGGTACAAGATGAACATGCTCAGCTGTGTGCAACACTCTTACCAAATCTCGATGGTAAATTTGTGATTGATGCTTGTGCTGCGCCGGGTGGTAAAACCGCACACATTTTAGAGACCTTCCAACCAAAGAAACTCATCGCACTCGACCAAGATGAAAAGCGCCTGAAACGTGTAGTTGAAAACCTTGATCGTTTAGTTCTCGATGGTAAACATGTCGAAATCCAAACTGCCGATGCTGTCACTTACACTGCTCCTGAGCTTGCTGATTGTATCGTGCTCGATGCACCGTGTACTGCTGTCGGCGTAATGCGTCGTCATCCGGATATTCGTTTACTACGTCAATCGGGCGACATTGCGAAAACAGTAGTATTACAAAAGCAAATTTTGGAAAACATGTGGAAGCAACTTAAAGTTGGCGGTACGCTGCTTTACATCACTTGCTCGATTTTAAAAGCTGAAAACGAACAGCAAATGGTTGAGTTCTTTGCCAATCATGCCGATGCCCAAGAAATTAAAATTGAAGCAGAATGGGGCGTTGAACAAATTCATGGTCGTCAACTGTTCCCGAAAGCGGGTTATGGCGATGGCTTCTTCTACTGTCGTATTCAAAAAACAGCTTAATCTGCAATAGAATTTGCTTTTAGTACCACATAAAAAAAGGAACCCTCGGGTTCCTTTTTTTATCAGCGATGAAGCTTAATCTTCTTCATCTGGATGTTTTGCTAAATGAATCGACGCTAAGATCAAACCACCCCAAAGCAAAACAATTGATAAAATCATCATGATCATTGCAGATGTATTCATATTAATTCTCCTCTGGACCTTTGTCTTTACACAAGCTTAATAGAACAGAACCCAATACAAAGAAGGCCAATACCGAACCACCCACCAACCAAAGTGTCGTTGCAGGATAACCGCCATAACCTTCAGTTGCGACAGCCTTAATCGTCAATACAAGTGCAACCAATAATGAAATTGGGGTGATCACGGTCAATAAGAAATTCCAACCTTGACCCAACTTGATACTTGAGTATTGATTTGCATGCTCTTGTAATTGTTTCATCAATGGACGATGGAACCACGACACCAAAATAATAGAGAGTAAACCACCACCCACGATCCCAATGTTATTGGCAAAGTAGTCAATGATATCAACAAAAGTAATGGCACTTTGTGTAGAGAATAAAAGTGTAGATACGATTGCTGAACCGCCCGCAACAATCGTTACAGCTTTATTTTTTGACCAACCCAATTTGTCTTGAAACGCGGCAATTGGCACTTGCAAGATACTCACCATAGAGGTAATCCCTGCAACCACCAACGAAGCAAAGAACAAGAAGCCAAACAAATCACCGCCTGCCCCCATACTCGAAATGATTTTCGGGAAGGCAATAAAGGCTAAACCAATACCACCAGATACTACTTCTTTTACAGGTACACCTGAACTTTGTGCCATGAAACCAAGTGCTGCAAAGACGCCAATACCCGCTAAGATTTCAAATGATGAGTTGGCTAATGCAACGACTACACCTGAACCGGTTAAGTTGGTTTTTGCTTTTAAGTAAGACGCATAGGTCAACATGATCCCGAAACCAATCGATAACGAGAAGAAGATATGACCAAAGGCTGCTAACCATACTTTATAGTCGGTCATCGCTTCCCAGTTTGGCGTAAAGAATGCATTTAAGCCTTCTGCCGCACCCGGTAGACGCAATGCTTGAATGACTAAAATGCTAAATAACACGATCAATAACGGCATAAAAATTTTATTGGCAAGTTCTACACCACGACGTACACCGCCATAGAGAATGAACATCACCACAGCCCAAACAATGACTAAACCAACAAATAAAGTCGGAACAAAACCAAATGTTAAGCCATCACCATTTTGTAGATAAGTTTTAAAGAAAAAGCTTTCCGTATCTGAGCCCCATTGTTGTCCAATGGCGTAATACATGTAACTACCGGCCCATGACAATACGCTGGCATAGTAGATCCCGATGATGAGTGTCACCATCACTTGCCACCAGCCTAATGCCTCACTGTTCATAAGTTTTTTATATGCAGTAGGCGGTGCTTTTCGGAATTTATGCCCCACTGCATAATCTAAGAACAATAAAGGCAAACCCGCTGCAAAAATTGCAATTAAATAGGGAATTAAAAATGCACCGCCACCATTTTCATACGCCACGTAAGGGAAACGCCAAATGTTTCCCAAACCTACAGCGGAACCAATAGCGGCAATGATAAATCCTGATCGTGCCGACCAGTTTTCACGATTATCTGACATAGAACACCTAAACCTCAGGCATCTTTAACTGCTGCTTGTTATGGTTATATCGCGAGCAAAAAAAGAACCATAAAAATAAAATTCTGGGTGTTTGATCTGGTGAGATACCTTGTGAGCGTCTATACCAAATTGCAAACAGAAAAATCACATGCGCATTTTGGTTAAAAACACCACAAATAACTTTCCCTTTGTATGAATTAACAATACTCACTTTTTTTAAGTTTTTCTGTAATTTCTACGGCAAATATTCCATTTTTATAATGTGTTTAGGCTTAAATGTTCATTTAATCAGCTTATTTTTCATACAATTTAAGTTATCAATAATATAACTTTTAGGAATATTTTATTTCCAATTAAATTTTTAAAGTTATTTCACTCGATAATGTCCGGTAATTTGATAGGCATGCAAAAGATCTTCTTCCTGTGTGCCCTCTCCTATATTATGAATGATCAGCGGAACATCGCTAGCTTTCACTTTACGATCTGAAACCACACCGATATGCACTAAACCACGCCCTAAGTCCCAAGTGACAATATCACCTGCCAAATACTGCTTATCTTTGACTACATAGCCCTGACGTTGCATCCAGGTTTGAATATTGGGAACACGCCGATGATCAATATTTTTATCTGTTCCTTTTAAGCCCCATTTTTGTGGATACTGCTTAAAATTGGCTTTCATATCTTCATGAATAGCTTGTTGTAAATCAATCCCTTGCTGTCGTAATGCACGAATTATCACATCGGTACAAACACCCTTGATTAAGGGAACATCTCCCATCGGATAACGCAGTGCAGTATATGCAGGATCATAATATAAGGTTTTCCCAATCTGACTGCGTGCATCCGTCACCATTTGAGTGGCATTAAAAGCAAAGACAGCCATATTCACGGTCATCAAACTGACCAATAATAAAATTCGTTTCATTTTTTCTTATTCACTTTAGATTTTTGAAATGATTCAAACATGGGCTTCGAACAGAATCATGCTAAACCAAGCCTAAGTTTAAACTGCTACAGTTTTATCGCCAATACGCGTTCTTCTTGCATATCTCGAATGGCAGACTGAATCCCTTCACGACCTAAGCCAGAATCTTTTACGCCACCATATGGCATGTTATCAACACGGAAAGATGGAATGTCATTAATAATCACTCCACCGACATCTAAGTGATTCCACGCATACAACATTTTATTCAAATTTTGCGTATAGACGCCCGCTTGTAAACCAAAACGGCTGCTATTAATTTTGGCGATGCCTTTTTCAAAATTTTTGTATTTTTCTAGAATCGCTACAGGACCAAAGATTTCATCTTTATACACTTCCAGTGATTCATCGACATTTTCTAATAAAATTGGATCGAGCAAAGCCCCCTGATGTTCACCACGAACCAAAGCTTTAGCTCCTTTTTTGACTGCTTTATCGACCCATTTATGCACGCGTGTTGCTTCTGCTTCCTTAATCATTGGACCGACCATGGTGCTTTCCAACTGTGGATCATCCGCTTTAAGCTGCTTCATTCTCGCCACGAGTTTTTTCTTCACATCGGCATAGATATCGGCATGCACCAAGATGCGTTGAACACTAATACACACCTGCCCTGCATGGTTATACGCCCCACCGACTAAGCGTTCAATAAATGCCGCTGAAATTTCAGTATCAGGCTCAACCAATACAGCAGCGTTGCCACCGAGTTCCAAAGTCACTTTTTTACGCCCCGCACGCGCTTTCATATCCCAGCCGACAACATCGGAACCGGTAAAGCTGAGCAGTTTAAATCGGTCATCTGTTACCAAGACATCTGCATGTTCACGTGGACAAGGTAAAACTGAAAAAGCACCTTTAGGTAAATCCGTTTCTGCCAAAACTTCCGCAATTTTTAAAGCTGAAATAGGCGTCAAACTTGCAGGCTTCAAAACAAATGGACAGCCTGCGGCAATGGCAGGTGCAATTTTATGCGCAGTCAGATTGATCGGAAAATTAAACGGGCTGATCAAGGATACAGGGCCTATCGGCACATGTTTGACCATGCCTTGATAGCCAGATGCCGCTGCAGTAACCGCCAATGGGATCATGCGACCATCATCCATCTGTGTGACAGCATCGGCAGCAATTTGAAAGGTATTAATTAAACGTTCAACTTCAGCAGCTGCGGCTTTACACGGTTTTCCACCTTCCGCAATTAAAATTTCAGTCAATTCTGCACGCATTTCATTAAAACGTTTAACACAGTGCAGTAAGATTTTTTGTTTTTGAAAAGGTTCCAATGCCGCCATTGCAGCGCTAGATTTAACCGCTGAATCAATGGCTTTTTCAATGGTTGCAGCATCTGCGAGTGCAACGCGTGCATATACGTCTTGGGTATATTTTTGATCCACTTCTAACCACTGATCGGTAGTCGCTGCTTTACCTGCAACATAGAGCGGATAGTCTTTTATATCTTGTACGGCTTTGGACATGACGATATTTCCATGATCTTGAGACATTATTGATAAATGTGAATAAATCTATGCCCTCTATCATGCGCTGACTGAACACAGAGTTCACTATATTTAAGTAACAAAATGAACCACAAGCCTCAAACTCAGCTACCTAATTGCCCTGAATACCATCCCTATTTTCAGATCTATGCTTGCACTGAAAAAATGATGATCGAGTCTCTATATAACAATGACATTAAATTAGAAAAGTTATTTAAAATAAAAAATCTCATTATTTATCATAATATTAATAAATTCTTCCAAACTAAATTAATAATAAAAAATGTGAATACAACATGAAAAAAGCCCATCAAATGACGGGCTTTTTAAATCTATGATTTAGCTATATGAACGTTGTGTTTTCACTGAAGCCTTATTCACATTTTCTAAAGCAGCAACTTCTTCATCCGTTTGAGCTTTGCGAATAAAGAACACTGCAATCGCTGCGATGACTACTGGAATTCCTACGGCCATAAAGTTAATTTGATGTGGCAATTCTTGTGATAATAAATAGCCGATCAGAATAGGGCCAACAATCGCACCTGTACGACCAACTGCAGAAGCCCAACCAATACCTGTCGAACGTACAGACAACGGATAGTACTGTGCAACATAGCTATACAGCAAGATTTGCGAACCAATTGCCGATGCACCTGCGACTGCAACCAAAAGATAGATCACAGGCTGTGGTGAATTAAAGCCGAGTAACGATAGTGCCACAGCACCTGCGAGACATAATGTAATGATCACCGGTTTTAAATGGAATTTGTCAGCTAAAATACCGCCGCCAATCGTACCAATCACCGCACCAATATTCATCGCCAATAGGAACGTCAAACTGCTACCTAATGAATAACCTGCGGCCATCATTAGTTTTGGTAACCAACTGCCTAATGCATAAAGGGTTAATAGACACATAAAGAAACACAGCCAAAACAACATCGTACTTACGCCACGACCTTGCTTATACAACGCTTTAACAGACGTTCCACCCGGAACCGCAACTTCAGTCAGTTCCAGTTGAGTATTTGCAGTCACGGTTTGTTCAGGTGCAATGGTTTGAATCATACGACGTGCTTCATCATGACGATTCACCTTCACCAAAAATGTGAGCGATTCAGGTAAAAATTTCCAAGCAAATGGCAACAGTAACAGTGGAATACCCGCAATGAAGAACATGATTTGCCAACCATAATCCGCAGTAAACCATGAACCAAAGAGAGCCGCCATGATGCCACCCATTGCATAACCACTGAACATGGTGGTCACTAAAGTACTGCGTAGATGCTTAGGTGCATATTCAGATGTCAATGCCACAAGGTTCGGTAATACCCCACCAATGCCAAGTCCAGCAATAAAACGTAACGCGCCAAATTCCGTTGGATTTGATGCAAAACCGCCTAAAAATGTGAATGTACTGAATAAAAATACACAAATCATGATAACTTTTTTACGGCCAATCCTATCAGCCAAAGTACCAAACATCATGGCACCAAACATCATCCCTGCAAGTGCTGTACTCGCTAGCATACCTGCCTGAACAGCTGTTAATCCCCAATCTTTCATCAATAAAGGCAGCGCAACACCATTGATCGCTAAGTCGTAACCATCAAATAAAATAAGAATTAGACACCACATCATGATGCTGAAATGCGATTTTGTGAACTTAGCGTTATCGACAACGCTATTCACATTCATTGTGCTTGTAGACATTGAACCTCACCTCCAATTGTGAGTTTTATTTTTCGCTACAATGCCGTTTTTGACTGTAAATTGTCCAAAATTACAAAGGTATAGACCCATACCTTTCAGATATATCCATGTTGTTTGGGAATAAAATGTCATAAAAACTCGGATATTTTTGAAATATTTATACATAAAAAAGTCGATGGACTGTGGGTCTAGTTTTTATAATGATTAATTTTCAATGTGTTACTAGAAGCTAAATCACAATCAGACGATAGATTATTTGATATGAAAATTGTCAGAATAAAACTCAAATTTTATAGAAAAAAACCAGACTCTACGATCTAGGTCGTAGATTTCTAAATCATAAGGCATCAGCCATCACTTAAGTCGATAATTAGGCATTTAAACTGTTGTTTTAGCTGACTTACATTCAGGTTTTCCGACATTTTTAAGCTGAGAATTCCTTCAATTGATGATTTTTAAATGCGTTTATTGTCTAATAATCATCCATGTTTAAATAATTCAAGCCACAATCTATCAATATTTTTATCATCTCCCTGTTTTATGCTTCTGCTTATCTTCTTTTCCCCTTTTCTCCACACATAAAAAAACACCCCCTGCACTAGTCAGGGGGTGTTTCGAATAATGAGCTGGCGATGACTTACTCTCACATGGGTAACCCCACACTACCATCAGCGCTAAGAGGTTTCACTTCTGAGTTCGGGAAG
>NZ_VPBO01000034.1:0-27852 GCF_013418655.1 Acinetobacter sp. YH12128 | reverse complement strand
TGAAAACCTTCAAAATTCTTGCTGAGCGATATCGCAATCGAGGCAAAAGACTAGCATTAAGATTCAATCTAATTGCTGGAATTTATAACTTGGAGCTGAGTGAAAAATGACTTATGAAAGAAATCTAATAATTTATTTAAAGGAATATAAAGCTCAAACTAATAAGCTTCTGGCGCTTGTACTTAATAACTATTTAAATGAATTAGATAATGAAATGATAAAAAAATTTTTAGGTCCTAAAATCGAGCCATGTGAAATCAGAAGGATATGGGGTTCTTTAAGTCCCCTAAGGCAAAATATAAATGATGCTTTGAGTTTTATAAATTTTAATCAAGATAATAAAAAATTAGGAAAACTGATCGACGAATATCGTGAGCTTGCTAGCAAAATTGACTCGCATATATATGGAATAAATAATGAGGAAATCTATCATCAGTTTTTTAGGATAGCATTTTCTGAAAAACTTGATGAATTGATTGAGGAGATGTACGAATATGCGTTATATCGAAAAACATTAAATTTTTAATTAGTAATGAGAAAAGGAATAAACCATTCGATTTATTCCTCATAAAACACTTAATTTTTAACCATCTTATTAAAATCCCACCGATCAATCAGTAAAATTCCAATCGAAAAAACCAAAGCTAGAATCACACAACCCATCCAACCAAAATGCTGCCAGGCATATACTGCACCGAGTGAACCTATAGCTGCACCAGTAAAGTAAATCGTCATATACACCGCATTAATTCGCGAACGGGATTTAAGATCAATCCGATAGACCAAATTTTGATTGAGCACGTGAAATGCGGTTAAACCAAAATATGCCATCAATACACCAATGGCATAAATCACAATATTTTGCTGGGCAAAAAATAGAGGGATAGTTGAGAAAAACATCAAAGCAATACAGAGTTTTGCTACAAAGTTTTCTCTACCTTGTCCTACGATTTTACCCGACCAACTTGATGAATAAATCCCGATCACACCAAGCAAGCCAAACAGACCAATTTCAAAATCAGTAAAGTAATATGGCGCACTGCCTAAGACAAAAGTCATAGAGGTAAAAATCATCGACAAAATACCAAAACCCAAAGCACCAGCACAGGCACGACGAATCAGATGTGGATTATTTTGAGCAATGATAAACAACGAGCGGTAAATTCCTATCATTGTTAAACCTGCTTGCGGCGTCGTGTTCGGAAGTTTTTTCCACATGATCATCGCAAAACCTAAAGTGATGATACCACTGGTGAAATACACAGCATTCCAGGACCAATAGGTCGATACAAAGCCTGCAAATGTTCGCGATAAAATGATGCCCATGACCAAGCCGCTCATGAGTTTACCTACAGTGGCTGCGCTGGATTCGGGTGGGCTAATACTCGATGCAAAAGGAATTAGGACTTGTGCCGAAATTGCGCCAAACGTCGCACAAAGGGTAAATAGATACAGCGTGCTTAAGTTGCTACTTAACGATAATAAAATCTGAGAAAGAGCAGCAAAGACCATTAAGCTAACAATGAGTTTGCGCTTATTTAAAAAGTCACCTAGTGGGACCAAGAGCATTAAACCTAAAACATAGCCAATTTGTGCAATCACTACAGTCAAACCAGCTTCACTGGTGCTAATGCCTAAACCTTTTTCAATCGAATAGATAAGCGGTTGATTAAAATATGCTGATCCTGCGCATAGACCACAAGCAAGTGCCATCAATAAAACAAATTGTGATGACAATGGACTGATAGTATTCCTTTCCTTAGGATTTGACATAACAAAAACTCTGATTGCAAGAATTGCACTATATGAAGATGTTACGACAAGCAGAAATAACAAAAAACAACCAACTTAGCGTTGCGAGCTATATGTACATCAGACGATCAATTCAAGCTGGATTGTACTTTTAAAATTTTGATACAAGCTCAAAAAAAATCTGCTTGAAATGCATGATCTTCATGGAATAGTGAATAAATATAGTCGAGAAATGCTTTAAAATATGGCAGAATAGGCGGTTTTTAAAGTTTTTAGAGGATTGGCATTATGCGCTTTGTTGATGAAGCAGTCATTACCGTAGAGGCTGGCGACGGTGGCAATGGCGTAGCCAGTTTTCGCCGTGAAAAATTCGTACCATTTGGTGGTCCAGATGGTGGTGATGGTGGTCGTGGCGGTAACGTATACGTTCAAGCCGACAACGACACAAGTACCCTAGTAGATTATCGTTATACACGTAAATTCCGTGCAGAACGTGCTAAAAATGGTCGTGGAGCGAACTGCTCAGGCCGTGGCGGTGAAGATACCGTATTGCTCGTTCCAGTGGGCACAACAATTGTAGATACAGAATCTGGCGATATCATCGGCGACTTAGTGGCTGACGGTCAGCGTGTGTTAGTGGCAGCAGGTGGTGAAGGTGGTTTGGGTAATACTCACTTCAAATCTTCAACCAACCGTTCTCCACGTAAATGTACACACGGCTCAAAAGGCGAATATCGTGAAATTCGTCTTGAATTAAAAGTACTCGCAGACGTTGGTTTGTTGGGTATGCCAAATGCAGGTAAATCAACCTTTATCCGTGCAGTTTCAGCAGCAAAACCAAAAGTTGCAGATTATCCATTTACCACTATGGTGCCAAACCTAGGTGTGGTTGATGCCGATAGTCACCGCTCATTTGTAATGGCGGATATTCCGGGTCTAATCGAAGGTGCTGCAGAAGGTGCAGGTCTAGGTATTCGATTCCTGAAACACTTGGCACGTACACGTATTTTATTACACATCGTAGATGTTCAACCGATTGATGGTTCTGACCCTGCGTACAATGCAAAAGCAATTTTGGAAGAGTTGAAAAAATTCTCCCCAACGCTTTCAAAATTACCTGTTGTATTGGTACTCAATAAAGTAGACCAATTGGCGGCTGAAACGCGTGATGAATGGTGTGATCACATTCTCGAAGAGTTGCAGTGGAAAGGCCCTGTATTCAAAACTTCAGGTTTAACATTTGAAGGTACTAAAGACGTTGTGTACTACCTGATGGATCAAATTGAAGAACAGCGCGAACGAGAAACTGAAGATCCTGAATATGCTGCAGAAGTTAAAGCGTTCCGTGATCAGCTTGAAGTTGAAACACGTGAGCAAACGCTTGCTGCGAAAGAAGCATATCGTGAAATGCGTCGTCAACAACGTCTGGCAGGTCAAGGTGAAGACTTTGATGATGAATTTGAAGACGGTGATGATGAGGCAGAATCGTACTACGTACGTTAATTGCTGAATAAGTGTCAAAGCAAACAAGTCTGAGGACAAGATGATAGAAGTAGTAGATGGGCAACGTCAGCTCAAGGGTTGTAAACGTATCGTTGTTAAAATCGGATCATCACTACTCACAGCAAACGGAAAAGGGTTAGATCTGGATGCAATCTCGCATTGGGCGGGACAAATTGCAGAACTACACAATGCAGGGCACGAGATCATTCTTGTGTCTTCCGGTGCTGTGGCTGAAGGGATGGTTCGAATGAATCTGGACAGCCGACCCACAGATCTACCCAGTCTTCAGGCTTGCGCAGCCATTGGACAAATGGGTTTAATACATACTTGGTCAAGCGTTTTAGAACAATGTTCTATTCGTACAGCTCAAGTTTTATTAACCCATGATGATTTGGCTGACCGTCGTCGTTATTTAAACTCTTGTGATGCCTTGCAGCATTTGATTGATTGGCGTGTGATTCCTGTGATCAATGAAAATGACACAGTGTCGACTGACGAAATCCGCTTTGGCGATAACGATACTTTGGCTGCGATGGTGGCTGGACAGGTTCATGCAGACCTTTTGGTGATTCTAACTGACCAAGAAGGCATGTTTGACTCAGACCCTCGTTCCAATCCAGATGCAAAACTGTTTCATACAGTACGTGCAATGGATGAATCATTATTCGATATGGCTGGCGGCGGCGGTAAATTCGGTCGTGGTGGTATGTTGACCAAAGTTCGTGCGGCACGTTTGGCAGCCAAGTCCGGTTGTCCAACAGTCATTGCGAGCGGTGATAGCGACAATGTGCTTTCACGTGTGATGGCAGGTGAATTACTCGGTACCTTATTCATTACGGACAATGATCGTGTGACAGCCCATCAACAATGGTTAGCTGCACATTTACAAACAGCGGGTCGTTTAGTAATTGATGATGGCGCAGTCAAAGCCATTCGTGATAATCACCGCAGTTTATTACCTGTCGGTGTGAAAGCTGTTGAAGGGCATTTCGAACGTGGTGATGTGGTGGAATGTGTCGATACACAAGGTCATCGTGTTGCCGTAGGTCGTGTAAACTTCAGTTCACGTTCGGCCGAAATCGTCAAAGGTTTGGCCTCAGATAAAGTTCATCAAGTTTTAGGGGAAGCCCGATCACTTGAAATGATCCATCGCAATCATATGTCGATTTACTAAATTGAAAATCAAAATCCTGCTTCCGAGCGGGATTTTTTATGGCATGCCATTTGAATATAACGATAAAAATAGAAATAAGAGGAAAAGAAGATGAGCGAAATTCAATATTTAAACATTCAAGATCTAAAAGATGAGCAGGCTCAACTGTGTGAATTATTGGCACAATGTGTGCAAGATGGTGCATCACTGGGTTTTTTAACTAAAGAATCTAAGTCGCACTATGATGAATATTGGTCTGCTGTGGCAAAGGATATTCAAAAGCATAAAACCTTTTTGTGGGCGGCGCTACAAAGCGGTGAAATTGTGGGCACAGTACAATTGGTTCGTGCCACCAAAGCCAATGCACTGCATCGTGCTGAGATTGAAAAACTTATGGTGCATCCAAAGGTACGTCAGCGAGGCATTGCTCACCAACTATTAACACTTGCAGAAGATCAAGCAAAACACTTGAACTTGAAATTACTCGTACTTGATACCCGTACAGGCGATGTCGCTGAAAAGCTGTATGAAAAATTTAACTTTATAAAAGCCGGGATCATTCCGCAATTTACATTGAGCCATACGGGTACATTAGATTCAACGACATTATTTTATAAATTATTGGTTTAAGTTAAAGTTGATGAAATTTTTAGACCAAAACTCCTGCACAGATGCAGGAGTTTTTTCATTAAAGGTTCTTTTGATTAACCCGTTTAGAGAGTTCTTCCGCACTTTCAACTCGTTCAGAATAACGATCTGTGAGGTAGGCAGATTGACCACGTGTGAGTAGGGTAAATTTATATAATTCCTCCATCACATCGACAATGCGAATGTAATAGGAAGATGGTTTCATGCGATCATTTTCATCAAATTCTAAAAATGCTTTCGCAACGGAAGATTGATTTGGAATCGTGATCATCCGCATCCAACGCCCAAGGATTCGCATTTGGTTAACAGCATTAAAAGATTGCGAACCACCACTGACTTGCATTAACGCCAGCGTTTTACCTTGAGTAGCACGAATGGCACCTGCGGCTAAAGGAATCCAATCAATTTGTGCTTTTAAGATAGAACTCATCGCGCACCATGTCGTTCTGGCGAACACCAAACCATGCCTTCAGACCATGTAAGCAATTTATGTAATTCCTGAACTTTGGGATGTGAGGTTTCAGCATCTTCAGGCAGAGGAAGACCTTTAGGATGAAAGATTTTGACTTCTGCACCAAAATGTTCAAGGATTCGACCCGCCTCCAATACCGTTAAGCGGCTAAATGAGCGTTCACGGTTGGAGCCATATAGCAGCAGAATGCGTGGCGGATGTTCAAGTGCTTTAGCTTGAACTTGTTCAAAACGCGGTGTTTCAAGTAGATCTAGTTGAATATTGGGGAGCTTCATTTTAGTTCTCTTTATACCATTTGCGTTTTAACCATAGCGATACACTCACTAATGCAATAAGCACAGGCACTTCAACCAATGGGCCAATAATCGTGGTAAATGCAATCGGAGATGCAATGCCAAAGGTGGCGATGGCAACAGCGAGGGCAAGTTCAAAATTATTACCTGCTGCTGTAAAGGATATCGCAGTGGTTTTGGCGTAGTTATTGCCCATCCATTTGCTCATCAAAAAGCTAATGAAAAACATCACCACAAAGTAGATTGTGAGGGGAATGGCAATACGCAGTACATCCATTGGAAGGCTCAAGACATCTGCACCTTTGAGGCTAAACATCACCACAATGGTAAAGAGTAAAGCGATTAAACTGATGGGGCTGATTTTGGGTATAAATTGATTTTTATACCAATCCAGACCTTTGTGTTTTACCAATATGGCACGCGTTAGGAAACCGAGCAGGAAGGGAATACCTAGATACACTAATACTGCATGTGTGATGGTCCAAAAGCTGACTTGGATCACTTGTGCTTCTATACCAAAATAAGGCGGTAAAAAACTCAAAAAGAACCATGCGTAGGTACTAAAAAATGCAATTTGGAAAATACTGTTAAATGCCACTAAAGCCGTAACGTATTGGTTGTCCCCACAAGCTAAATCATTCCAAACCAAAACCATCGCAATACAACGTGCTAAACCAATCAGAATCAAACCGGTCATGTATTCAGGGTAGTGTTGTAAAAACACGATAGCCAAAATAAACATCAGGCAAGGTGCGATTAACCAGTTTTGAAGTAGTGAAAGGTATAAGGTACGTTTATCTTTAAACACTTCAGGCAGGGCTTTGTAATCCACTTTAGCTAAAGGCGGATACATCATCAGGATTAAACCAATGGCAATCGCAATATTGACATCACCGATATTGAGTTGATTTAAAGCCCTTGAAGCACTTGGAATATACACGCCAATCGCAATGCCTAGCCCCATTGCGATAAAAATCCATAGCGTTAGATTGCGGTCTAGAAATGACAGTTTTGCAGCAGCCATTATTGAATCTCTGAAATTTTTTGGATTTCTTTGTTAAGCTCTTCACGACTTAATTGCTTAAAATCGAGTGCAAATAAAGCATCTAAACGGCGGTTAATATGTGCCACGGTATCAAGAAAAGCTGCAAGTTTGATGTCATCTGCAAGCTCTAAATGGGAAGGATCTTCTAAGCCCCAGTGGGCTTTGATGGCAGAGCCAAAGTAAATTGGGCAAGCTTCTTGAGCAGCAGAACCACAGACGGTAATTACCACATCGGGTTGGTATTGTTCACATGCTGCGATGGATTTACTCGACAAACCCTTAGTCGGTAGATTGAGGTTGTGTAGGGTTTCCAAGGTAAACGGGTGGACTTGTCCTGAAGGTTTACTGCCTGCGCTATAGGCACGGAAACCTTCAGGTGCACGCTTGTTAAACAGTACTTCGGATAAAATGCTGCGGCAGCTATTGCCAGTACATAGAAATAAAAAATTCATAGAGTTTCACACAATGTGGTAGTGCCTTTCGGAGAGTTTAAATCGAGATCTTTAAATCGTTCTTGGTGACGCATGACATCAAGTATTTGTGTACACCAAGTAGGCAGTGCAGGGTGAATGGAGTAATAGACCCATTGACCTTTGCGTTGATCACTCAAAACACTAGATGACCGTAGTAGCGCTAGATGGCGCGAAATTTTGGGTTGGCTTAATTGAAGTGATTCGGTGAGTTCGCAGACGCAGAGTTCACCTTTACAAGCCAACAGCATGATGATGTTCAGACGAGTCTCATCTGCAAGTAATTTGAAAAATTCAGTCTGTTCCATGTTTATCTGTATATATGGATTTCCATATATCTTTACATATGAATATGTGGATGTCCATATATATTATTCAATAAAAATCCCACACTTGGTGGGATCTTTATATTTAGACCAGTTTAAAAGTCGAATGAAGTTTGTAAGAAGAAGGTTCGTGGCTGACCAATATATTTACCATCGGTTGCATCTGATGAACGGGTGAAATACTGTTTGGTTTAAATAAAGATTAGATGGAATTTATAGTTAAAAAACCGCGCTAAAGCACGGTTTTTTAAAATGAATTTAATTATTTGAACTGGATAGAGCCATTTGCACTGACCGTGATTTTAGATTCACCACCTGCCATTTCTTGTTCAGGAATAGCATCGGCACTTGCAGCTTTCATCATCGCCATACGCGGAACTGGCTGACCACCATAATTGCTGGTATTTAAATTAATATTAACTAAGTTGTAGCCTGATTTATTCCATGCCTGAGCGAGCGCTTGGGCACGTTGTTGAAAGTTTTTGGATACTTCAACCATCAGTTCATTTTCAACTTTTTTACGCTGTGCATCTGACACACTAAAGCTGATGGATTGAGTTTGGAAATTTTGTTGTAACTCGCTCACCAATTGGCTAGCTGCTTTAAAGTCTGTACTTTCTAAACGCACTTCGGCACGACCACGCCATTCTTTCAATTTACGACTGTCATTGTCATAAATCGGGTAAGTGCTTTGAGATCCCGTTTCGATTTTTACCGCAGGGTATTTACGGGCTGTGTTCACCGCTTGGGTCATCAATTGGTTGATTTGGGTAGCAAGTTCAGCCGGTTGTTTATTTGATTTTTCAATATATAAAACGGCATGCATTTGGTCGTTTGACACTTGGCGAGTAGCATCCGCCTGAATGTTCACGATGTTGTAATTGAGTGGGTCAGCTGCTTGAGTTGCTGCTGCCAAACCTAGACCGGATGCTAATAAAACAGTGGATAAGATAATTTTACGCATTGTTATGACCTATTCTTCTTTCAGAATGACTAATTTAGCTTATGCTGTTATCTTAAAAGGTGATTATGATGGATTAAAGGAAAATCTGTGGTGGGATTGTAAATCTTTCAAGAAAAATAAATGTAGTGCTTGATGAATATTTATTTAAATAATCAGTGCTTAGTTGTTTAATTAATTGAAGATTACAATAATCATTCATAAGTTGTAAAAAAGCATAAAATAAAAAGGTTTTCTTTGTTTTGTCACACTGTAAGATGATAATTCAAGATATCCATGGAATAGATCTGTTTTTTCTCTAAATTATCTTTTTATTTGATCATAAAAGTGATTTATTTTCTTGAAAAAGTCTGTATCATCCGCCTCCTAGTTAGCCCATACTCAAAGAGCTTTTAAAGCTAACTAGAAACTCATAAAGCACCGAGTCAAAGGACCGCAAGTCACCCGACTTATTTCTTTCAACCCATATCAGAGATGGTAATTCGATATGAGCGTTTCTTCAGTAAATTCTGCCACTAAGTCTACTAACGAATACTATTTGACTCGCCAAAGTCAAATGGAATCCAATGTTCGTAGCTATCCACGTAAACTTCCACTTGCGATAGCAAAAGCCTTAGGGTGCTGGGTTACCGATGTCGAAGGTACAGAGTACCTCGATTGTTTAGCTGGGGCAGGGACACTGGCATTAGGCCATAATCACCCTGCGGTCATTCAAAGTATCCAAGACACACTTGCAAGCGGTCTCCCTTTGCATACTTTGGATTTAACAACGCCTTTAAAAGATGCTTTCACTGAAGCACTACTTGAGCAATTACCAGGTGGTAAAGAAGAGTATTGTCTACAGTTCTGTGGCCCGTCTGGTGCAGATGGTACAGAAGCAGCAATTAAATTAGCAAAAACGTACACAGGTCGTAGTTCTGTGATTAGCTTTTCCGGTGGCTATCACGGTATGACACACGGTTCACTCGCAATGACAGGTAACTTGTCTGCGAAAAATGCTGTGAATGGCTTGATGCCAGGTGTACAATTTATGCCATACCCACACGAATACCGTTGCCCATTAGGTCTTGGCGGTGAAGCGGGTGTTGACGCATTAACCTACTATTTCGAAAACTTCATTGAAGATGTTGAAAGCGGTGTAACCAAACCTGCAGCTGTGATTCTTGAAGCGATTCAAGGCGAAGGCGGTGTGGTGACAGCACCTGTGAAATGGTTGAAAAAAATCCGTGAAGTGACTGAAAAGCACAACATCGTTTTAATTCTTGACGAAGTACAAGCTGGCTTTGGTCGTTCAGGTAAAATGTTTGCCTTTGAACATGCAGGAATCGAACCTGATGTTGTAGTGATGTCTAAAGCAGTGGGTGGTAGCTTACCACTTGCAGTACTCGGTATTAAACGTAAGTTTGATGCTTGGCAGCCAGCAGGTCACACCGGTACTTTCCGTGGTAACCAACTTGCGATGGGTACGGGTCTTGCTACGATCAAAACCATTAAAGAGCAAAACCTTGCGCAAAATGCACAAGAACGTGGTGATTTCTTACAAGCTGAATTGAAAAAATTAGCTGTAGAATTCCCATGTATCGGTAATGTACGTGGTCGTGGCTTGATGATTGGTGTTGAAATTGTTGATGAGCGTCAAGCAGCTGATCACATGGGTTCATTACCAGGTGATGGTCAATTAGCAGCAGCGATTCAAGCAGCATGTTTCGATAACAAATTGTTATTAGAAAAAGGTGGTCGTAACGGTACAGTAATTCGTTTACTTTGCCCACTGATCATTAACCAAGCTGAATGTGAAGAAGTAATTGTTCGCTTCAAAAAAGCACTTGCTGAAGCACTAGTTGCAGTTCGAGGCGCGTAATAATGGTTGATTTTGCAGAACATCGTAAAGCGTTATTCTGCAATGATGCACAATCCATTGCTGACTATCAGTCAGCAATGGATTCAGCTGTAAAAGCTGTATCTGCATGGTTGCAAAATGACAAAATGTACACAGGCGGTAGCATTAAAGAGCTTCGTAGTGCAATTGCATTCAATCCTTCTAAAGAAGGTATGGGTGTACAAAAATCACTAGACCGTATGGTTGAGCTGTTCTTAAACAAAAGCTTAAAAGTACATCACCCACATTCTTTAGCGCATTTACACTGCCCAACAATGGTAACAAGCCAAATCGCTGAAGTGCTGATCAATGCGACTAACCAATCTATGGACTCATGGGATCAAAGTCCTGCAGGTTCATTGATGGAAGTTCAATTGATTGATTGGCTTCGCCAAAAAGTGGGCTACGGTGCAGGTCAAGCAGGTGTATTCACCTCTGGCGGTACACAGTCTAACTTGATGGGTGTGTTACTTGCACGTGATGCGTGCATCGCGAAAAACTGGAAAGACGAAAACGGCAATCCATGGTCTGTTCAGCGTGATGGCGTACCATCTGATGCTATGCGTAACGTCAAAGTGATCTGTTCTGAAAATGCGCACTTCTCTGTGCAAAAGAACATGGCGATGATGGGCATGGGCTTCCAATCTGTCGTGACTGTTCCTGTAGATGCTAACGCACGCATGGATATGGACGCGCTTGAGAAAACCATGGCGCACCTTCAAGCGACAGGTAAGATCGTGGCATGTGTGGTTGCAACTGCAGGTACTACCGATGCAGGCGCAATTGATCCATTGAAAGAAATTCGTGAAATCACCAACAAATATGGCGCGTGGATGCATATCGATGCAGCATGGGGTGGTGCACTGATCCTTTCTAATGACTATCGTTCTATGTTAGACGGTATTGAACTGTCTGACTCGGTAACGCTTGATTTCCATAAGCATTACTTCCAAACGATTTCATGTGGCGCATTCTTGCTTAAAGATGAAGCGAACTATCGTTTCATGCATTATGAAGCTGAGTATTTAAACTCTGCTTATGATGAAGAGCATGGTGTACCTAACCTTGTGTCTAAGTCACTGCAAACAACACGTCGTTTCGATGCGTTGAAATTGTGGATGACAGTTGAGGCGCTAGGTGAAGAACTTTACGGTTCGATGATTGACCATGGTGTAGGTCTAACACGTGATGTTGCAGACTATATTACTGCAACTGACGGATTAGAAATGTTGGTTGATCCTCAATTTGCATCGGTATTGTTCCGTGTGATCCCTGAAGGTTACCCAGTTGAATTGTTAGATACATTGAACCAAAACGTAGCAGACGAATTGTTTGCACGTGGTGAAGCGAATATTGGTGTAACTAAAGTAGGTCAGGTTCAATCTTTGAAAATGACCACTTTAAGCCCAGTAGCGACTTTAGACAACGTGAAGAATTTGCTTGCTCTGGTGCTTGCAGAAGCGGATCGTATCAAAGGCCCAATCGCTGACGGTACATATACACCTGCAATTGACTAATTGTCATTTTGTAGTTGTAGAAGAAGGGGCTCATTTGAGCTCCTTTTTTTTAAATGAAAAGGCGCTTAATTTATTACATGGCCGCAATTTTTCATTGAGAGATGATAGTTTACTGCGTAGGCAGATTGTTACTTTGAGGGATCAAAGTAACTAAAATCCTTCTCAGGCAAAAGGTACATCCATGTGACCATTACCTTATAGTGACATCCCTGTCTCCAGTCGCGATAGTCATTGATGTTTATCATTTGATGAATGAGATACCACAATATTTATAACCAATATAAGGCTTGTAAAGGAGTTTCCCTCTCCTTGTAGGAGAGGGTTAGGGTGAGGTGAATGCAATACGATATTGATGTTATGCCGCAAACAATGGACTAAAACCTTTTTTACGCAATAATTTGCGGTACATGCTGGAACTGCGGTCCGCTGGAAAATGCGCTTCGATGCTTAAATCCAAAGGCAAATATTCAGGCTTTTGTGATTCAGAGACTAAGCGGTCTTCCTCAAATATTTTCAGGTTAAAGTCGTAAGCATCTTCTACAGGCAGGTCTTTGTCATAGTTACGGCAAATCGGTGCAAATAGACGGGTAGAACGAGCAGTCATCGGTGAAGCCGCATTCATAATCACTTGCTTGCTGTTATTTGGAAAATGAATCGTCAGCGTTGCGGTAAACGGCAGATGAATTTCAAAATGGCGCAGCCATTGAAAGCCATCTTGTCCACGTTGTTCTAAACCAATCGGGTAGCGCCCAACACTGCTCCAGTAATCTGCATGGAATCCTGTTGCAGTTTCAATGGTTTTATAGTCAGGTACTTCTGTATTTTCAGGGTCACCAAAAGTTTCTGGATGTACCCATGCAAAATGCGCGACATCAATAAAGCCTTCAAGCTGCCTGCCTGCGAAGCATTGAAAATCGACCGTTGGGCAAACCAATTGCTGAAACTCGGATTCATCCCAATATGGCATTGCAGGGATATTCGGTGCAGCCTCTTTAGCGGCAGTGAGGGAGCACCAAATTAAGCCATAACGTTCGACAGCTGCATAAGTTCGTAAATTAAAGCGAGGGGAGATCTTGTGATCGGGATGTGCGGGTATACGGTTGCAATGCCCATGTTCACCAAAGCGTAAGCCATGATAGCGGCAGACTACCCCTAGACCATCATTTTTGCCTAAACTTAGCGGTACGCCCCTATGCGGGCAGGCGTCTTTAGCGACAACCAGTTCATTTCCCATTTTATAGATAACGAGCGGCATATCTAAAAGCACAGTGCCATAAGGCTGTTCTGTAATGTCTCTCGATAAAGCAATCGGATACCAATATTCTGCAAGTAAGTGCCAGTCATGTTTTTCAAAAGTCATATGCACAGGCAAGTCCGGATTAAATGTCGCAATGGCTTTACTGGTCATTTTAGGCTCTGTTTTTATGTAAACTCGCATATTGAGCGAACTAAAAATGTAATGAAATTTCAATTATTGGAATACGGAGGAATAAAAAATCGAACATGCAAATCTGCAACATTCAGAAAAGGAGGGGAAATTGAAAAAAGAAAATAAGACAAAAGATGACACGGACATGAATTCTTACGAATAACAAAGTAGAAATAAATAAGACCAATACTTTGAAGAATTTCATTACATATTGAAAAATAAAGAATTATATTTAAATCAATGTGCAATCATCAATTATCATAAAAGCGTCATAAAGATGTAACCTAACTGTCATACTCTAAAATCAAAATGCAGATATCGAAAAAGTACAAGACTTTAAAAACAAAAGTGGCGTACTCCAATAAATGCATCAATTAAGAGAGATGAGAATGCGCTTAAATCATATCGCACTTGCTATGGTACTCACTACTGGGGCAACAGTCGCTACAACTGCAAATGCAGCTCGTGACACGATCCAAATTGCTGGTTCTTCAACTGTACTGCCTTATGCAAGTATTGTTGCAGAAGAATTTGGTAATACATTTCCTCAATTCAAAGCACCTGTCGTAGGTTCAGGTGGTACTTCAGGCGGTTTGAAACAGTTCTGTAACGGTGTTGGCGACAACACAATTGACGTTGCAAATGCCTCACGTCAAATTAAGGATACTGAATTAGCTGCATGTAAAAAAGCAGGTGTTAACCAAATTTTAGAAATCAAAGTTGGTTATGATGGTATCGTATTTGCTTCAAATGCGAAAAAAGCAGCATTTAAACTTCGTCCACAACACGTGTATGCCGCTTTGGCTGCTGAATTACCATCTCAAGGCAAGATGGTTAAAAACCCATATACGCGTTGGAATCAAATTGACCCGACATTACCAAACGAAGCAATCACTTTAGTTATTCCTGCATCAAATCATGGTACACGTGAAGTATTCCAAGAAAAAATGGTAGAAGCAGGTTGTGAGACGTACTCAGCGATCAAAGCTTTAGATAAAGATGCTCAGAAAAAAGCATGCTCAACTTTCCGTAAAGATGGTCGTGTGATTGAAATTGCGGGCGACTATACAGAAACATTGGCACGCTTAAAAACGTCTCCTAATGCAGTAGGTGTATTCGGTCTAGGTTTCTATGACCAAAACCGTGACAAGCTACGTGTAGCAACAGTGAATAATGTAGCGCCGTCTGAGAAGACAATTTTAAATGGTTCATACCCAGTATCTCGTCCATTGTTCTTCTACGTTAAAGGCGAGCACTTAAAATCAATTAAAGGCTTAAAAGAGTTCACAGAATTCTTCTTAAGCAAAAAAGTATCAGGTAAAGGTTCTAAGCTAGAAAAAGCAGGCTTAATTTCAATGTCTGATAAAGAACGCGCTGCAGTTCTTGCAAACTTTAAAGCTGGTAAAGCAGTTAAATAATTGGATTGAAACAGCCAATGGCAGGATTGACCTGCCATTGGCTTTTTGCAAAGAAACAGTTTTTTCAAGAAGGGCTTTTGAAAAAACAGTGGAGATTACATGAATCTGCTACTTATTGGTGTGTTGCTCGCAATTATTGCAATCGCTTATCAAGTTGGACTGACTAAAAGTCGCAAACTTGCAGGTAAAGGCAATAACTCAGCAATGTTGCATTCACGACCGGGCTATTATGGTGTTTTGGTCGCTTTATGGTGTGGGATTCCCGCTTTTCTAATCTTGATTGTTTGGAACTTGGTTGAACCGAGTATTTTTCAACACGTTATTTTAAATAATGTCCCTGAAAATATTCGTCTAAGTTTAGATCCTGCAAGCACGAGTGTAATGGTTGACCGCGTTCAAGCGATTGCTTCTGGTTTTGGAGTAAGTGATACGCCAGCTGCATATGAACTTGCAGCAGCAGAACAGTTAAAGAAAATTGAAAACATCGGCTCATATGCAAAATTGGCCGTTGTGATTTGTGCGGCATTGATTGGTTTAGTCATGGCTAAACGCCGCATCGCAGAAAAATATCGTGCACGTAACCAAGTCGAAAAAGTCATTAATATCGCATTGGCATTATGTTCCGGTGTCGCAATCCTGACAACAGTTGGCATTGTGATGTCGATGTTCAGTGAAGCCATGCGATTCTTTAGTTTTGTCAGTCCACTCGATTTCTTCTTAGGCACTGAATGGAATCCTGGCTTTAGTACATCAGGCAATGCCGAAGGTAGTTATGGTTTGCTGCCACTCCTTTGGGGCACACTTATGGTTAGTGGTATTGCGCTATTGGTTGCTGTTCCAGTCGGTTTGATGATTGCGATTTACTTGGCTGAATATGCCAAGCCAAGTTTCCGTGCTTGGGCAAAACCTGCCATTGAAGTTCTCGCAGGTATTCCAACCATCGTTTACGGTGTATTTGCCTTAATGATTATTGGACCCTTTGCAAAACAGCTCGGTGCATATATTGGACTCGATATTAATGCAACCAGTGCTTTAACAGCAGGCTTTGTGATGGGGATTATGATTATCCCATTCGTTTCATCATTATCTGACGACATCATTACCCAAGTCCCTCGCGCGCTTCGTGACGGTTCACTCGGTTTGGGTGCGACAAAATCAGAAACCATTCGCCAAGTAGTGATTCCAGCTGCATTGCCGGGCATTATCGGTGCATTCTTATTGGCAGCATCTCGTGCGATTGGTGAAACCATGATTGTAGTGCTTGCAGCAGGGAACAGTCCTTTACTGCATATCAACCCACTCGAAGCGGTGTCTACCGTCACCATTACCATCGTAAACCAATTAACAGGTGATACAGACTTTGCGAGTCCTCAAGCATTGGTTGCTTTTGCACTCGGTTTAACACTGTTTGTGATTACTTTAGGTCTGAATATTGTTGCACTGTACATTGTGCGTAAATACCGTGAGCAATACGAATGAGTACGACGAATACATCAAACATGGATCAAAAATTTGATTCACAGGCAGCCGCTGAGCTTCGTGAAAAACGTAAGAAAATCATTGAAAACTCTTTGGCGAAAAGACATCGTAAAGAAAAGACCTTCCGTGTCTTGGGCTTTAGTGCAGTAGTGACTGGTTTATTTTTCGTCGTGCTATTGTTTGGTAGTATTTTAGCCAAAGGTTTACCTGCATTTTGGCAAAGCTCAATGACGGTACCTGTGTTTTTTGATCCAAACATTGTCAAAGTTGGTGCGAAACCAATTCAAAAACAAGGTGAATCACCTGCACAGTTCCAAGAGCGTTACATTGCTTGGCAAACTGAAATGGGCATGGTGGATTGGGATGCGCTGATTGTGAATGGGATCATTGCAAAAGATCCAGCGATTGCCTCACAACGTGATGATCTCAACAGTTTATATACAAGTTCAGAAGCTTATCGCTTACGTGACATGGTAATGGCAGATCCGTCATTGATTGGTCAAAAACAAGATTTAAAAATCCTTGCAGATGCCAATGTCGATGTCTGGTTAGCCGGTAATATTGACCGTAGCTTGCCTGATGAACAGCAGCAATTGAGCCCTGAAGTACGCCAACTCGCAGATAAACTTAAAGCTGACGGTGTGATATCTAACTCATTTAATACTGAAATATTTAAAAATCCAGACTCTCGTAGCTCACCTGCAACTTCAGGTTTAGCAGGGGCGTTTATGGGTTCACTCTTCATGATGCTGATCGTGATCATTATTTCGATTCCAATTGGTGTAGCATCCGCAATTTACTTAGAAGAATTTGCACCTAAAAACTGGATTACCGATGTTGTCGAAGTCAACATTAACAATCTAGCAGCAGTACCTTCAATTGTCTTTGGTTTGCTTGGTGCTGCAATCTTTATTGGTTGGATGCATATGCCGCTTTCGGCTCCTGTGGTTGGTGGTTTAGTCTTAAGTTTGATGACTTTACCAACGGTCATTATTACTACACGTGCTTCACTAAAAGCTGTTCCGCCATCGATTCGTCAAGCCGCATTAGGTTTAGGTGCTTCACGTTTACAAACTGTATTTCACCACGTCTTGCCACTGGCATTACCAGGTATCTTAACCGGTGCCATTATTGGTGTTGCGCAAGCGCTAGGTGAAACTGCTCCATTATTATTGATTGGTATGAGTGCCTTTGTGGCAAGTGTACCAGCCACTCCTTTAGATCAATCCACTGCATTACCTGTACAAATTTTCCTTTGGCAAGGTAACGAACTACGTAACTTCTTTGAAGGGCGTACCGCAGCAGCAATCATTGTACTTCTTGCTCTCATGATCGGCTTAAACAGTTTAGCGATCTGGTTACGTAAGAAATTTGAAGTACGCTGGTAATTGAGGGCATTATATGAATAGCGTCGTTACAACAGAAAAGAATTCCTTAGATCAGGATAAGTCCGTGAATCCAGAACAAACACAATTTACCTCTGCACAGGGCAGCCAAAAGCAAACCAATACTGCGTTTGTGTCACAATTCGATACGCAATCTAGCGCGAAAAAAGATGCGAAATCGAGCAATGTGAAAATCAGTACCAATGATGTGCATGTGTACTATGGCGAATCTGAAGCGATCAAAGGCATAGATCTGAACATTTATGAAAATGAAGTGATTGCCTTTATTGGTCCGTCTGGTTGTGGTAAGTCAACTTTCCTACGTACGCTCAACCGTATGAATGACACGATTGATTCTTGTCGTGTGACAGGGCAAGTGCTTATGGATAATCAAGATATCTATGATCCAAATCTCGATGTGGTGTTACTGCGTGCCCAAGTGGGTATGGTTTTCCAAAAGCCGAACCCATTCCCAAAGTCTATTTTTGACAATGTCGCTTATGGTCCAAAATTGCATGGTTTGGCACGTGACAAATACGACATGGAAGAAATTGTTGAAAATAGTCTGCGTAAAGCAGGCCTTTGGGATGAAGTGAAAGACCGTTTGAACCAACCGGGTACAGGACTTTCAGGTGGTCAGCAGCAACGTCTATGTATTGCGCGAACCATTGCTGTCAGTCCTGAAGTGATTTTAATGGATGAACCTTGTTCAGCACTCGATCCAATTGCAACAGCAAAAGTAGAAGAGCTCATCACTGAACTTTCAGCGCAATATACCATTGCGATTGTGACACACTCGATGCAACAAGCAGCGCGTGTTTCTGACCGTACCGCATATTTCCATTTGGGTGATTTAATTGAAGTGAATTCCACTGAAAAAGTCTTTACCCAACCGGATCATCAGCTTACAGAAGCCTATATTACCGGTCGTTTTGGTTAATCTAGACTGTTTAAAAATAGAGCCGAAAGGCTCTTTTTTTATGAAGTCAATAATTAGGTCAAAAAGTCTTGATAAAAATAAAATGCTCAATTTGGCTCAATGAGAATTATTTTCAAAAAATAGATTGAATTTTTGTGATGTAACCCACATGTTATACAACATAAATATGAATTAAATGAGTTTCAATTTTATGCTATTTCATAATCCCAAGTTGCCTGCGGAAATTCGTGTAAGCCACTTAAATGCACGTATCAATGAACAACGAAAAAAAATTGCGCAAACGACTGCATCTAAACTTGAGCTGCTGCAACTAAGCCAACAATTATCAAAAGAAGCGCGCGCACGTAAAAAGAATAACCAAAAAATTTATGTAATCGATTTTAATGGTGATACCGCTGCATCTGCGGTAACGAGTCTACGTGAAGAAATTACCCTGATCTTAGCGACAGCAAAAGCAGGACGTGACCGCGTGGTTTTACGTTTAGAAAGTCCAGGCGGGATGGTGCATGGCTATGGTCTGGCCGCTGCACAATTGGTACGTTTACGTGATGCTGGATTTAACTTAACCATTTGCGTGGATAAAGTTGCTGCAAGCGGTGGCTATATGATGGCCTGCATTGCAAATGAGATCGTTTCAGCACCATTTGCCGTGGTGGGTTCGATTGGTGTAGTTGCACAAGTGCCGAACTTTAACCGTTTATTGAAAGAAAAACATATCGATTTTGAACTGTATACCGCGGGTCAGTTCAAACGTACCGTAACTATGTTTGGTGAAAATACTGCTGAAGGTAAAGCCAAATTTGAAGAAGAGTTACAGCAAACCCATAACTTGTTTAAACACTTTGTTGAAAAATACCGTCCTCAGCTCAATGTCGATAAAGTTGCCACAGGTGAGCATTGGTATGGTCAAGATGCCATTGATCTTAATCTAGTCGATAAATTGCAAACGTCAGATGAATATCTGTTAAGTCTCATGCCACAACATGATGTATATATGATTGAAACCCGCAAAAAACCAACACTTGGTGAGAAGTTGGGCTTACAAGCAGCGCAAATTGCGGACTCATTGGTTCCTGCAGTCATGTCTAAAGTGATGGAGTCATTGAGCAAAGCCAATTCGAGTCTCGTGCAGTTGCGTGATCCTAAACTCTAAAATTGTTTTTTTATGAAGTATTTAAAGCTCACTTCGGTGAGCTTTTTTTTATGCTAAATGACGCTACTTTGAAAATTGCAGCAAGCGCGGCTAATACACAGTAATCCTTTATAAATACTTAGATAATTTTGATTATCTAAACTTGGCTGAATCTAAAATATTAAAATGGATAGAACCATAGAAACCGCTGTTATCAGCGTAGAATTTAAGATGAAAAATTAAATAAAAATAATTCTGATGAATTTACATCCAGAATGGTTTGTCTGTTCAGCACCAATTTGATAAGGTACTTAACTAATTATTTATTAGATGTTTATTACATAATAACACTGAGGGCGAAATGACAAAAATTGTCGTGATATCAAAGAAAGATCAAACGATTTTAAAAGAAACTCAGGCCACAAAAATACAAATATCTCAACCGTCCGTTATTCAGTTAGAACTTAAGCCAGCCGATATTCAGTCGATCCATCGAGTCGGAAATCAATGTGTGATTACACTGAAAAACGGTCAAAAAATCGTGATTGATCATTTTTATACAGATGACTTTGGCTCTGATAACTCTTTGGTTTTACATAGTGGGCCAGAGCAATTTGAATTGGTTGAAATGGATGTTGATGGCAAAACAATTAGCTATCGTTCTGTGAATGAATTTATGCAACCTTTAGCTGCATCGACTCAATTAAATCAGGCGACAACACCAGCTCAAGCTACAGAAGTTGCTAGCGAGGATGATGGTTCACCATCGTTACTTAAGGCGGGATTGGCGATCTTAGGTGCAGAAGCGATATATCTTCTAGCATTTGATAAAGAAGATGATCAATCTTCTAGCAATGACAAAACAGCGCCAAGTACGCCAACTGGAAGTTTTGATAGCGACGGAAAAGTGGTATCAGGCAAAGCCGAAGCTGGCGCAACGGTTTATTTAGTAGATGCCAAAGGCAATACGATTGGTCAATCTAAAGCAGATGCCGATGGCAACTATAAAATTACTTTAGATGACGCGATTACAGACGGCAATCGCGTGATTTTGTACGCGAAAGACAAGGCGGGAAATAGTTCTCAATCGACGATTTTAACGGGTAGTAAAGATACGATCGCCCCAGACGCTGCAAATGCACAAGTGGATGAAAGCGGTAAGTTTGTCTCTGGTTTTGCCGAAGCGGGTGCAAAAGTTTATGTTTATGCTGCAGATGGCACAACACTTTTAGGTGGGCCTGTGACTGCGGCAAGTGATGGCAATTTCTCCATTGCATTAAGTGATACTTTACAAGCAGGTGAGACGGCTAAAGTCATTGTAGAAGATAAAGCAGGCAACAAATCTGAAGCGCAGTCAGTTGAGATGGGCAAAGATACGCTTCGACCTGATCAACCTAAGATTGAAGTGAATAAAGCCGGAACTGAACTTGTTGGTATCGCCGAAGCCAACAGTACTATTAAAATTTTAGATGCAAATTCACAAGTCATCGCCACCACTACGGTAGATGCAAATGGTCAATTTAAAATTACATTGTCCCCAGCTCTATCGGACAGTAATCAGGCAACCGTGATTGTGGTTGATGCAGCAGGCAATCAATCGATACCGTTAAATGTCACTGCCGGAACGGATAATACGGCACCCGTTGCACCAACAGCAACAATCAATACAGATGGTACAGAAGTGTCAGGAAACGCTGAAATTGGTGCCAAAATTACCATTAAAAACAGTGCAGGAAATACGCTTGGTACCGTAACTGTAGGTGACGATGGTCGCTATACGGTGAAATTAAGCAGCGCAATTACGGATAATAACGTTGTCCAAGTGACTGCGACAGATGCCGCTGGCAATAGCTCAAAGAGCACGCAAGTCATTGGAACAAAGGACACGATTGCTCCTTCCGCGCCGACATTGACGACGGTGTATGATGATCGCGAGACTACAAAGCTCACCATTAAACAGGGGGAGAGCACTCAAGATTCAACCCCAAGTTTTGAAGGCAAAGGTGAGGCAAATGCCACGATCACCATTTATAAAAATGGCGTCGCAGAGGCAACGGTCAAAGCAGATACCAGTGGAAAATGGTTGTATACACCAGAATCTGACTTAGCGGCAGGTAAGTATAGCTATAGTTTTACCCAAACGGATCTAGCTGGAAATACCAGTGCCAAAAGCTCAGCATTTGATTTTACAGTTGAAGCGATGACAGTTGCTAAAGCGAGTTTATTCTTGATCTCAGAAGAACAGGCTTCGAATGAATTACATGATCAAGCATCGCTGTTAATAGATGATAATAATGTATTTGATGTACTTGCGCAGCACAATGTGTCGAGCTTTAGCCTAGACGAAACTAATGCATTCATTCCTAATGATCAAATTGATTTGAACAGCTTATTGAGCAATCAAGAACCAAACATTGCTCTTGATGAAATATCAGATGATTCATCTTATTTAAATCCGTCTATCAATCCGGTATCGGGTGTCACAGCAGTTTCAAATACAGAGCTTCGAACAGCATGGGGCACTTTAGATCCGTTAGATCAAACCTTAAATGCGCTACCACTGTATTAATACATCCATTCATGAATATAGCGATAAAAAAGCACTCTAATGAGTGCTTTTTTATTTAGGATTTTTTCAGATTGAAATATAAAAGGCCGCCAGTGATCATCGCACCAAGTGTTGCAAGCAGCATATCTTTATGTGCATCCCAAATATCACCTTGTTGCCCATTATAATTTTCAGCTTCTTCTGGTGATAAGCCAATGGCAATCAGCCATTCGATCCATTCATAAAATAAACTGGTCGCCATGACGAATTGTATAACCAATAAAAAGAGTGTTCCGGCTTTTAATTGCGGTAGCCAGATTTGAAATATGCGATAAAAGAACGGATAGAGCAGCAATCCATAGGCAAGATGTACAAGCCGATCATACATATTCCGAGACCATCCCATGCTTTGGTCAAGGTTGAAACCGAAGAGAGCTTGTGTCCATTCAGAATAAGGCACATAAGAATATAAATAATGTGCACCAATGACATGAATCAGTAAAAAGCCAAGATACAGACAAACTGTTCTGAAAGTTAGCCCTATTTTATAGAGGAAAACGAGCAACACGATCAGCATAAACGCTGTGCCGATTTGATGGAGGATATACGCTTCCATTTCTAAAGGTTGGATACTGGCGATCACAATGGCAAGAGTTAATAACGCAAAAGCTAAGATGTGCTTAAGTTTTAATTTGAAATCAATCATGAAAAGGCAAAGCTCAAATTTTTTATCGGTGTGCAATGTTTATAATTCGCGGCAAGTATAGCCATAATGCGATGAAAGGTGTTAGTTCGACGGCGTTAGAATTTGTGCATTATTTTTTCAAATGTCATCAGCTAGCAACTAGGGATAAGTATTTTCAAAAAGATTGTATAAACTCAGATGTATATCGAAGTTTATGTATTTGGAAGTAACTATGGCCGTTGTTGAGGCATTTATTGCGACTCAAAATTGTTATTTTAACTATGAGTTTGAAGAACTTAATTTAACAGATGATTTTCCAGAAGAGCTCTCTGTATCTTTGCGCGGCATGATGTTTCGCCATGAAATTCAGTATCCCAATGCCACATATTATGTTTATTACTCAGATGTTTTAACAGGCTGTGAATTACAACGGATGAAAGATGATTGGGCGAAATATTGCCCTGCAGAATAAAATTACGTCTAAATTTTCTATCTCCTTATAGGAGATGAGAATCCTCAGAATATATTCTGAGTTCGCAAGGGGAGAGTTGGATAGTCTAATCTCCTTGCGGAGCATGCACCTCATCTCAAAGAGAGCAGAAGTATTATAAAAAAAACGAGGCATGAAGCCTCGTTTTTTTTCTATCTAAAATTAGATTTTAGAAATAAGATCTTTAATGTTTGCTGCTTGAGTTGATGCATTACCTGTATATGTTGCAGGTGTCATTTCTGCAAGACGCGCACGGTCAGCAGCAGGAACAGCTTCAAGCTCATTACCATTTACGAAATCAACCATCATGTCGCGAGTCATTGCTTGACCACGAGTAAGGGCTTTAAGTTTTTCGTAAGGTTTTTCAACTGCATAACGACGCATCACAGTTTGAATCGGTTCTGCAAGCACTTCTTGCGCATGGTCAAGGTCTTCTAGAATACGTTGAGCATTCAATTCAAGTTTACCAATACCTTTAGAGCAAGCTTCAAATGCGATCAAGCTTTGTGCAAAACCAACGCCCATGTTACGTAGAACAGTAGAGTCAGTTAAGTCACGCTGCCAACGAGATACAGGAAGTTTTTCACCAAGGTGAGCCAATACCGCATTCGCAATACCCAAGTTACCTTCAGAGTTTTCGAAGTCAATTGGGTTAACTTTATGTGGCATTGTTGAAGAACCAACTTCGCCTTCTTTCAAACGTTGTTTGAAGAAACCAAGTGAGATGTATCCCCAAACGTCACGGTTAAAGTCGATTAAGATTGTGTTGAAACGACGTAGCGCATCAAAAAGTTCCGCCATGTAGTCATGCGGTTCAATCTGAGTCGTGTACGGGTTGAAGGTTAAACCTAAAGACTCTACAAAAGCTTGAGAATGAGCAGGCCAGTTAATTTCAGGGTAAGCAGAGTAATGAGCGTTGTAGTTACCTACAGCACCGTTAATTTTACCTAGAAGTTCAACTTGTTTGAATTGCTTGATTTGACGCGCTAAACGGTAAGCTACGTTCGCCATTTCTTTACCCAAAGTTGTTGGGCTAGCAGTTTGACCGTGTGTACGAGACAACATTGGTTGTTCAGCATGTTTTTCAGCCAAAGCAACGATTGAATCGATGATTTGTTGCATCGCAGCAACTAAAACTTCACGGCCATTTTTAAGCATTAAAGCATGAGACAAATTGTTGATGTCTTCAGAGGTACATGCAAAGTGAATGAATTCACCCGCATTTTTAAGCTCATCAATATGTGCAATTTGTTCTTTCAGGAAATACTCAACCGCTTTAACGTCATGGTTTGTCGTACGTTCAATTTCTTTAATGCGGTTTGCATTTTCTTCAGAGAAATTTGCAACGATTGCGTCAAGTGCAGCATTCGTTTCAGCACTGAATGCTGGAACTTCTGTGATTTCTGGACGGTTCGCAAGCGCTTGTAACCAACGCACTTCAACAGTCACACGAGCATGGATTAAACCAAACTCAGAGAGGAAAGGACGTAGAGCATCACATTTGCTTGCGTAACGTCCATCTAATGGAGAAAGTGCGGTTAAAGCGTTCATAGCGATTCCTTAAATTTTGGAATTAAACGTAAAACAAAAAGCCCGTACTGCATCAGTTAAACCACCTGATACTGTAAACGGGCAAGATCTTGAATATCTTGTAGTAGCTTGCGCTTACTGAAAATCATACCCCATGAGCTACCACCGAGCTGACGCCATAAATGTGCCATTTGTAAGCCGGTAAATAAGGTGGCGCGAATGCGATTGGTATGAGAAGTGTCTTTAAATGCTTCGGCATTACCACGAACCATAATACGTGGATTAATTTGGCCTGCAGTTTCAATATAGGTTTGCGCTAAATTGGCAATGATACTTGGATGTAAATAATTATTATCAAAAAAGGAAAGCTGTCTTAGAATTTTTTGTTGGGATTGTTCGATGATTTCGACAAATTTAGGATTGCTATAGACTTTCTTTTCTAACTGCAATAACGCCATCGCATAGGTCATGGGTAGCTTAGTATTGGCAAGTTTAGGAAGTCTAGATTTGGGAGATGTATTGAAGGGTTGAGTAATGCTACTTTCTAAGGTTTTTAATCCCAGCGAAATATCCGCCAAGCCACTAAAAAAATCAAGCGTCTGACTAGACTGATTCGACTTAGGACGGATATTTAAACTGGCTTTAATGAGATGTTCAAAATAAAAGTTACCGCTTTCCCCGATACTCTGTTGCCCAGTCAATGCAGTCATGTGGGTCAGCTGTGTCGCTTGAAAAACAGCAGCTAACGCCAATGCACGATTTTGGCGAGTATTCAGAGTCTGAGGCTGTTGAAACGGTAACTCTGTCATCCGAAACAATCCTTATTCAATAAAATCCGGTTTAGGCGCATTGGTATGATGAATCACACCACCCCCTAAACAAACTTCACCGGTGTAGAACACCACACTTTGACCCGGTGTAACAGCACGTTGTGGCTCATCGAATTCGACACGCACACCATTTGGCACTGTAGGATCTTTAAATAATGTACAGTCTTGGTCAGGCTGACGATAACGAGTTTTCGCTGTGCAGCGGAAACCTGATTCAGGAATCTCTTGTTCACCAGCCACCCAATCAATCGCTTCAGACCATAAAATGGTACTTTGCATGAGTGGATGTTCATGACCTTGACCAACGACTAGGCGGTTACCTTCGATATCTTTATGCAGTACAAACCAAGCGCCTTCTTCAGCACCTTTTAGACCACCAAGACCGATGCCACCACGTTGGCCGAGCGTATAGTACATTAAGCCGTGATGTTCACCAACCTCTTTACCCGTGTCTAAGACGATTTTTCCGGGTTGAGCAGGTAAATATTGCTTTAAGAAGTCATTAAATCGACGTTCGCCAATAAAGCAGATTCCTGTTGAATCTTTTTTCTTCGCGGTGATTAGACCTAATTCTTCAGCGATTTTACGTACTTGTGGTTTTTCAATTTCACCCACAGGGAACAAGGTCTTGTTAATTTCACGACCATGCACTGCATGTAGGAAATAGGTTTGGTCTTTATTGTTGTCTAGGCCACGCAGTAGAGGGGCATACTCTTCACCACGTGAATTTTTTAGTGTTTCACCACGGCGGCAATAGTGGCCTGTCGCAATAAAGTCAGCACCTAAGTTCACAGCATGGTCGAGAAATGCACGGAATTTAATTTCTTTATTGCAGAGAATATCTGGGTTTGGTGTACGACCTGCGGCATATTCTTCTAAGAAATGCTCAAAGACACGGTCCCAATATTCCATCGCAAAGTTTGCGGTATGAAGTTTGATTCCAATTTTGTCACAAACGGCTTGAGCATCGGCAAGATCTTCCATTGCCGTACAGTATTCCGTGCCGTCATCTTCTTCCCAGTTTTTCATGAAAAGACCTTCAACTTGATAACCTTGTTGAAGTAAAAGTGCTGCAGATACAGAAGAATCTACACCACCAGACATACCGACGATGACACGTTGTTGCATAGGATTAAGCATCCAAATTTGAAATTAAGGGAGAATTTTGGTGCTCGTAAATGAGCGATAAAGGAAATTTTTGACCTGAAAGAGCATCTTGCACAGCTTTGATGACTAATGGACTACGCGCACGGGCAGACTCAATGAGTTCATCAAGCGTCATCCATACTGCACCGGCAATACCTGTGTCTAATTGTGCATCGGCATGGTGCTGAATGTCTTTAGCTAAGAAACAGAAACGGAAATAAGTACGATCAGGGAACATCGGAGGAGTATAAGTATACATGCCTAGGAGGTTCGTGATTTCTACATCGTGACCTGTTTCTTCCATGGTTTCTCGAATGGCGGCTTCAATAATGGTTTCGCCAGCTTCAACATGACCTGCAGGTTGATTAAATACAGTATGGGTCACGCCTTCTGTATGTTCTTCAACAAACAGGAATTTTCCGTCTTTTTCAACGACTGTCGCAACAGTGACGTGAGCAGTCCAAGCGGTCATAGAAAAGCACCATGGGGTAAAAACGCTATTCTACAAAATTTAGGGAGCGGTGGCTATGATTGATTTTTTTCTTAATTTCTTTTGTTTATAGTAAGAAAAATTGTTAAATAAATAAAAGTGTATTGTTTTATTAGTTAGTGAAATTATAGTTTTAGCTCAGTACTAACCGAATTGTTAGAGATTTAACATTACTGCTTTTCAAAACTACTTGCTTAATAAAGTAGTAGGGTGTGTTGACATTTACAGCCGATAAATTGAGCTAAAGAGGCAACCATATAAATATACAAGCTAAAGCAACAGCGCTTTGATAGTTACGTTTTAGCTTATCGTATCTTGTGGCAATTCCTCT
>NZ_VPBO01000033.1:0-28502 GCF_013418655.1 Acinetobacter sp. YH12128 | reverse complement strand
TGGAAGCAGATGAAATATTATTGGCGAGATTTTCAAGTCATGACAGCTGATAAAATAGAGCAATGGGTGGAGAGAGTATCAAACCAATTCGGAAAAGAATACATGTTTACTTTTTAATGACAGCTTATGTGGTTGATTCCATTAATAGTCCTTGGATTTTTTTTATTCACTGGTATTAAAATTCATCAGAAGAATATTAGTAAAATATCTAGATATTAACAGCCTAAAAATATTATCTAGCCCTATGCAAAGATATGCATAGGGTTATTACTTATTTAGAAATTAACGTAGTATCATTTTTTTTGGGAGTTTCAAAAGAGATTTTTTCAAAAATTATTAAACTAAAGATTAAGACTCCGATTAAGCCAATTAGTCCCATAATTAAGAAAGTTGCTCTAAATATCAAGCCATAAGTCAAAATTTTACTTAAATATTTTTTTCCCATATTAGCTCTAATAAGATTACTTTCTTCATTACAAAATATTCCAATATCAATTGAAGAATTTCTTTCTAATCTTTTAAAGACTTCTTCAGATTGTTTGATTAAAAAAGATGTTCTTTGATCTAGCTTCCAGAAAACAAATGCCGTAATACTTAAGAAAATGGATAAAAATATTCCTATGTAAGCAAAGGTACTTGAGGACTGAATGGAAACACCTATAGCGGTTCCTAATCCAGCAATGATAAAAAGAAAATAATTGAACATTGTTATTCTTTGGTTGGAATGTAATTCAAAGTACTTCCAGGCATGTTCAACAGCTTGTTCAGAATTAATCCTATTTGTCATATTAATATTACCCAATTGAAAATTATATGAATTATATAATTTATTCAATTGAATAAACTAATCTAAATAATTCTGCTTGATACTTTGCATCGTGCAAAGCATTATGATCTCCTTGTAAAGTAGGATGTACATATTTATCTATTGAACTTGACTTTGTATCGTACCAGCTACATTTTGTGGCTCCCATAAAAAGAGCTTTGATATCTATAGCTGATATACCAAAAGGATTTCTATTTAAATATTTTAGAAAATAAAAATTTATAAAAGACCAATCGAAAGGCGCATTAAGTCCTACAAATATAGGTCTAGAGTCCTCTGGTAAATACTTGAGTATCCAACTTTCAAATTGAGACATTGCTTCTATGGGGGGAATACCTTTCTTTCGTGCTTGGTCTAAAGTTATTCCTGACACTTTTAAAGCTTCTTCAATTGCTTGATCACTGATTGGTTGGAGCATTATTGTAAATTCTATATCAGGGTTATATACGAAACATGCTCCTATAGTCAGCATACTGTGTTCACCTACTATAGGACCTGCTGTTTCAATGTCTACAGAAATATAAACCTCTTTTTTATACATTCTTATGCTCCTTCCAATTAGAATTATGTTATCCAGCCATTATAGGTGAAGGCTTTAGCTTACTAAGAGCCTGATGGAAGTGTGAGATTTTTAATTCTGAATCAGGAAAAGCTAAAGAAACTGCCGTTGGATATAACCGTGTACGAATATCTGAATAAGTCCAACCTGGTTCTGCTCCGTGAGGAGCAGTTGCACTTACTAATTCGGCAATTTCATCTTCCGAAAAATCGATGTCAGACAAATCTTTAGTAAAAAGCTCATGTCGTTCTTCATTAGATGGGCGAACAAACTCTTCTACAATGGAAGCTCTACGCAAAACAGCTGCATCTAAAGCAGCTAATCGATTAGTACATAAAATTGCAAAGATACGGCCACCATGTTTTCTTAAATCATCTATTGCTTGAATTAAAGTATTCACACCAACTTTATCTTCATGATGACTATTTTCTTGACTTCGAGATGCTCCAAGCGAATCACCTTCATCAATAATAAGAAAAGCTCGACCATTTCCATGTCCAATAGACCGAGTGATTTCATCGAATGCTTGTGCAATGAGAGTACCCATTTCACCAACTTTACCAGTTCCTCTGACTTTATTACTAAGCTTAAATAGCAAAGCATCTTCTATTTTCGCATCACGAGCTAATCTATTAACAATTGCTTCAGCATTTGCAGTTTTTCCAGTACCTACATCACCATGAAAAATAGCTAAAGGATATTGATCGACAAGAAGATCAATAACCGCTAGTTTTTTCCCATGTTTTTGTTTACTCCATTGTTCTAACTCATCAGCCTGAAGCAAAAGTTGTACTTGTTTCTTAATACGGGAATATCTAGATTCAAAACCGAGTAATTTGTCAGCTAAATCATCAAATTGTTTAATTGGTAAATCTGTCTTAACTTCAAAAACTGTTGATTTACTCATGAGTAGTCGCTCCTATTAGCTCCATAACCATTACTGCTATAACCTCGCTCCCCTGATGCAGAAAGGCTACTGTGAGTGGTACTTTCTGTTGTTGAGACCCAAGTTATTTCCAATGGTAATTTGGAAGCTTTTTCTGATTCATTACGATATTTATCGGTATGTGACAATATAATTCTAATTCGTCCATCTGGTGTGTGGGGCCACATTACTCCGCCAGGTCTTTCAGTACCAGATGCACCTTCAGTTTGAAATATGTACTTAATAGCTCTAACTTCTGAACCATAGGAAGATATCAAAGTTACATCAACTTTAGATAAATATTCATTTTTTGCTAATAGTTCAATATCATGGGCATATTCTTTCGCTTTATCTTCAGTCATCGCTCTTGTGCTACTAGCGATCATAATTAAATCTGCTTTAATACTACGTACAACTTTTTCAACATCAGCTACAGTGTAAGTACTCGAATAAGTACTTGAGTATGATGAACTCATGCTTTAATCCTTAATTTTAAATTTATTACCGAATATTTCTTTCCAAATGTCGTTATCATCTTCTACTGATGCATAATTTGCAGTTTCCCAAGCTTGTAAGGCTATTTTGACGATTTGTTCTTTCTCTTCTATAGTTATTCGAGACGCTACATTATTTTCATGGTTAGCAGGATCAATAATTACAACAGGATCTGAAAAATATTTCTGCACCTTAGCCGAGTTCTCAGGGAAATCAATACGCTCATTTAATTCACTTTGAGCTATAAATCCTAAAAATTCTCTAAAACGTTGTTCAATATTTTGTGTTGGTCCATCACGATCTTGTAAATAAGCTAGTATCAACTCTAGATGAAAAGATTTAAGGCCCGGAGGGCACGCAAAATTTTTCCATCGTTTTGCCATACGCACTAAAGTGCGGTAATGCTTATCTGAATTTTTTCTATCACGAATAAATTGAATATGACAAGGAGCACAAGTTAGGTTTTTTTCTTTAGTTTTTAGATCATATTGCCAACCATGGTTTGGTTCTTGGGCATCTTGAATTACAGGAACTACATCTACACTCAGCCCACTTTTGACAAAAGTTACTGTAGCTGCTCTCCGTTGAATCTCAAAATCTTCAACAGCTTTAGTTGGATAAATTTTTGTGAGTAACGTGTAAATTAAGTCATTAAGATTGTCTAATGTCGAATCATCTACATTTTTATTACTGATATAAAATACAATATCTACATCGATAGGATCATCTACAGTTTTCTTCAAAATTGTATACTTTGCAAAAGAACCGGCTTTAACTACTTTTGCTATTTTTAAGTCAGAGTTTGAAGTGATATGTTTGCGTAACTCTGTTATTAAATTATCCACTTGTGCATGATATTCTGTACGTTTTTCTGAAGGTAAACGAAGTACATTACCATCATAATATTGAAGATCTGAATTTGTAAGTGACATTCTGATGTGTTTCCCCAAGTTAGTTATTAAGTGTTAAGCCATGAGTAATATAATCTGCTGTTACTGCAGCAGCTGCTTTTGCGGCTAAGTCATGAAAGCGATTGTCTTTTGTGGAATCACCAAAGTCACTAATTCCTCTAATCATTAACACGGGTTTTTTATGTAAAGCACAAGCCGCAAATACTCCTGCACCCTCCATTTCAGCAACTTCAATTTTTCCATTAAGTTCTTTTAAGGCTTTAAATTTTTCAGGATCTCGAAGAAGCTTCTCACCACTTCCAATAGTGACTGTTTTAGGCATAACACTTTTAGTTACTGGGCCAATTTCAATACTATCTGGAAGTATGATTTCTAAGGCTTCATAGCTCTTTATTAAGCGACTTTCTAAAGAACTTTTGTTAGATAAATATGTGCTAACATCCTGTCTAACTTTAAGATCTAACACTGTGCTTTTAGGCCGGTGTTCTGTAGCGCCACCTTCAATGAGAGCTGCTCCTTCGTATGCAACGACTTGTTCAGATAAAACAACTTCGCCTAAAGCACATTTTTCGCGCATTCCCGCAGCAATACCTAACATGATTACATTTTTAGGTTGTAATTCAATTAGTAATGTGGTGGTGATTGAAGAAGCATCTACATTTCCAGCGCTAGAAAAACATGCTATTGCGCAATTAGCCCGTATACCATCATTGCGAATTATTTCTGTTTTCCATACATGGAGACCCGTACTTGTAACTATAGGCTGTACACCTTCATTAATATTTAATGCTTGCCTTGCAGCTGATAATTCAATTGGTAAAGCTGTCAAGACTAATACATCTGGCGGAAGAGCTGCGTGTCTAGCTTGTTCCTCTTTATAAAAGATCGTAATAATTCTCTTTGCAATTTGAGAAAATTCTAATACAGGTTCTTCTAAAGAGAGTGCTGAAATACTTTTTACCACAGTAGAACCGGTATTTTGCAAATAAGTTTGAGGAGTGTCTCTAAATTTTTTTAGCAATCCTAATGCACCATTTCCATCTTCTTTATTTGATCCGATTTGTAGATCTAAAGGCAAAATAGGCAACCCTTTTTTTACCATTTTGTGAGCTCTATCTAATACTCCTTTACCACCACCTAGTGCAATCATTGCTGTAGCATGCTCAATTTGTTCTTCACCTACATTGCTACCTGTTAAGATTTCGTCATCAATACAAATATGTTCAGCAACCCCACGAGCAATCATGCTATTTAAAAGCCGTCGCTGTTCGGAATTGGTTTTGCATTGCAACCGATCATTTGATGCAACAATCTTAAGAAAGATTTTGTTTTCTATCCCTTGAGTTAGTTCGTTTATTTTTCTAGCAATAGTCCAATCAAAAACTAAAGATTTTTGAGTTTGATTTACAGGCTCTGCTGAAAAATAACCGATAAAGCTGCCTCCAGCATTAATAACTTCTGTTACAAGAGCTTCAACAAATGAATGAGCCTTATCGATCTGGTCATCATTTGTAGTAAGAGAAATGCTACCTGCAAGGAGAATACAACTATTTGAAAGAGAAACTGGATTACTCATTCTCCCCTTACCCCCTAAAAAATATAATAATTTTTAATAGATGAAGGTTACATTAACTATTGCAAGTGTTCTTTGAAAATTTATTTAGCTTTGTAATTTTAGTATGCAAGTAGTTTAATTGTTCACTCCTCCAGGTATCACTGCAAATATGGCTGTACAGTGGTAAGAACCCTACAAACGCGATTGAATGAGATAAAGTAATATACTGTAGTACCAGCTGTTAAAAGGAAAAACCACCAAAACACCTAGATTACTAATTGTTACTGAAGGAATATCCATAATTTTGGAAAAAGTTGTCTAGATAGAAGAAGAACTCCTAATAAAGTCGCAATTATTGCACGAGCATGCTGAGAAAGGCGGCACTCAAATCTACAGTTGCTATGTGAGTTGTGAGTTATGACCCGGCAAATATGATAACTCCAATAAAATCATTAATCTAAACATTTGCTGAATCTTCATTAAATTACTAACCACTGAATTAGATGGATGAAATGGTAAATATATAGTTGTGAAGGGCTTTGTTGCACAAACCTATCTGTAAAGGCTTTTTCAGCGATATAATTTTCAAATGAAGAAGCCTACACACAAAATCTACTGCACAACCAATTGGCCCGCATATAACCGAGCACTCATGAGTCGCGGAAATATTGTCATTTGGTTTGATCCTGCTACGCAATGGTATGCTCCATCAAAAGGCAAACAAGGGCGAAATCAAACCTACTCCGACGCAGCTATCCAATGCTGCTTAATGATTAAATCCTTATTCCGTCTATCTTTACGTATGGTCACTGGCTTTGTGCAAAGTCTGATTGAACTTTGCGGATTAAATTGGACCGCACCAGATTACAGTACGCTTTGTAGAAGACAAAAGCATATTGATATTGCAATCAGCTACCAAAAAAGTAGCGATGGGCTGCATCTACTCGTAGACTCTACAGGCATGAAGTTTCTAGGTGAGGGCGAATGGAAACGCAAGAAACATGGAGCTGAATATCGTCGCCAATGGCGTAAACTACATATTGGTATAGATGCCAAAACCCTACAAATACGCGCTATTCAGCTCACAACCAATAATGTCAGTGATTCACAGGTGCTTGGTGATTTACTTAATCAGATTCCACAAGATGAGCAGATTGACTCTGTTTATACCGATGGAGCTTATGACACCAAGCAATGCCGTCAGGTCATTGCAGATCGGCAAGCACATGCGGTGATTCCACCTAGAAAAAATGCGAAACCATGGAAAGATACAAAGATCAGCTCGCTAGAGCGAAATGAATTACTTCGAACAGTTAAACGTTTAGGCAGGACATTATGGAAAAAATGGTCAGGCTATCATCGCCGCAGTTTGGTGGAAACCAAGATGCATTGCATCAAATTATTAGGCGATAAATTAATGGCAAGAAGCTTTCCTAGTCAGGTGAATGAAATTCATGCACGTGTAGCAGTCCTCAACAGATTTACGGAATTAGGTCGACCACTTACCCAAGTTACGCCTTAAATTTGGCTCAATTAGGGGCGCTTTGCATTTCAAATCTTTGTGCAACAAAGCCGATGGAAAGTATCTACACGGATGAATACAGATATGGTGCTCGATGCACTTGAGCAAGCATTGCACGATCGAGGCATGCCAAAGAATGTGATTCATCATTCCGATAGAGGTGTTCAATATCTTTCTATTCGCTATACCAATCGTTTAGAAGCTGCAAATTTACGAGCATCAGTCGGTACGACTGGTGATTCATACGATAATGCTTTGGCTGAAACAGTGAATGGCTTATACAAAACAGAGGTGATTGAGTATTTAAAAGCAGATTGGAAAGGTTTAGCGGATGTACAACTTGCGACACTCAACTGGGTAGATTGGTTCAATAAAGAGCGTGTACACAGTGCATTGGGTTACAAGTCGCCTTTTGAGTTTGAAGCAATGTACTATGATAAGATTAACCCGTTAGGTCAGGTGGCCTAACTTAAATAAAAAAGTCTCCGACAAACCCGGTACGGTTCAGTCTCAATTTTCACACTTCATGCAACAGAGTCGTTTTTATCCTAAGGTCCTTACCACTTGTATTCTTTACGAACATATATCAAAAAAAGTGTAGCAAGTTGCTACACTTTTCGCTAGATCAACTCTTTACCAAAAATATCATTCAGTCTTTCACGAATACTATGGACGAATTCCGGATTACTTTTAAGTTTATGCTTCATATTTCGTTTAAAGTCATTCAACCCCATACCAATTTCAGCAAAATCCATTTGGAATAAAGTGTCATTAATGACAATATTTGCTTGAGAGTCAGTGAGGCATCCTACTTTTTTAAACCACTTCTTGAACTGCTGATAATTTTCATCATTATTAAAAATATACCAAGAACGTACATTCATATCGAATTTAGCCCCTAATTCTTTTACGGATGCATTGTCTTCAAATGGAACATCAAGATAGATTTTTTCAATCACTGCAAATTCATCCAGTGCCTTATCAGCAATCCGATGATGCAGTTTAAAATTCACACCTACAATTGGACGGCCTTTCTTAACGGTTTCATACTCTAATTGTAGATCTGTATTTTCGTTAATTTCTGCCACTATTTTGTCTAATACATAGCGTCTAAAATCTACCCAGCGATCATATTTGGTTTCATTAATATCAATCAGTGCTTTCAAGTTTTCTAAAAGTAATGGCACTTCATAACTCTTTTGATTGGCGTACTTAAATTCATTTTTAATGAAATAAGTATAGAGACTCATACTGGCAACAGAATCTAGGGCAAAAAGATGTTTTAGCTGATAGGTAGTAAAATTACCCCCAGCCAGTTGAGTGAAATACGGCAACACCTCACTGGTAAAACGAATCTGAATCGCATTTTTAGAATCATCTTCCCATCTTAACTCACGGATAATGGGAACGACAGAATGTACTTTTTTAGTCTTTCTTTTACCATTATCAGCAGGCTCCTCAATAATAAAATGAGCTACCCGGGATGAAAGCTCTTTGTAGATCCGATCTATTGCAACATTAATTGAATTACGTTTATTTAATCCTAGTAAATCTGCCAAATCATCCTTATACAAATAAATATAAGTTTGTTCGGTAATTTCACCATCTACCCTATTTTTCTCACTATAATTCGCAACCGCCATTGCATATAGAAGTGCCTTATATTCATTGGCTGATAATTCGATTGGGCGAATTAAACGGTTACTGGTACTGACAACGCCATTATGGCGAATGTTGCCTATACAGTAAGGAATATAATTCGATTCTTCTTGCAATGGTTCAGATTCTGTCATAACCGTGATATTTATAATTTAACTTAGTTTTTATATACAAAAGTGGAAAAACTTTCAAGACTTTCACCACAAGATTCTAAAAGTGGAAAGTTTGTCATCAAAAAGAAGCATTTTAGCCGGTTTTCTGCATTTAAAGTGGAATTAATTATAATCTTTCCACCCTATGATGACAGACCTTCCACCTTTAGTCTCGAAATTACAGTTCAGAAGGCCTATTTTTACTTTTTTCATTCAGATCTAGTTAGGTTAAGTCAGATAAAAACCCTGATGTGACAAGGCTTCCACCTTTTTGTTAGATTTAAAAGGTATAACTGCACATATAATCATCAGGAAATATCCAATAAAAAAAGATTATCCACAGGTTAAGAAGATACAGTGACAATCTTTCCACCTTTAAAGCTTAGTTATGAGACTTTATTAACAGCTTAAATATTTGTTTTTGCAATTATTTTTAAATAAAAATAGCAGATATAAAAATAGCAGTGACAAACTTTCCACCCTAGTGACAGACCTTCCACTTTAGAGTGACAAACCTTCCACTTTAGAGTGACAGACCTTCCACTTTAGAGTGACAAACCTTCCACTTTAGAGTGACAAACCTTCCACTTTAGAGTGACAAACCTTCCACTTTTAAATCTATAAGCATTTGTTTTATATAATAAAAATATGATCCTAATTATTAATTAGCTAAATAACTAATTATTCTAATTTTTAATTAAGCTAGCTTAGTTAAAAATTTATTTTTTAAACTGTTTTACAGCTGAATAAATAGGATTTATAAATTTAAAAACTATAGTAAGATGAATGAAAGTTATTTATATTACTAAACATTCAAATAAGGAAGCATCTGACACGCATGTCTGCAAAAATTATTACTGTTGCTAACCATAAAGGCGGATGTGGCAAAACAACGACTGTTGTACACCTAGCCTCAGAACTTGCCAATCTGGGCAACAAAGTTTTAGTCATTGATTTAGATCCTCAAGCAAACGCAAGTTTACACATTGGGATCCAACATCCAAGCGAAATTGCTGTCACTACAGCAGAATTACTAGTGGGCGATATTTCGTTGTTGGCAGATGCATTACAAGAAGAAACGAACTTTGAAAAAGTATCATTAATTTATGGTTCCTTGAATTTAGGAAAAACTGAAGATCAACTAAAAGAAGAAGCTCCCCGTCCTTCAGAAGAGTTAAATATCAAGTTAAAACTATTAAAAGATCTATATGATTTTATATTGATTGACTGCCCACCTAGCCTTAAATTATTAACCAGCAATGCCCTGGCATCCTCAACACATGTCATTATCCCTATCGAATCAGGATCACAATATGGATTATATGGGGTAACAGATCTTTTAAATCATCTTGAAAAGATCAAACGTATTAATCCAGATTTAGAGCTTTTAGGCGCTTTACTAATTAAGCATGATGAACGTCAGAATGTCTGTAAGCTGATTCGGGATGAAGCCTTGAAACAAGTGGGTAAAATTTTAGAAACCACAATTCCTCAAAGTACTAAAGTCAATCAAGCAGCCATTCTGCAACAACCACTTTTGAAAGTAGAAAAAAATTCAAAAGTACGTAAGGCTTTTGAAAGCCTTGCCAATGAAATTGTATTGAAAATTTAAACCTGAGAGCATTATGGCAAGCACCAAAGAGCTTTTAGCTCAGAAACTGAAACAGAATACAGAAAAACATCAGCAAGCACAGAAAGACAATATTAAAGAGCTGAAAGAGTTTAGACGTAATGTCCCTATTGAGGATATCAGCCGAAGTCTAAACCAGCCGCGTAAAATATTTGAAGAATCACAGTTAAAAGAACTGGCGGATTCTATTAATGAAATCGGCCTTTTGCAGCCCATTACAGTGCGTAAACTGGATAATCTGAAATATGAACTGATTGCAGGCGAGCGACGCTTACGGGCACATCAGTTACTCGGAAAGTCTGTGATTGAAGCCATTATCATTGATGCAAATAATGTAGAAGCATCTTTGTTAACCCTGGCCGAGAATTTAAAGCGTCAGGATCTGACAGATTATGAGATTTTTATTGGCCTGAACTCACTTGATGAGAAATTAAAGAAAAACAAGCAACGTTTAGCCAATTCACTGGGTTTAAATCGCGAAGATATGTACAAGTATTTAGCATACGAAAAACTGCCGCAAGCAATTTTAAATGACCTTGATGTGGAACCAGGCTTGCTAGGCCGTACTGCTGCAACTGCATTCAAAAAATTTCTATCGGATCATCTTGAACAACTCTCTGAAGCCGAAGTGGCCTTACTCGGAGCTTGGGAAAAATTAAAAGACAAAAAACTCGAGCAAAGCAAAGTTACTACTTATGCTGAAAAACTATTGAGTCAGAATCCAGAAAAACTGACCACAACATCCGTGGTCAGAAAAATTGAATATGCCGGTAAGATTGCGGGGAATATCAAACTGAATCAAAAACAGCTTAAGGTTTCTCTGAATATCTCGGAAATTGACGAAGCCAGTCTCTTACAATTAGAAGATTTCTTAAAACAGCTGATTCAAAAAAGCGAAAAAGTGTAGCAAGTTGCTACACTTTCTTAGCACCCTGAAACTAATTACATCCTCATGCATTATTGAATTTTATTTTCTTAAGTATGCTTCTTTACATTTGGTCTTTGAGAGTACTGTTACTTCGGACTGAGATTAAATTCTGCCTTTCTTCTTGTGGAGTAGTTTTATATTTATCCGGAAATATTATATATGTCCATATAAGCACTCCCAGTTTTCAGGTTTTGTATCAAAATAATCAATTCTTATCAGATTTTTCGATAGGGAAGTATATATGCTGGTGGAACATAAATAATTTGGTGGTGTTTCAAAAGGTATGCTGCCGTTAAAAAAATACGTTATTAAGGTAAAAGAAAGTAAGCATCCAGCTAACACAGCCTTACCAAGCGATCCTATAAGCCTTAATTTAGTTCCCACCTAAAAACAAGTGGGGACTTAATCTATGAACATGGATATATATTCAGCAACACCTCCTGTTGCTAAAAAACGCAGAACATACAGCAAAGAATTCAAATTCAGTATTGTCAATGCCTGCAAAAATCCTAATACCTCGATCGCTTCGGTCGCACTGCAACATAGTATTAATGCCAACCTTGTCAGTCGTTGGATCAGGATCTTCAGCCATCATGATGGTGCCGTGCAGGATCCTACTCATGTGAATCCAGCATTTATTGCTTTGCCTTACACTGCTGCAATCAGCCAACCTATTGATGAGAGGATCACGTTGTGTATCACCGTGCCTCATACGAATAATGATATTCAGCTAAAATGGCAGACATCAGAAATACCTGCCTTGGCAGAATTACTCAAGGCACTGGCAACATGATCCGTATCAATGAAATTTGGCTCTCTACCCAGCCCATGGATATGCGAGCAGGAATGGATACTGTCATGGCTCAGGTGGTGAGAGCCTTTGGCTACATCAAACCGCATTGCGCCTACCTGTTCTGTAATAAACGTGGTCATCGTATGAAAGTGTTGGTACATGATGGACTGGGCATCTGGCTGTGTGCCCGGCGTTTGGAACAGGGTAAATTTCACTGGGCTCAAGTTCACCAAGGTGAAACCGTGGCCCTCAGCCCGGAACAGTTACAGGCATTAATCCAAGGTTTGCCCTGGCAGAGAATTGGATTGCAGCAAGTGGTGAATATGCTCTAAACCAAGCTCGACCATTCTGCCATCCTCCAAACGTTCTATTTCATTCTCTTCATGACCTCAGGCATACTGCGGTCATGAATACGCTGCCTGACTTAAGCCAACTGACCCATGAACAACTGCTGGAATTTACCCGGCAGTTGGCGATGCAGCATCAGTCTCTAGCACAATCAAACCAGCAATTAGATTCTAAAGTTCAACATCTTTCTATTCTCAATCAAAAATACGAGCATGAACTGGCGCTGTTTAAAAAGCACAAATTCGCCCAAAAGAATGAACACTTAACGGCAAAACAAATCCATCTGTGGGATGAAGCGGTTGAAGAAGATATTGCCGCGGTTGATCTAGAACTGGAACGGCTAAATGCAGATAAAACCAATGCAGCGACACACAAAGCAACAGTCAACAAACCTAAACGTCGACCACTGCCAGATCATCTACACACCATCCGTATTGAGCATGAACCTGCATCAACCCAATGTGCTTGTGGCTGCCAACTCCGTCGTATCGGCGAAGATGTCAGTGAAAAACTGCATTTCAGACCGGCACAGTTCTATAAGGAACAGCATGTGCGTGGTAAATGGGTCTGTGATCAGTGTGACACTCTGACTCAGCAAGCGATGCCCGCCTATGTGATTGATAAAGGCATTGCTTCACCTGAATTGCTCAGCCATGTGCTGGTATCGAAGTATGCCGATCATTTGCCGCTGTACCGTCAACGTCTGATCTATCAGCGGGCGGGAATCGAACTTTCTAGATCAACTTTATCTCTTGCGAAGCAGTGCTTCTCAGATAGGTCGCTGCGGTGTAGAACTGGAACCTCTGGCCAATGCCTTAAAAGAGGTGGTACTACAACAGCAGGTGCTGCATGCAGATGAAACACCGGTCACCATCATGCGGATGGGTGAGAATAATAAAAAACCGAAGAAAGGTTATGTCTGGGCCTATGCCACTACACAGTACAATCCAGTTCAGGCGGTGATCTATGACTTTCAGGATAGTCGTTCAGGCCAGCATGCTGAAGAGTTCTTGAAAGGCTGGCAGGGCTATCTAGTCTGTGATGATTACAGTGGTTATAAAGCACGCTTTAAATCAGGCGATGTCATTGAGGTGGGCTGCATGGCGCATGCACGTCGTAAATTCCATGAACTGCATGTAACTGGGAAAAGTCAGGTCGCTGAACAGGCATTAGTGCTGATTCAGAAACTGTATGCGATAGAAGCAGAGCTCAGGAAAAAGACCGATGGTACAGCGGAAGACCGCCGCGAATACCGACAACAGCATAGTCAACCAGTGATGCAACAACTATATGAATGGCTCAACCAACATCATCTGACGGTGCCATCGAGTTCTCCCACCGCCAAGGCCATCAATTACACTCTGAAGCGTTGGCCAGCTTTAAGCCGCTATTTGGATGATGGCAATCTACCGATTTGCAATAATTGGGTAGAGGTGCGACACGAAGTCGCTTAATGAAGTTGTTCCCCCTGCGGGAACCACCCGTGTCACCGGGTGAATCTAGAAGGCTGAATAAAGAGCGCCTTCGACAATGTAACGAGGCACCGCAAGGTGCGGGGTATCAATCGTGAGAGGCGTACTCTTCTGGCAGCCATAGCCGGACAAGGGCTAGATAATCGGTATGGTGAACACATGTGAATCTGCGCAACGATCGTTAAATTGAACGAGCGGAAATGGCTAATACGCTCGAACCAAAACGGTAATGGAGGTGGGAATCGCGTCTTTCTACTACGCATTCGTGACCCATACGCCTCCCGGTCGATAGCAGGCACCTAAGCCGATGTACTTCAGTAAGCGGAACGTGGAAATCCCGTATTACCCCCATTGGGAAAGCAGTTTGCAAAAACTGCCCATGGTGATGCGGGCGAAGGAACGAGGAAAAAGCGAATGCCAGTCTGTAATGGGTTGGATAGAGGTTGAAACATTACCTCACGCGAAAGCGGGCTGACGTCCTTATGGTCTCTCATCACAAGAGAGTGTGTAGAACCCTTTTAATGGAGGGAGAGCAAATGAACGCAGCAGTATCAGCGTGTGCGCCTTCCAGCACATCGTGGGACAGCATCGATTGGATTGCTGTACAGCGTCATGTCAGAGGGCTGCAAGCGCGTATTGTGAAGGCGGTACAAGACGGCAGGTATAACAAGGCGAAAGCTTTGCAATGGCTGCTGACTCACTCGTTTAGTGGCAAAGCATTGGCCGTAAAACGAGTGTCTGAAAACAAAGGCAAAAACACGGCTGGGGTCGACAAGGTGACTTGGAATACACCCAAGGCCAAGACCGGTGCGATGATGTCGTTGAAGAGGCGAGGTTACACGCCCCTTCCGCTTCGGAGAGTCCTTATTCCGAAGAAAAATGGCAAGATGAGACCTCTCGGGATACCCACGATGAAATGCCGGGCCATGCAGGCGCTCCATCTGCTGGCTTTGGAACCCATCGCGGAGACCACTGCTGATCGGAACTCTTATGGATTCAGGGCTTTGTTGCACAAAGATTTCATAACTATATGATTTTAAAAGTTTTGATTGTTTTTTGATCCAAAATTAAATTTATTTAAATCAGATGCTTACATATTTATGCAACAAAGCCCTTCGTAGCCTGCTTTTTCTACGGCTTTAATTAAAGTAGCGCGATCAAGTGGTTGATGCGCATAAATGACTGCTTTTTCGGTAGCCAGATTTACATGAGCCGATTCAACACCCTCAACAGATTTTAAAGCTTTTTCCACACGGCCTACACAAGAAGCACATGTCATCCCCTCAATCTCTAATGTTTCACTGTAGTGTGGCGTATCAGTCATTTCGGTACTCATATACGATCTCTATCATTTAGATATGCTGAGTTCTATATGCGAAGATCAGCTCGAACCAAGATTAGGTGGAATTCAGGGATTACTTTTATTTCAAGCAAGTACAGGTTTTATCTGTACGATGAGGAAAATAAGAGAGTAAAAGTGGTAAGGAATTCCCACTGTTACTCTAACAGAGATTAAGCAGGATCAGCTGTAAATCCACGCTCACTGAGAGTGGCAATGACTTGATCCTGACTCACCGTTGTGTTGATTTCAATAATACGGTTTTGTAAATCAATATCGAGTGAGGCATTCGAGTCGAGCTCTTTAATTGCGGTAGTAATGCCGCGTGCACAACCACCACAAGTCATATTAGCGATGTGAAATTTCATATGTTGCTCCTTTTTAACAAAACATTTGTTTAAAACATTAGAACAGTAACTCTAAACTTTCACCATACAACCAGCCTTTTTCTGAATCAGTTACTCGCTGTAACTTGGTCTGTTTACAACCTTACAGTTTTCTTCAGAGTATTCCAAAGAAGAGTGTTCTAATGACTACAGTAATAACACTAAATATAAAAAAAATGGAAGAATAATTTACTAAGTTATTGTTTTTAAGTTGATCCTTGTTTTATATGGGGGTGATAATAACTTCTGATTACTAGTTTTTACCTTAAATATACCGATTGAAAGATTCATTTAAAGGCTATGAATACATGAGTTTTACAGTTTGGCTAGGTCAGCATGAGTACTTTTCACAAGATTTAAGATCGACCATGAACGTGATTAAGTTATAGGGGATTGATGAAATAGTTTTTATGAATTTCTGGCTTTCTGGGCTGATTTTATCAAATTCATGTCTATGCAAAATTGCGACATATTTCTCGTGCTGGTAGTTATCCAGAGTTTGGTCTGCATCTATCCATAGTGCAGACCTTTTTTTGGTGACAGTTTTTTCTTAGTGATTTTCGATCTGGATGTAGTGATTTCACGTTTGCAGAATATATCTTGGCGGTGATCCATCTAATATTCGTGATTATAAAGAGAGCTAATTCACAGGTTCTACAGATTATGTAGCGACTAACTATATCAAAGTCTATTTGCAGTTGATGGTTGGCGCTTAGTTTATATTTACGCTTAGGTTTCAGTTAAAAAATCAATATTCTGTTGAATCCGTGATTGAATCATCTGTAGGGTAGATTCTCGAATTTGATGGGGATACAGGCGCTGCGCAATTTGACTAAATTGAAGTGCAATTTCACGCATGGTCAAGATGATCTCATCGACTTCTAGAGTAGTCAGATTAGCTTCTGAAGTACCGAGTTTATGTATGTCATTTCGGGAAATATTGAGCGCTTCTCCCATAATGTCCATTTGATGATAACCACCTGGACCCTCGCAGAAGGTCACATCATAGGCTGGAGCCAATTTCCATTGACCATTTTTCTCCATGAGAAATGAAAAGTTCTTAGTATGGTCATCCCGATTATTGAAAAGCACATTAAACACAGCACGTTTAAAAGCATGCAATCTTTCTCGTACATCTTGCGTACACATCAAGGTTGCCCGGAGAAAATTGCGATAGTCTAGGCTACCTGGAACTTTATAGTCTGCTCCTGTATATGCAGCCAAACTCTGCATTGGAATCCGCATACCATTTTGACGATCGAATCGTTTAGAAGCAAAAGCCGTTAAACCATTGGGCAAATTAAAGAAATGGGTATCTGGAGTCTCAATTGCACAAAGTCGCAAACATTCTGCATAGACGGCTTCAATGGCGCAGACTTCAGGATGCTCTTGCTGAGCAGGAAACTTAATCAGCCAGGCTTCATGTTGATCAGAATCTTGAGTCGAAAACTCTAAATTGACAGGATCTCGGTAAACCAACGCTTTTGGTCTGGCACCTTGAGGGGAGCCACCCATGACCAATAAATGCTGTAGAAATTCACCACCTTCACCTTTGAGTACTTCTTGAACTTCCTGGGCCAGTTGTTGTAAAGGGATATTTTCTGAGGTTTGCATGTCAGCAACACAAGGTTCAAAGGAGAGGGCACCCATTGCGTGACTACTAATATAGGTCAGACGCTCCAAAGGTCCAATTCGTGCTGAATTTAAGCCAATTTTTTTGAAATATCGATCCATCAACATCATGCCCCAACCATCTGGTAAAGCGTCATAGACTGGACCTGGGAGTCCCATTTGATGAGTAGGAAAACCTTGTCTGAATGGTAGACCTTTTAAAGGCAGCAAGTAAGAAGAGAGCTCAACACCTTGCTGTATTGCTTCTGGACTATATTCAAAAGCAATGGTGGGTCTACCTGTCGTGGCTGTTGAACTAATCAGCGTTCCCCATAACCATGATTCGCCCCAACCGTTGTAATAAACATTAAGTCTATTGAGCATTATCCCTTCCTCTTAATACGGTGGCGCTTACTTTGACTCTCATAGCGAAGAATGTCATTCACACTGTTAAGCTGAGGTTTAAATAGTTCCTGAAGTTCGTTTAATCGACCCAAGACCATTGCAATACGGACTAAATTTTCAACAGATACATTTCGTCCCGCTTCAAGATTCGAAACTGTATTCACGCCGACACCAGCGCGTGCTGCTACCTCAGCTTGAGACATCTCCAGAAAGAGTCGTTGCTTACGTAAACGCTCACCTAAAAGAGTCACAACTTCTTCTGGTTTAGTGAAATATAAATCCATTAAATTGGGTCTTAAGAATGAATAATTTAATTAAATCACAAAATAATGGAATTAATCTATAGCTATAGTGTGGCTAAGGAGGGCTTTGTTGCACAGCACATCAGAAGGGTAGGTATAGTCCTTGGGTATCGGTTACAGAAAATCATCAGGATGTACTTTGACTGATTGTTGATACGGAGATTTCAGTATTTTCATTTTTCCTAATAGGTCACATTACTTAGAAAGGGTTCTTCGAAAATTAGTTCATACTTTAAAAATCCTATAAATATTGAGGATATTTTCTTAATGCTTTCAATATAGCATGCGGCTATATGTAACTCGAACGGGCTTAATCTGCCTTTCAGTATAAATTTTTTGGGCGTGAGAGGGGAGAGGTGTGAGGGCAAGCAATTTATATCGTGGATACTTCTAAATTACTTATGTAATAGAAGGTGGTAAACATGGATTTAGAGGTAATAACACTAAATATAAAAAAATTGGAAGAATAATTTATTAAATTATTGTTTTTATGTGGTTATTGGTGATGTTATGAATAATAATAACTTTTTTCTTGATGAATTTTACCTAAAAAAATTGATCAGATAATTTTCTTTAAATGTCATGCATACATAAATTTGACAGTTTGAAGGGATCGGTATGTGCATTTTTCACAAGGTTAAAGATCGACCATAAATGTGATAAACGGCAGAGGATCATTGAAAAATGAATGGATTTAAACACTACATGTATGCACGAAAAAAAGTATCGCTGCGGTTCTGCTGACAGGCTGTATTGAGCATTGAATGCAAATGATGTAGTAATTGTCTACAGGCTATAGGACCAGCATGAAGAAGAATGAAATGTAGTTGCCAATTTATAACCTTGGTTGAAAAGCATAGCATTGTTATTCGGAGAAGTGAGGTAAGCCATCCTTCTCTTATTCATTTAAAATGATTCTTACTCAACTGATCTCGACTCATGGGCTGGTTCCAATTAGACGGATAATAACTTCCATCCCCTATCTTTTTCTTACCACATTTCTTGCATTTAATCCCTTCTTTGGAGATTTGATTCAGCATCACTGTTGTCGGTTGAATCAAATCAATGACATAGTTCGTTGGTTCAGGAAAAGCAGAAGAGGCTGCTTTATTGCAAAAGAGAACATTCGGATCAAATGGATTGGATTGCACAAAAGCCATGATACAGCCACAGAGTAATTCACCTGCATGTAATCTGTAACATCCATTCAGGTCATCAGACGAAGATTAATCTGAAATTTAAGCACTAAACACCATAAATCTATGTATGGGCAGACTTTTTTGAGACATATGTTGATAAACATGCGGCAAGTTACATTGCTTAAAAGTCTATCTAAGTTAACGATCTATTCAATTCTGGATAAGTAATCTGAATATTACGATCCTAAATTACCCGAAGAGTATTAAGATTTCTAAGAATCGTGATTGTTGGTTTATTTGGGAAATTAATCAGTGGATTGAAGCAAAGATGATGGCTCATTAAGGATTGTGGGCTTCGACTACTTAAATTTTAGGTATTTTGAATAAAGCATATTTCAAAAATCTGAATTAATGGATTTAAATTACCATAAAAACCTTCAATATTTGCTTGAATCCATTGTTGTTGAGAGTCAATGCGAGACCAATCAATACCATAACCACAATGAGCAATCAGATGCTCAAAGAAAATCCGTTGTGTACGTCCATTACCTTCACGGAATGGGTGTATGACATTAAGCTCACAATACAAGTCGGCAAGTTGAGGGATTAGTTTTTGTGGTGCTAAGCCTTGAAAGTATTTTTTTTCTTGAAGTGGCCTAAGTAATTTATTGGTTTCAATTTCAATACGGGAAAAATTACAAAAACGGGTATCACCTTTGGAAATATCGATTTGTCTTAATTTTCCTGCCCAGTCGTATAAGTCGCCAAAAAGCTGTACATGAATTGATTTTAAGTATTTTAAGTCGTAGGGTGGTTCAGCATATTCAATGAGACTACTTGCTAATCCAGACAGTTCCAGTTCAGCTTGTTCTAAAATTTGTTCATCACGAATATTGAGTTTGTTCTTTAGGATATTTGTGCCAGGGTAACAATACAGGCTGTCACCCATTTCCCCATATTTATCCATACATGCACCTGACTAAGATTCGGGTTGCGAATACTTCTTATATTTTTGCAAGATTTCAGCTTTACTTTGTTGAGTTGTTTGAGCTGTCGTTGTAATGCCTTCAAGCTTTAGGCTGGCTTGATAGTTTTGCGAACGTGTCGCTTGAATATATTTTCTTTTCTGTTCAGTGGTTCTGAGCATTTCGAAACTCCATTGATGCTACACGTGAAGTAAGTATAGCAGAGAATCTTTTTGATCAATGCTGCATACACAGCATTTCTAAAATGTAATACAACGGTATTGTTTCATGTAATAACAGAAAACTAAAAAAAAGTGGAAGAATTCTTAAAATTTAGACCGTCATAGATAAGCAAACCGTATGTATTTGTTGAGAATTGTAATTTTGAGAAAATTTAGTTGATAAATTAAATGAAGTTTCATATACAAAGATATGCTCATTTTTTAAATCGATAAAAATGTTAAGATTTGACTATTTGGTAAAAAATATAGAAATTTTTATGGGGCAATTTATCATGCCCTTTTGCTTTGACCGAAAAAATGTTCAACTTGAGATAGTAAAAATTAACTCAGAACTACTGAAAATCAAAAAGATTAAACAGAGTCAGAAAGTAGTAGTACAAGCAAAGTTCAAAATAATCTATGTGAAAATTTGGCAAAAAATCTTGCTATTGATGCAAACGGAGCCAGGCTTACGTGTGCATTCTAATTATGTTGCAATCTTACAGTTGATACATAATCTTGATGATTTTATCGAAAAATCACAACAACACTTGTGCTTTGAAAGAAAAGCTCAGAAAGAACTGGATGCTAAATTTTTTGCAAGATTTTTTAAGCTAACAAAGAATTCAATAAAGGATCAACTTTTACCAAATCGTTCTGATCACAATGAATTTAAACAATGCAACGTGATAAAAATATTAAGCGAAAATGAATATGCCAAACATTGAAACACAAGAGCAATTCTTAGATTTAGCAGAAAAATATCAACAAGATTATTGTCTATTACGTGATGATATTGTAAATACACAATTTGTCGATCTATCAGATGATTTGTATAAAGATGTCTACGCTCTATACAAATTAGCACAACAAATTTATAGCTATATATCAGGCTCCAGACAGATCGGTAAGTATTCTTTTTTAGCTGCTGTGAGTTTTTTTGCATGTCCAGATTCTAGTAATACACAAGAGCTGTCATCGCAACGTTATTTGATTCTACAAGCGAGTTTTTTAACATATCGGCAGTATCAAGAATTTGCAAAAATTGATAAAGCTGAGAATAAGCAAAAACATGTTTGTGACCTATTACGCTATGTCTCACGATATGTGCTGGATTCTAATCATGCTGAATTATTTCATGAATGTAGTAAGCTGCTAAATTGTTATGTCACGTACGAACGTAATTTGAAAAAAGAGGATCGTAATCAACTTTTTAATATTAAAGATTTCGAACAAGTACAAGTCATAGAGTATTTATCGGCTCTATTAATAATTTTTAAAAGACTAGATGATCGTCGTGTAGTTCATCGTCAGCGTAAGTCAAAAAAAAGCAAAGTTTTGCAATGGCCGACGAAAAATGAACTCAAAAAATTTCGTGAAATTAAAACGGGTAAGCAAGTAGATATTGGACATAACGCAAAGATTAGTATTTATGATGCCGCTCTTCACAAAGATGAAGAGGGTGAAGTTGATCTATTAGATCCTGAAATGGAGTTTTATTCAGAAGATGAAAAGTCTAAAAATTTAAATTATATACTCAGCGATAATGCGACGCATCTAATGCGGCATCGCCAGCGCCGTCATGCTCCTTTTGTTACAAATCCACATTATTTGGCGCCAGATATACTGAAGCAAATTGTTTATGTGTTGAGAACCGAGTTATCCGGGCACTGGAGGGATGCTGCAATCGCTGCAGCATGTTTATTGTCACTTTTGACGGGATTATCACCCGTCGCACTGATGGATTTTAACGAGCTTATTCAAGATGGAATTTTGATCCAGAATGGTTCAAGTAGACGTCGCGAATATTTACTCAAATTAAATCTTAAAATTACAGAGCAGAAGATTAAGAGCTTAAATCATGTGCGGTGGAATGAAGTGATGACACATCAACTACATTTACCTTCTGCTTGGTTTGACTATATAGAACAAGCATCGAATCCACTAATTTCATCAACACACATTAATACGAAACTTAAGAATTGGCTTGATAATCGGTTTGTAGGTTCGATCACTGTAGAAAAACTGCAGGCTCAATTATATTTTCATATATATTATGAAACATATAATGAATATCTTGCTCATGTAATTGCTGGGCGGGATAGTCAGCATCACATGCCTGGTATCTATTATGGCGGGCTACCGAAAACTCAACTCAGTAGCACATATCTAGCCTTTTTAGAAAAAGCACTTACACCACATTCCACACATTTTACTGAAGACACGGCTGAACTAAAAATATTGCAACAACAATTCAAAGTGCAATCTGCATTATCTATAGGAAGGATAGGGAGCCAACTGGCACTTGAACCCAATTTTGTGAAAGAGCAATTCCATATTTTACATAGACATTGTCACGAAAACATCCAAGAAGATAAGCACATTATTAATCAACTTAATGCATATGCGTGTTGGATGTGGCATATCAGTTTGTTGAGTTTGGCAAGTCGGCCTAAAAAAAACCTGTTGGGGAATTTGGATGATTATTGTGTTGAGCTCAAGCTTTTATATGTGAATGATAAAAAAAATAGTAAAGCAAGAAAAGATGGTCGTTTTATCCCTTTATCTGATTTTTTCATAAAAACACTGCAAAATTACACTGCCTTTTTAGAACAAATTATTGAAGCGTACGGTTCATTTTTTAGACAAGTCTTTGCAAAGAAGAAGATAACTGTAAATGATCTTTTTGGTAAGGTCATTTTTAGTAAAGATATCTTGCCGATAACTGTCAAAGAATGGCAGAGCAGGAAAATTAAGTTAATCCCTTTATCGAGAAAATGGGTGAATTCATATATGCAAGGAGTCTTTCCAAAGAATATGTATTCGAATTGGTTACGTCATTTTGACATGAACTTTTTGATGCATGAGCAGCAAGAGGGTAAACCAGCATTAGCTTTTCACTTAATTCAGGCCCTGTATGGTCATGACCAACGTGACCGAGAGGCTTTTCATCCGCATTCTTCACTTATCCCGAATGTCTATGTACAGCAAGCCCGCCAGCAATTGCAAGATAATGTCAAATCTTTATCGATTAAACACTTAGAGCGAAAATAGTTGTATGCAAAAAATCAAAGAACTAATAAAACCACAACTAGATGATCTATTTGTTGATATTCATAAAATGGTGAAAAAGTCGCTAGATAGACAGCCTTCTCCACCTGAAGTATTGACGAAAGAAATGCAGCAAAAACTTGATCAGCAGATCGCTGAAAAATGGCATGACATTAAAGATAGTGTTGATTGTTTGAGTCAAAAGTTGAGCCGAGACGAACAATCAAAACTGATGCAATTTACTGAAGATGAATTTAATAAAAGAAGGAAGCAATTCAACCAGAATGTAGATAAAAAATCATACAGAATTAAGCTAAATCCACATACTAAACGGATCGTACTGCCTAGAAAAATTGAGAGTACAGAGTCACGGTTAGAACAGGGGCATCTACATATCCATGTACTTAAGGAATTAAGGCAGTATTGGCAAGATTCATTTGAATATTGGAATGAACCAAAGTACTTATGGGGAAATTTATGCTTAAGTTTTATATATATTTCAGGCTGTGCAGATGAACAGCATTTGATTGCTATTCAGAAGCAATTGCAGGAGGCCATTGAGCTTGGTACAGATCTGAATTGTTTTCGGTTATACCATTCGGACTACAAAAAAATCACTAATCCATTGTTACTACATTATCGTGTTGAAAACTCTCAATATGGCAACGATGTAGAACAGGGAAAGTTGTACCAATGGAAACATGTTTTTTTTAACCCATATGCGCAGTTCATTTTGCAATATTTAAAAAAGTTGAAAGCTGCTCAGAAAGAATTTTGTCTGCAACATTCAGTTGAAGATTGTATTTTAGAAAGCTTGAGTAAGATAGGCAGGAAAAAAAGTCTTGGGGATCTGCAATATCAAATTAAACGCCGTGGATTTCGTGCATTTAATGATGTGCAAATGGTACTCGAATTTAATCCAAACCTCAGCATAGATATATTTTTGAGTAATGTGCTTCAGCAAGAGATTAATACTGTTGCTTTAAGGCCATCCGAATTTAGATTGCTGTGGAATAATGATTACAATCAAGTCACAGAACCAGATAATCGCCCTATTCATTTTGAACAAGAGCAGTTACTTCCTGAAGTTCCGACTGTTCAAAGCAAATTACAAACGATTCCGTATGAGTTGATGTTGTTTGGTCAAAAGAAACGTAAAGGTCAAAAAGTTGAGCGTTTAGATAAAAAGAGGAATAAAGAAGAACGCACGCTACGTTTTTGGCAAGAAACTAGAAGGGTGTTAGAGGAGAAGATAGTTGATGCTAATACGGAGGAAAAGTCTTTAATTGATGCTCAACTACGCTTAATTCACTGGTTAATGCATTTAAAAAAACGAGGGCTTCAATTATCAACTATTGAAAGCTACTTAGGATCGTTTGGCAAAGAATTTATATTTGAGATTTGGCTCAATAAATTAGATTTAAAGCAACAATCCATAGATGACTATGAGGATTTATATCGGCAGCTATTGAAATACAGCAGTGAACGTGATGAAAAAGCAGTTCAACGAGATTCGGTGAAAGGAAAAACCTCTCGTAAGATGCACCAAAGCGCAGAATACCGTTTTGGTCGCCTAAAAGATTTTCATCAATTCTGTATAGAGAATTATGATGCTCCAGGGGTATTGGTGTTACAGAATTCAAGTTTTAAGCATTTACAAATTTGCAATGCACGGCTAGTGAGTCCTTTGCTATTTGGCAAATTATTGGAAAAACTAGAAAATTTAAGTCAAGAGCCAACGGCATCAGAGTGGGTCGATCATCTGAGTTGTTTAAAGCTGATGTATTTACTAAGTTATAGAACTGGACTTCGATTAAATGAAGTTCGTTGTCTTAAAATACAAGATATTATTTGCCCAGAGCTACTTTATAAAGAAAAAGAAAATACAGTTTTTAATAATATCACGCTTCATATCCAAGACAATTCATATCGCCGTCTGAAAACGCGAAGTGCGAATCGTCAAATACCATTGAAAATTGCATTGTCAGAACATGAGTTTTTAGTAGTACAACGTTACATACAACATCGTTATGAGCAATATTTGGTTAATCAGCAGGATGATCTACTTTTTAGTGTGAATCATCGTGTATTAACTGATCAATGTATCAGCAAAATTACAGTAGATTTGTTTAGTCAAATATTAGGTATGCATCATGGCTTTAGTTTTCATACATTACGCCACAGTGCTGCTAACTATCTAGCAATAACTTTGCTCGGTTCAAAAGAAATGATCAAGACCTACACAGATTGTCCTTGGGTAAAAGCAAAAAAGATGAGGGATTTATTGTTTGGTATGAAAGCACGTGCTCAAGAAGAGATTATTCAACATAAATGGCAGGTGCTCGCCTCTTGGATGGGGCATAGCAGTATTGAGCAAACGGCTTCAAATTACCTTCATGTTTTGGATTTATTAGCAGTCGATCGAATTTATAATTCGCCGTGTATCATTTCAAAAAAAGTATTAGAACAGTGTTTTAGTCCAGTGAAGTCAAGTACAGACTACATAAACCTAAATCGTTATACTCAGCAGCAGAAATGGTTTAATTCTTATCAGCAAACACAGCCAGTTACGATGGCTGGCCGACAAGAAAAGAAGTTTAGTATAGAGAAGAGTACTCTGACACCTTTTCAACGTTTGATAAGTTTTAGAGAAGGTCGATTAAGCGAAGATACCCAAGCTCAAGAATGGATGCAACGATGTCAATGGATGAGCACTAAATGGATGGATCGCCAAAAATTTAATTTAAAAACGAATTATGTTTATAGTAAGAATTTAGAAGAGAGTTGGTTTGATGAACTTTACGAAAAGGCTAAAAAACTGACTCGTCCAGATGAAATAATTCCTCTCCTTGATTTTCATTATAAAGATGATAGGCAGCAAGATGCACTGAAAGAAAAGAACATGGTTAAGGCGCTTAAAATATTATTATTATTTGGAAAACTGCGTAAGAATTTTCTACATTTTCAATGCCGAATGAAAGGTGATGAGCAACAAATTGTTAATTTTATTACTGGTATAGAGCCAATGTTAGGAGATCATCTGTATTTAGAAAAACAAAACTACCCAGTTAATTTGGATGCTCCTGAGCGAACCGTTAAATTTAGTTTTCAAAGAGTTGTCGGCTCTAACAAAAAAAATGTTACTCCGCTGGTTATATTTAATTTAATGTTAAAAATGATGCAAAAAGATGAACTCTGGATCAAATAGCCTAAGCATGTTAAAGGGGAATTGTTTAGAAATTTCCCTGTTTATAAGTAAACTGCCTTTATGAAAAGCACCATGCTGACTTGGATTAATAAGCGGAATGTAGTATCACAGTTTGATCGCTGGATTTACGAAAATGGTGTGAAGATTAGCGGTATGGTAAATCGATGAGCTAAAGTGTTGTAGTCCAAACTCGATCTGACAATTACCCATTTTTTAGTGTGCCCGTCAGGTTAAATTTGAACTGAATTTTTCTCAGCCCAAATTCATTTCCAATCAAGTTATGTTTCAAGTGGCGTGCGAACACTGCACAATTTAATTCACGGTGCCTAAGACAGGTATCAACTTCGGACCAGCCATTCTAGCTTTGCTAATGATTTCCACCAGCTCATCATAAGTCAGTTCAAACTTATCCTCACTATCAAATACATAGACCATATTCTTGCCTTCATGTTCAGGTGGAGTAGGTGGTACAAATCGTTTCGGGATAAGAATTTGTGCGAGTTGTTCGTCAGTTAATTTAAATAAGTGCATGTTTTTATCCTACTGTTCCTTAAAATGTATTCAAACATACTCAAGGACTAATTCGCACTCTGTTAATGTCTTGTTGCCAAGCGTGTAACTAGAGCCTGAGTCGGTCAGTTCCGACTTGTAGCGGTCAGTCCGTTCTTGCAATATACGCTTTACAGTTTTGTAAGGCGTATAACGACTTATCTCATTGTCGTTTAATCTTGCAAGCACGTTTCTCGCAGCATTCCAATCAGCTTGCACAACTTCCCCATTGAAACGGTGAAAACGATCTCCCTTGCGTGTGCCTATTAAAAGCCCACGTAAGAAAGAATCACTTTGCGAAGTGTATGCAGAATTGACTAGATGCACCGTAGAACCTCTACGGTGAGATATACCTGTTAGGGCATCGGCTAATAAGCCTTTAACCCATGTATTTAAGCGTCTATTGGTGTTTTTGCCATAGTTGCGTTTACTTTGAATTGGGGATGTTAAATCTTCCGCAACAATCACTTTGGCTTTATCAACCAACTTGTGAGTTGCTGTAAATATTAATGTTTTGAGCTTTGCTTTTTGAGTATCTTGTCGCTTATCTAGTTTTTTTCGACCTAGATTATTTAACTCAATTTTCTGTTTCTTGTGTGGTTTAGCTTTAGCAATCGCTCTGAGCTTGTTTCTGTGCTTGTACTTTTGATTTAAATAATCTGATTCACTTGAGATCAGCTTGCCTAGACCACTCCCATATACATCGCCATCAGAGTCCACAAAAGCTTCTGAGTACCCTTTATCAACACCTACTGTTTCCTGACCACAATCTTGTGTTTCAACTGCATCATAGGTTGAATGAACTTCAATATTGCCATTTTTTAGAATAATTCTTAATGTGCCTTGCGGTGCAAAATCAACAGTCGTATTTAATGGGATTTTAATGGTTTGTCGAGGGATTAGGCTTGGTACTTTAAGCCAACATTGACCATTTAACTCAAAGGTTTTACACATATCCGCACGAACAATAATTTGATTATGTGTGTGATTAACACCATGCTTAAAGTGATTACGCATTTGACGATGGAGGAAATTATCAGTCATCCATTCATCTTTTTTAAGCAAGGTGTATAGTCTTTTTTGTTCATTATTACAGGAGGTGCGTTTTCGGATCGCCTGCTTTACTTTGTCTTTTGATGCTTCTCGATAGGCTTTAATATCACCTATGCAATCACGTAGCGTTTCTTTCCACGCATTTGCAGAAACACCAAAGTCACGACTTTCTTTCATCCACGCATCACGAATAGCTCTGTCACTGATATTCAAACCTGAAATAGCACCATATTTAGCCCACACCTCGCTACGAATACGACCAAGTAAAACAGCTTGTTTCTCAAGCTGTTTGTACTTTTGCACATTCAAGTTTTTACAGTGATGAATGCGTGTTAATTTCACAAAGTCATGCCTAGGTTAAGGGATTGGATAGAGGTGGTTCCACTTGTTTGAACAACTAAAAGCGTATTTATAAGTGATATTCCGCTCTAGTTAAGCCACCTTGTTTTGTTGGGGTAGCTGATCATAGTAAAACTCATTTGGTGTCATTTTGTCTAG
>NZ_VPBO01000002.1:0-299387 GCF_013418655.1 Acinetobacter sp. YH12128 | reverse complement strand
TTCCTAAGCATTACTCACCCGTCCGCCGCTAGAAATCGGTAGCAAGCTACCTATTCCCGCTCGACTTGCATGTGTTAAGCCTGCCGCCAGCGTTCAATCTGAGCCATGATCAAACTCTTCAGTTTAAAATCAATAGTACCTTAAAGGGTACCAATCTTGGCTCATCAATTACTGACAAAAATTTGCTCAAATAAACTTCGAGTAATTTCTACCATCAATCAATGAAAATAATTTCGATCAATCAATCAGTAAAAATCCACACAAGTTGTTCTTCATAATCTCTTAATGATCTTCTTGTTGGTTCGTCACCAGCAAGCTAGGTCGGCTATATTACTCTTTATTTCTAAAGAGTCAACCGGTAATTCAAATTATTTTTAAACTTTCTTTCTAAAACCTAACTTAATCAATTCAACCAAGTCATTGTTTTATCAGAAGTTTTAATCTTCATCACCGCCGATGGATGTGCATTCTACAGCATTTCAGAACCGTTGCAATACCCTTTTCCATTTATTTTTAATTTTCCATTACGTTTGTTTATTTATTCTACTAAATTGAGTTTTTTACTATTTTTTGAGCATAAAAGGGACAATATTTCCATATTTGTCCGTTAATTTATCTTTTTCATTCTTTTCTTGCCATTTCAAAGCTCGACAATCGACATATTCACAGTATCCACCTTCCCCACACTCAATTTCGTCATTGATTTTGATTTGATAGTTAAAGCTTCCTGCATAACCTGCGCCGAGTCCAAATTTAAAATCCCCACGGCTCTGCGCTTGTACATGTATTTTCATTTTGTCATTTTGGTAAATCCATTCAAATTCACGTGGCAAATACATTTTTTGCAAATTGGGGGTTTTAACAACGGGATAAACGCGCATGACTTTAAAGAACACACCTTGGTCTGCCATGAACACTTGCTGCTGATTTAAATCTCTTAGATATAAACGCGAACTCAAAATATTGTTATAACGATCTCGCGTTTGCATAAAGATAATTTGACGCTGTCGGCTAAGGTTGATTACCTGATGGGTATAAAACGCTAAAGGTAAATATGGAAACTTGCGTATTTGTGCATAAGATAATACCGCCAACTGATTTACATCATACATCTGGCCCTGAAATTTGATTTGCCCTTCACATTGGCACATCACTGACCAATATTCAGCAAGACCCAATCTTAATTTAATTAAACACGAAGAAATATCGGTAGTTTGCACGGACAAATCTAAACTGAGTTCAGTATCTTCTCGATGGATTTGAAATACCGCACCATCCCAACCAATCAGTTCTTTGTCTCTAAATTTAAAGACGGTCTCACTCAGACTACAGTCGTCTTTGATGGAATATGATTGTAATTGCCCAACTATATGACCACTCACACTGGTCATTACTGTGGCTGTATTGAGTTCGTCTTGTTGAATGGACGCAGGATTTTGAAAAGCGGGAATCTGAGGCTGCCCGAGCCAACTCATAAAGTTAAGATAATGTAATGGCGCAGGAAGATTCGGTAGACAAAGTCCATAATGGACTGAAGGATATGGCGTATTCGGCGCATGTAAATTTATTTTTTTATGTTGTAAATCTGGAGCTTGATTCAGTCGCCTTGATTGATCCAAGAAATCTTGAAATATCTGCATATCAAGCTCCTTTTCATTTTTTTATTTCATGCTTTAACTCATGCTTCTGCCTTTTTTGCCATTAAGGTGGTGACAAAACCAGACAATGCATAAATCACTGAAATAATTAAAATACCCATTGGAATATTATACGTTACAGCTGCTAAAACAAAGACTATGATTGGTAACACGGCAAATGGAACACGGCGACGATCCACCGTTTTAAATGAATAGTATTTCACATTTGAGATCATCAATAGACCCACTGCAATAATCACTACCGCATTAAAAATCTGAATACCTGTTTCGCGTAAGTCGAAGACTGCAGGGATGTCCATGCCTACCCATACCAATGAAATAATCATAACGGCTGCGAGTGGACTTGCAACACCAATAAAGTAACGTTTATCGACGACTCCGATTTGTACGTTAAAACGCGCTAAACGGAAGGCTGCACATGCGGTGTAAACAAAACATGCTGCCAGACCAATACGGCCTAAGTCATTTAGACTCCAGCTATACATTAAAATGGCAGGTGCAACACCAAATGCTAATAAGTCTGATAAGGAGTCAAACTGTTCACCAAATGGACTTTGCGCGCCGATAGCACGTGCGACACGGCCATCCAAACCATCAAATAATGCTGCAAGGAAAATGGCATAAATGGCTTGTTGAAACTCACCATTCATACTGGCAATAATTGAATAAAAGCCAGATAACAACGCAGCAGTTGTAATCAAGTTTGGCCACAGATAGATCCCACGACGTTTCACTTTATGCCCTTCATGGGTGTGCTCCTCTTCTTCAACTTCAAATGTAATGCCATCAAATGCATTTTCATCCTTTGAAGAAATTTCCCGCTCAGGTTTATTTGTATTTGTCATTGTTCGATCCTAACTGTGACCTTTCTTTTTCAAGTTTAAAATTATTCGCTAACCAACCAACGTACGGCTGCATGACCACCATTTTCATTCATACGAAGATGTGGGAACAACCATTGTAATGCTTCATCCGCATCTTCAGAGAATTTCCAAGGTGGGTTAATCACCAATAAACCACAACCATTTAGACCCACTGGAGTGTCATCTGGCCATACACAAATTTCGCAAACCAACTGACGACGAATACCGGTTTTGTACATTTTCTTTTCAAAACGTTCAATCATCGCGCGGTCTTTAATTGGATACCATACCGCAAAAACGCCTGTCGGCCATTTTTTATAAGCAGCGACCAACAATTCTACAAGCTGTGGAAAATCTTTACGTTCTAATTCGTAAGGCGGGTCAATCATGACCAAACCACGTTTTTCTTTTGGTGGAATTACACCCAGTAAACCTTCGTAAGCATCACGCTCATGCAAGCCTGCACGTTTATCAAAAATATTGTGGCGCAATTGCTGAAATACATCACGCTGCATTTCAAAAATCGTGGCTTTATCAGTTTCACGCATGCCTTCAAGTGCAAACCATGGAGAACCTGGATAAGCGCCTTTACCAAAGTTTTCACGCATTTTTTCAACAACTTTTAAATATTGTTGAACACCTTCAGGCGCATTGCGTTTAATCGAATCATCGAGCTTAACTAAACGATGAATACCATTTAAAAACTCACCTGATTTCTGTGCTTCAGAGGTCGAAAGATCATATTTACCTGCACCACCATGTGTATCTACATAGCGATAAGGTTTATCTTTTGCATTCAGTCGACTTAATAACTGAAGCAGCAAAACGTGCTTCATCACGTCGGCAAAGTTGCCTGCATGGAAATGGTGACGGTAATTCATGTTTCTTTAATTCCTGATATCAACGGACATTTTAGCATGAAAAATAGTTTCATTCCGATGCTATTCTTGCTCTAGAATACGTCACCTTTTTTTCCACAACTTTATGGTTCGTATATGGAAACAGCCTTTCTCCCAAAGTCTTGGCCGGTTGATCAAATCCTCGATGATTTAGATCAACACGGGTTTAGCATTATTGATGACGCTTATCCTGCTGAATATATACATGCACTTGTTGAAGAATGTATGTCAAATTTAAATAAATTTAGGGATGCAGCCGTACAAAATGGGGTCATCAGTAAAATTAGAAGTGATCATATTTTATGGATTAACGACACCTTAGATGTCGCACAAGAACACGTTCAAGCGTTAGAACATTTATCAGAACAATTTAATCGCGCATTTTTTTCTGGCATTCACGAAGTCGAAGCACATTTTGCCTGTTATAACGCAGGTGAATTTTATGCCCTGCATAAAGATAATCCTCAAGGCAAAAATGGACGTGTCATTTCAGCAGTTTATTATTTGCATGAACATTGGCAAGCCGACTGGGGCGGTGAATTGCGCTTACAAGATAAGAATGATGTTTGGCATATTTTAGAACCTAAACCGAATCGCATTGCTTTATTCCAAAGTGACCTGTTACACGAAGTGCTCGAAGCCAAACATCAACGTTTATCCATTACGGCGTGGCTGCGTAATGACAACACGATGTGGTAATTCGATATTCATCCTTTAAATCCCTTAAATTATCCTCATATATGAGTCATTCATAGATGAGGATGTACCCGATGCGTCAAAACAGTCATAAAATCATTCAGCGTATTGGCGAAACTGATCAATTATTCCTACAAGGCAACAGCCCTGAACTTGCCCTTGAGCGTGCTGACTTACGCCTGCAATTGGTTGGCTTAAGCAAGAACCATCAAGAACAAGTGTATTTTCTGCAAGAGGCCATTGTTCTGCTTGAGCAAAGCCGGATTGAATTTGAAGAAATGCCGATTGAGCTTTACATCAATTTGTCTGTGCATTTAGCCAAAGCCTATATGGTATTTTTTGAAATCACCCAAGAGCAGCGCTATGCCCTGATTACCCAGCAGATTATGAAACCGATGTCAAAAGCTGAACATGGCGACATTTACTTCTACTTGGCCTATGCCTCTGCGGTAAAACAGGAACCTGCTTTAACCCGTCATTGGTTAAATAAATACTGCAAATCTCAAGAATTCAAACTGACCACATTACTTGAGCATCCTGCATTTAATCCATATCGCCAAGAAGACTGGTTTGCAGAATTACGCCAAAGCAAACTGCACTAAATAAAAAAAACACCTCCGAGGAGGTGTTTTTTTATTTGTGGAGAAATGAAATTTATGCTGGCTGCAGCTTATATGCATCCATATGCAACTGCTGATTCAGCTCATCAATCCAAATTACCCAATCATCATCTTGCACTAAATGACTGATTAGAAAATCACGCTGCGCTTTATTCCAAAACGGCGCATCATGTAAATTTTCACTTGCAGCAAGCTGATGCGTACGCACGTATAACTCGATCGCAGCTGGACTGCTGGCTAACCCCAATTGAGAAAACAATAAAGCTAAGGATGGTTTATTTTGATTGAGCATCTCGCCCTCCTTATCAACTAATCTGTCATTTATTATTTAATTAACTTATATGATGCTGATAAAAAAACCTAGCGTTAAAACTAGGTTTGTTGTTTCAAATTGTATTTAGATTTTGCAAGATCCGGAAAGCTTATGTTCTGTATGCAATTGTTCATTTAAAATATCGACCACTATGGCCCAGTCATCATCTTTTTTCCAATGACTGATAATAAAGTCACGCTGTGACTTCGTCCAAAATGGCGCTTCATGCAATGGAACATCCATGGTGATTTGATGCGTTTCGATAAATTGATCGATGCCTTCCGGAGTTGCATCCAACCCCAATTGTTCAAAAAATAGTTCCAACGTCGGTTGTTGATCAAACATTGCCGTTCTCCTCAAGCCAATAACATTTTTCCCATCTTTATAGTTATCTGTTTATTTGACTTTGTCAGTTGCAACAGCATCTCAACGTGTTATTTTTTGTTCAAAAATTAAGCGTGGTATTTTTCGCAGGCCATAAAAAAAGCACCCCAAATGGAGTGCCTTTTTATAATTTAATTTAAAAAATTAAATTATTTAACCATGTCAGCAACTGCTGCACGTTCTTCTTCAAGCTCGTTTAGAGTGAAGTTGATACGTTCACGGCTGAATTCGTCGATTTCAAGACCTTGAACGATTTTGTATTCGCCGTTTTCAGTTGTTACAGGGAAACCGAACATTACGCCTTCAGGAATACCATAAGAACCGTCAGAAGGAATACCCATAGTTACCCATTTGCCGTTTGTGCCAAGAGCCCAATCGCGCATATGGTCGATTGCAGCGTTTGCAGCAGAAGCAGCAGAAGAAAGACCACGTGCTTCGATGATCGCAGCACCACGTTTACCAACAGTTGGAAGGAATACGTCTTTGTTCCAAGCAGCATCGTTGATTTTGTCTTTTAAGCTTTCGCCGTTTACATTTGCAAAACGGTAGTCAGCATACATCGTTGGAGAGTGGTTACCCCAAACTGTCATGTTTTCGATGTCAGAAACTGCAACACCTGCTTTTTGAGCAAGTTGAGTTAACGCACGGTTGTGGTCAAGACGTAACATTGCTGTGAAGTTTTTCGCTGGAAGATCTGGAGCAGATTTCATTGCGATGTAAGCGTTAGTGTTTGCAGGGTTACCTACAACAAGAACTTTAACGTCACGGCTAGCAACTTCGTTAAGCGCTTGGCCTTGACCGATGAAGATTTCACCGTTTACTTTAAGAAGGTCAGCACGTTCCATACCAGGACCACGTGGACGTGAACCTACAAGAAGAGCGTAGTCAGCATCTTTGAATGCAACTTTAGGATCATCAGTACCGATCATACCTTCTAAAAGAGGGAATGCGCAGTCATCAAGTTCCATCATTACGCCTTTAAGCGCTTGTTGAGCTTTCTCAACTGGAATTTCTAATAATTGAAGGATAACTGGTTGGTCTTTACCCAACATTTCACCGCTTGCGATACGGAATAATAAGCTATAACCGATTTGACCAGCTGCGCCAGTAACGGCAACACGAACTGCTTGCTTCATGTAATTATCTCCAATTGAGGAAGGTCATAATGATTAAATAGCTGTTCTATCTAATCTTAATAATCATAAACGGCAAAGATTGTACTCCAATCTTTTGACGCTTGCATGTAAAAGAGAATGCTTTTCAACAAAAGTATGATAGGAAATATAAATAAAATGCCGAAAAAAGCTTAGAAAGAACCTTTAATTATGAAAGTTGCAGGACAATTTCCGACGATAGTCGTAGGGCAACTTTTGTACTGACCATTGTTTTTATAGCAGATTTTAATCTCAGTCAGTAGGCTACCACCACGGGTTTGCATACAGTTAAATTCAATACTTTGTGATACCAATCCGCTGTTCATACGCAACATTTTATTACGCAAGACATTGGCTTGAATGGACTGGGTTTCTTGGCTAGTCAATTCATCTGGAATTTTTAGCTTATCTGCATGATTAATAATGGTTCTGAAATACTGGCTGGCATTCATTGGGACACAGCCGCCGGTATTGTGCCAAAGCGCCACGCGAGCATTTTCATCAGGCATAATCCGTGCAACCACTTTGGCTTGCAGCGGAGAAAGTTTAGCGGAACTATTGGTGGTGCAATCACGGGTAGAAGTTTCTGGATATAGACCCGTGATATTGAGTGAATACCCTTCCAGACATTTACGCTTTTTACTTTTTAATGGGTCATAAGCGCAAACAGCAGGCACCATTTGCACATCCATCACATAACCATTGACCACGGGTGCTGCCGAAAGCACAGACATACTAAAGCCTGCACCACTGCCGATGAGCAGTGATGTCAGTATTCGATAAGCAGGTCTAATGTCCATTTTCGGCATTCATCATTTACCCATATTGCGCCTAAAAACAGGCGCATCTTGCTTTAAAATTTATTGCGCATTCCGTAATGGAATCATTTGCATTCTTTTTTCAATCGATTGTGGCCCCTGACCTAATAAAAGGCCGTAATGGGTTGCATTGGTCATCACATGTTTTACATAGTCTCGAGTTTCCGTTAATGGAATCGATTCCGTATATTGATCCGCTGCAATTGCTTGATATTCAGGCTGCCAGCGTCGAGCACGATTTGGACCCGCATTGTAACCTGCGGTCGCTAAGACTGGACTATTACTCAATTGACGTTGAATCATCGATAAATAGAAAGTGCCATAACGAATATTGGTATTCATATCCGTTAATGCAGCGGGGTTATAACTCTCCCCCATCTGACGAGCCACCAATTTTGCGGTGTCTGGCATAATTTGCATTAAACCACCGGCACCGACATGTGAACGTGCGCTAGTGACAAACCGACTTTCTTGACGCATCAAACCATAAGCCCATGCAGGGTCAATGCCGGCATTACGACTATGACTCACCACATAATTTTGATGCGGCATAGCATAACGTAAAGCATAATTGTGCTGTTTAGTGGTTCGATCTGCCGCATAAATCGCCCGATCATACCACCCCATATCGGTTGCACGTTTAGCTGCGGCAAGAATCATGCCATCATCATGCTTTAAATAGGCTTGACGCACTGCCCAGTTCCATTCACGGTTAATATAGCTGTCAGATGCATTAATATTGCGCAATGCAAAGGCACGACGGAAGTGAATATCCTGACTGAGACGCTGCGCATCTTGTGACGAAGGCTGCACATTTGACGGAATATTGTTATAAGACTGACCAATTTTGTCACGTGCTAACAAATTATGGTAATCATCGCCAACGGCAAGCTTGCGATAAATGTCTTGAGCCGCACGTTTAGATGAGGCATCTCCACGTTGTTCAGATGCTCGTGCTAACCAATATTGCCAACGGTCTTCCTGCTTTTGCGAAACGCTCATCGCATCAATTGCACGAATGACACTTTCCCATGCGCCAAAACGAATGGCTTGTCGCGCATAAATCTCGGCTTCTTCTGCACTAAAAGGCAGTCCATAACTCAAATCAAGATAATTTAGAACTTCACGGTTGAAATTATTTTTCATTACCGTTGTACCACCGATATACCCGACACTACGGTATAGGGCTTTTTGTACATCGGCTGGTGTGCCTTCTGCTGCACGTTTCACCGAAGAAATCGCGCCATTTAAGTCGCTATCGGCCAAGCGACCCATCGCATAAATCAGGTATGCATGATCTTCAGCTGTGGCTTTGGGTGCAGACCATAAATAATTCAGTGGATTGGCTTGAATGGTGTTGAGTTGTGACAAATTAATATTTACGCCAATGGTTTGCGCAGTCGCAATCGCTTGTCCTGACTGACCCGCTCTTAACTGTCCCCACATCCGTTGATGGCGGTCATCTTGAGTCATTAAAGGACTCGACAGCATCATACGGCCCAAGCCCGTACACGAGTCAGGTTGTGAGTTTGTGGTCAACCATACATCTTTAAATTCTGCGTAGACCAGAGGGTCGCCCGACTTTGCGCGGACTTGAGCCATGGCACATGTTTCAGCACGGTCAGCATTAGTCACATATTGCAAGACAGGCTGTGCTGTAGCGAAATCAGCTTGTTTGACTTTTTCTTCAACATAATCTGCGGCTAATTTTTCTGCCATTGCCGAATTTGGATAGCGCTGTGCAAAATTAATAATGGCACTTGCTGGCTGTGAAGCCAAATTGTTATTCAGTAACCAATATTCTGGATAATAGCCCAAAACGTCATTTTGCATGGATGATTGGTATTGTTGTAATAAACTAATATTGCCTGCATTCGCAGCACGTAAAGCATCGTTAAACTGCTCATCTGCGGCTTGGGCAAACGCAGAAATTCCGGAGAGCCCGACACTCAAAGCAAGTAATTTAGCGTAATTTTTCTGTTTAAAATTATGTTTTAACATCCACTTGCCTTCTTTCATGTCATTCTGCTCAGTTACAGCACATCGAACTTTGTTTAGGAATTAGTTTAATAATTCTAAACTCTGCATTGTGTTCTGTTATGTAACCTTATGATTAGCCAATATTAATTTTCAAACATTTTTGCTTCATAAATCAATATGGCAGAGTTGTAATTTTAGGCTGTAAGTTTCTAGTAAATTACTGCTAAAATATTGCCCATTCTTAAAATCCCCTTTTTGACCTCCGCAGCTGCACAATTCAATTGATTGAATTGTCTGTCAGCCACGTCTGGTTATTGATTTTCATAAAATTCCTTTAGGAGCCTACATGACGGTTCAAACCTTCATCCCCAATAGTGCCCAAGCTGCCCCAGATAACACTGTTACCCAGCCACAGCACACCCCAGCTCAAGATGGAGCAGTGAAAAAACTGTACATCGAAACGCAAGGGTGTCAGATGAATGAGTATGACAGTCAACGTATGGGCGACCTTTTAGGTGATTCTCACGGCTATGTGCTGACAAGCGATCCAAAAGAAGCGGATATTCTCCTGATGAATACCTGCTCTATCCGTGAAAAAGCACAAGAAAAAGTATTTTCTGAGTTAGGCCGCTGGCGCAAGCTGAAAGAAAAAAATCCTGACTTGGTGATTGGTGTTGGTGGCTGTGTTGCCTCTCAGGAAGGTGACAACATTCAAAAACGCGCACCGTATGTAGATATGGTGTTTGGTCCGCAAACCTTACACCGTTTACCACAAATGCTCGATCAGCATACTGAGCAAGTGGTCAAACCAAAAAAAGAAAAAATTCAGTTGGTGGATATTTCATTCCCTGATATTGAAAAATTCGACTTTTTACCTGAACCGCGTGTAGAAGGGTTTAAAGCCTTTGTCTCGATTATGGAAGGCTGTTCTAAATACTGTTCATTCTGCGTAGTTCCTTATACCCGTGGTGAAGAGGTATCACGTCCACTGGATGATGTATTGGCTGAAATTGCCACTTTAGCTGAAAAAGGCGTACGTGAAATTTCATTACTCGGCCAAAACGTGAATGGCTACCGTGGTGAAACCTTCGAAGGTAATATTTGCACCTTTGCAGAGTTACTGCGTTTAGTGGCCGAAATTCCGGGCATTGGACGTATTCGTTACACCACATCGCACCCGCTTGAATTTAATGATGACTTGATTCAATGCTACCGTGACTTACCGCAAATGGTTTCTCACTTGCATCTACCAGTTCAAAGTGGTTCGAATGACGTGCTACAAGCCATGAAACGTAACCACACGATTGATGTATATATCGATAAAATTGCTAAATTACGTCAAGTTCGCCCTGATATGCATTTATCTAGTGACTTTATTATTGGCTTCCCGGGTGAGACTGACGAAAACTTCGAAGAAACTTATCAATTTATCCAAGATATGGACTTCGATCATTCATACAGTTTCATCTACTCAAAACGTCCGGGTACTCCTGCCTCAGAACTTGAAGACACAACCCCTGAAGATGTGAAAAAAGAACGTCTTGCAAAAGTTCAACAATGGATTAAACAATCCAGTATCGATAAAACTGATGCAATGCTAGGGACCATTCAACGTGTCTTGATTGAGTCTGTTTCAGACAAAGATCCGAACTTGCTGATTGGTACTGCAGACAATACACGTTTGGTTAGCTTTATCGGTGATCCTGCATGGGTTGGGCGTTTTGCAGAGATTGAAGTGACAGATATTAAAACTTTGAAGTTTGTTTACGGTGAACTCTTGAATCTTGAGCCTGACGTGGCGTAATGTAAGCTTAATCGTCAGACCAATTTAAAGGAATTCTCTTGACTGCAGCGATTCGACGTACTGTAACTTTTGCTGGTATTCCACTTGACCGTTTACAAAGCATGCTCGGTGCCTATAACGGTCATCTCAAACAAATTGAACAACGTTTAGATGTCAAAATTTCTCATCGTGCAGATGCTTTTTTTGTCGATGGGGAAATCGATGCGGTAGAGAGAGCCGAAAGTCTCCTTCACCGTCTTTATGAAGAGTCCGAAACCAATCCACAGATTAGTGCGGACATTTTACACATGATGATTCAAGGCAGTCAGACTGACCGCGAAATTCAGGAAGATTTTTCTGAAAATGAGCATACCGGTTTAGACAATGTTTATCTACAAACCCGTAAAGGTCGGATCAATCCACGTGGTGCCAATCAAAAACGCTATGTACAGCGTATTTTACAAAGCGATATTTCATTTGGTATCGGCCCAGCGGGTACAGGTAAAACTTATCTCGCGGTCGCCGCTGCTGTAGATATGCTAGAACGTAATGAAATTCAGCGTATTTTATTGGTTCGCCCTGCGGTTGAAGCAGGTGAAAAACTGGGTTTTTTACCCGGTGATTTGAGCCAAAAAATTGACCCTTACTTACGTCCTCTCTACGACGCTTTGTATGAAATGCTCGGTTTTGAAAAAGTCGCTAAACTAATTGAACGTCAAGTGATTGAAGTTGCACCACTGGCCTACATGCGTGGTCGTACCTTAAATCATTCTTTTGTGATTTTAGATGAAGCACAAAACACGACCCCTGAACAAATGAAAATGTTCCTCACCCGTTTAGGTTTTGGTTCTCGTGCAGTAATCACTGGCGACATTACACAGGTCGATTTACCTCGTGGTCAACAATCTGGTTTGGCACATGCCTTACGTGTGATTGAAAAAATCAAAGAAATTCATATTACTCGCTTCCACTCTCGTGACGTGGTACGTCATCAATTGGTTCAAAAAATTGTTGAAGCCTATGAGGGATGGGACAGCGAACAACATCGCCTTACAGCTGAACAACGTGCAGAACGTAAAGCACGTCAGGAAGCCTTGGTGGCGGACAATGATGCTAAAGCTGATGGGCAGCATCAAGACGAAAACATTTAAGGATTCATTTTGAAACTTAATCTCTCCTTGCAGCAAAATTTTCAGTCACCTGAATTGGTGGTGAAACGTGCGCATATCAAAAAAGTCGTGGAAACGGCTTTACGTCATATCGATACACAAAGTGATTGTGAGATCGGTATTGCATGTGTGGACAATGACGAAAGCCACAAATTGAACTTGGAATATCGTGGTAAAGACAAACCGACTAATGTGTTGTCTTTTCCGAGCGATCTCCCCGATGAAATGGCTGCAGTTTTAGACTCATTTCCGATTGGCGACTTGGTGATTTGTATTCCTGTGGTTCTTCGTGAAGCACAAGAACAAAGCAAAGCACCCCTGACCCACTTTACGCATATGCTGGTACACGGTACGTTGCACCTCATGGGCTACGACCATGAAACCTCTGATGAAGATGCTGAAGAAATGGAAGCTTTGGAGATCGAGATTTTAGCCAAATTGGGGTTTGATAACCCTTATCTGGAAAGAGATTAAGAACCCAAAAAGCGAGCTCCGGCTCGCTTTTTTTATCGTCATAAAAAACAAGGAAGGAAAGATATGCAATATGTCGTGATTTTTAAAGCACGCATTCGTACGCTTGATGAGCTGTATTTTTCGACTGCACAGCAGCTTAGAGACAAAGCCTTGACACACTTTAACTGTCAACATTTTGAAGCGCTGACAGAGGGTGAGCATGAAATCGCCCTTTCCTACTGGAATACATTAGAAGACATTCGAGCTTGGCAACAAGATGCACAACATCTGGTCGCGCAGCAATTGGGGAAAAACCAATGGTATGCGAGTTTTAGCGTCGAAATCTGCGAAGTTTTGCGACGCAATCACAACTGATTAACGCACCTCAAACTCTGCTTCTGCAGGATCGAAGCGCCAAGTACGCACAATACGAAGTTCTGAGATGTCTTTCATTTTGGCATCAAACAAACCAAAAGGTGCCGCCTTACGTACAGAGGTTTTTGCAGCTTCGTCCAATAAGTTTGAACCTGAACTTTCGATCAAACGAATGGCACGAATCCCGCCATTACTGTTCAAAATAACCATTAAACGTACTTCACCGCGTAGCTGTTGCTGTTTTGCCGCTTCAGGATAATAACGGTTACCGTAAAATTCGACTTTTTCGCGAAATTTTTCCATGTAAGCAGCAGAAACATCTTGCTTGGCTTGAATACCATCAATGGTTTTAATTTTTTGCTGACGGCTAAAATTTTGTTGGCGTTGTAAATATTGAGCTTCGATACTCGCCACCATCGCAGCCTTGGCCTGAAACTGACTATTCAACTCCTCAACGGCTTTTTTGCGACTGTTTTCTTCCGCTTGTTTTTGCCAACTCAAGGTTGTCATCAACACTTTGTCTTCAAAGCTCAGCTCTTTCTTTTGTTGCAGTTGTTCTAAAGCTTCGCTTTTTTGCTCCCCGGCTTTTTGTTCGATCATCGGTGCAGGCATGTCACTCGACATACGATGTGACTCACGGAATGTCCCTGAGCCCTGCTGATCGGCTTGTGCTAAAAAGTCTGCATGTTCAATTTTTTCCGTCGTAGAACGTAAAGAAACTGCAATTTCTTTGGTGTTATAATCCGCCTCTTGGGGCATGGAAAATTGCATGGTTAAAAAAGCCAAATGCAACACAGCAGCAAACGCCAATGCAGTTGCAAATATGGGATCTTTCCACCACTCTTTCATCAAGGGCATGAACGTTATTTTTTTCAGCATCACATTAAACCGACAATTTGCCGCATTCCCCAAACTGCTTAAAACAGTATAAAATAAAACTCGTATTCATTTTTTGATGAAAACGAGAAATCCATCAACACATAGATAATGCACAATTAAAATCATGAAAATGGTGCAATTTATTTTGCTAAACTGCAAGATCAAAACCTTGTGTTTTTATAGAAATCGACAAGATAAACATCGTCAAAAAACATAATTTGTCAGGATGCACTTCTTATGCAAACGCTAGTTTCCAATATCGCTAAACGTATACGCCAAGTGTACCAAAAAGCTGAAGGATTTATTGAAGATGAGCGTGAATTCCCAATGTCTCAAGTGTTTTTAAATGCGACATTTCAGCGCTTTGTGACCGATAATGTGAAAATGCTCAAAGACTTGCATGCTGACCTGCATGATGACTGGCTTCGACTGTATGCCACATTGGATTATAACGGGCTGATCATAACACTCTCTGTTGATTTAAAACTGGTACAGATGGAACTCAACAAACAAACCCAATTGATCGTATTTGAACAAATTAGTGATACACAAGTGATTGAAGCAAAGTATCCAAATGTTCTGTATAAGATGGGCGTGCGCATGGCGTTATGGTTCTATCAAAAAGTACTCAACCAAGATCCATTGGGTATGATTTTGGAAAAGCTCAATGTGATCAAAGTTAAAGATGATTTACTGTATTTAGACCTGAATCGCTGGCTCGGTAAAAGTCGATCGATTATCGACACACTGGGCAAAGTCCATGTGAACCATGCTGTTTTACGTGAGGCCGAATTGGTGGTGATTGGTAATGTTAATTTAACCGCATTGTTCACCAAAATGTCGCAAGAACGGATGGAAGACTGGGATGATTCAAATTTAAAAGACGATGAAGTCACGCCTATAAAGCAAAAGGAAAGCTAGACTTATCCTGTACTTAGGCATCTTGAACCTATAAAAACGCTACACAATATATACATTAGGCACGGATTTGTGACGTGATTCTCCACAATCCAGCCGCATAATAAACATATCAGGTGGTTTAGCCCACCGCACTTCTATTGAATAGGAAAACCATACTTATGGCACATTCAGTTTTGAAAAATTTAGGTCTTGTTGCTGGGGTATCGACTACACTGCTTTTGACTGGTTTCTCAAGTCAGTCATTTGCCATGAGTCCATTCCAAGCAAGCTACCAGTTTAATTACAACGGCAAAAACTTGGGTTCTGCAACACGTACCCTAAAACAATCTGGGAATAACTGGACGTATATTTTCGCAGCAAAAGCTGGTGCGATGGCCTCTGCAACTGAAACCAGTCGTTTTAGTTTAAATGGCAGCCAAATTCACTCGAACAGCTTTAGCCGCAGCAGCAAAATTTTGGTGCACAACAACACCATGAACATCAATTTCAATGCTGGCGCAAAAACCATTAATACCAAAAAAGATGATAAAGCGCGTTCATTTGCGTGGAAATCAGGTGTGCTAGATGAACTCAATGCTGAATTGCAAATTCGTGAAGATTTAAAAAATGGTGGTTTGAAATCGAATTACTACATTGCCGACGCCAAAGAGGTTGAAGCTCGTAAGTTCGTGAAACAAGGCACTGAAAAAGTGAAAACCACTTATGGAACTTTTGACACCGTTAAAGTCGTGATGCGTCATGACAAACCAGGCCGTCAAACGACTTTCTGGTTAGCACCAAAACTAGATTATCTACCTGTCAAAGTTTCCCACCAAGACAATAAAACCTCTTACGGTTTATTGTTAACGGGCTATAAAGGTGCAACAAATTAATTGATTTGATCAATTTCGCTTGCATTTTTCACGGTGCTTTTTAAAATACGCTTTTGCTTTAAAAAGCACCTGCCCCTCGAGGATTCTCCCGTGCACGCTCTGGAACAGAAAATCTTAGCTGAAGGTATCGTTCTCTCTGAAGAAGTTCTGAAAGTCGATTCTTTCCTGAACCACCAAATTGACCCTGTGATGATGCAACAAATTGGTCAAGAATTTGCCCGTCTTTTTAAAGATGCTGGCATCACAAAAATCATTACGATTGAAGCATCAGGTATTGCACCTGCAGTAATGGCTGGTCTTGAACTTGGTGTTCCTGTGATTTTTGCACGTAAATATCAATCTTTGACCTTAAAAGATGATTTGTATCGCTCAAAAGTGTTTTCTTTTACCAAACAAACTGAAAGCACGATCGCGATTTCTAAAAAGCACATCAATGCTGAAGATAAAGTTTTAGTGATTGATGACTTCTTGGCCAATGGTCAAGCGGCTTTAGGTCTTGCAGATCTTATTCATCAAGCAAGTGCTGAAGTGTTGGGTATCGGTATCGTGATTGAAAAATCATTCCAACCTGGTCGTGATATTTTGCTTGAAAAAGGTTATCGCGTTGAATCATTGGCACGTGTGAAATCGCTGGCGAATGGTACAGTTGAATTTGTTCGTGACTAGTTTACGTTCAAAAGAAAAAAGAACACATCAGGTGTTCTTTTTTTTGCTAAAAATTTGCCATTAAGGTGACATAGAGCGCACTTTTTAACGCCTTAGTTACAAGCAGACAAAACATCGGTGTGCAAAACTCGATAAAATTCAGGAAAATCGTCACATTTGATCGAATGGGTCAACTACTCATCTGTCAAATTACATTATGCTGCACCATAAATTCGGCCATTTTATTTTTTAAGGCTATGGAAAGTTATGAATACAGAAGAGCAAAACATGGAATCGACAGTTAAATGTCCAAAATGTGGATCAACCCATATTGAAAAGCGTAACCATGAACAAAACTTACAAAAAATTGGTGGTGTCTTACTCAGTGGTGCAGGAACTGCTGCAGGGACTGTCGGTGGTGCGGCATCTGGCGCATCTATTGGTGCTGCGATTGGTGGCGTGACTGCTGGCCCACTTGGCGTGATTATGGGCGGAACCATCGGGACTTTTGTTGGTGCAATTAGCGTCGGTATCACAGGCGGTTTCCTCGGACACCGTTTTGGTAAAAAAGCCGGCGTGATCGTCGATCAAAATATTTTTCTCGACTACCAATGTTTAGATTGCAAACAGCGCTTTGAAGTTGAGCAACAGCCTGAAGACGCTGCAAAGACTTCGGATCAAGACTAATTTGGATATAAAAAAAGAGCGCATCAGCGCTCTTTTTTTATAGGTTATTGTTTTTCTAATATGTATTTCTAGTCTATTGAAATGCTATTCGAAAACCATGGCGAATCAATTAATTTGAAGCATCAGTTAAAGATTTTGATTCTGCTTTGACTTGATCTTGTTTCGCCAAAAATTCGTTTTCTTCAGCTTTTTTCTCTTGCGGGAAATCCATACTGTGCAAAACTGGCATTGCCGTACACAAGGAAGATGCAGCAAATGCGGAACACAGGAAAATCATTCGAAAATTAATAATAGACATCACACACCCCAAAGAAGAAATTTAAATACAAATCATGTAATCAAAAAATAAAAATAACGCGCCCAAAAAGACAGCAAAAATCGATTCAAGGCCATCACTGAGCAGGCTGTATTTAAAAACTTTCAATATGTTATTGATATCACTTATTTTGGGTATTTTAAGAATAGTTCGACAGATTTATTTTTATATTTTTGGGCGCAAATACGACATCGTTAATAAAAAGAAATCACACGTAAAAAAGCAAGAAAAGGGCAATATTTAAGCCTTTTCTTGCTCGTTCGCTACAAAGTCTGTGTAACTTCCTAGAACAAGTAAGTATCAAATCAACTTTTTGACCACTTCGCCCAGGCGTTTACCCTGCTCTTCACATAAGTTTCGCTCATCTTGACTCAATGACTGATCATGGCGTGGACCACTGACATGACTTGCACCATAAGGCGTACCACCCGTTTTGGTATTCGATAATGCAGGATGGGCATTACTTAAACCCATAACCATCATTCCGTGATGAAACAAAGGTGGCAGCATGGTCAGCAAAGTACTTTCCTGTCCCCCATGCATTGAACCTGAACTGGTAAACACACAGGCAGGTTTGCCATGTAATGCGCCATTGAGCCAAAGCGCTGTGGTTTGATCCCAGAAATATTTCATTTCCGACGCCATATTACCAAAACGTGTTGGCGAACCAAGGGCTAAACCTGAGCAATGCGCTAAGTCATCTAAGCTACAGTAAATATCGCCTTCGGCAGGAATACTGGGCTGCACGTCAGTCACCACAGCGGATAAATTTGGAACGGTTCGTATTTTTACCGCCATTCCAGACGCTTCAATTCCATTGGCAATCAAATGTGCCATCTCACGTGTTGAACCATATTTGCTGTAATACAGCACTAGTACATAAGCTTGCGTCATTTTTATAAATTCAATGAAAAAAGAAAACTATACGGTATTTTTCCTATTTTTTGGTTAAGCTAAGTGATGAAAATTGCATAAACATGACTAAAATAACTCGAGACTTGAACGAATGATCGAAGCATTTTTAAAAAAACTTCCCTTTTACGACAAGAAATGGTTTCAGTTTGTTTTATTTGTCATTCGACGTTTTGAAGCCGATCGCTGCCGTGAACAAGCAGGATCATTAACCTATACCACCTTGTTTGCAGTGGTACCCATGTTGACCGTATTCTTGGTCATCATCTCCTCAATTAAAGCTTTAGAACCTGCTCGTCAACAGCTTCAACAATTGATTTATAGTAATTTTCTACCGAAAACGACAATTGCTTTTGATAAAGCACTGAATGCATTCACCGATAAATCCAGTAACCTGACTGTTATTGGTGTACTGTTTTTATTCATTACCACAGTTATGATGCTGACCAGCATTGAGACAGTATTTAACCGAATTTGGCGGGTGCGTGAGACACGTGGCGGCATTATTGGCTTTATGCGCTATTGGACTATTATCTCATTAGGCCCAATCTTACTGGGTAGCGCATTTGTTGTGTCATCTACCTTGGCCTCTATGAATGTCCTCAGCAATAATTTTGCCGGCTATGAACTGGATGGGGCTTTTCTGCTGTGGATCTTGTCTTTTTCATTGACCATTTTAGGTTTTTTCATTCTGTATTGGACGATTCCCAACCGCAGTGTGCCGATTAAGGCGGCGCTGATCGCGGGTGTCTTTAGTGCCGTGGTATTTGAATTACTCAAAAACCTCTTTGGTTTTGTCATGTCAAATTTCACTAGTTATCAAATCGTTTACGGTGCTTTTGCTGCAGTGCCAATTTTCCTGCTTTGGATATTCCTTTCATGGAATATCGTACTGATTGGGGTAGAAATTAGTTATGCACTGACCGCTTTCAATTCGGGCAACGACCAAAAACGTCATCCTGTTATTATGTTGATGGATTTGCTTGAATTATTTTATAAAAAGCAAAAACTCGGTCAGAGCGTGACAGAAAAAGAAGCGCTTGAGGTTTTAGGGCGTGATGAAATCGGCCGCCTGCCAAGCTATATTTTATTGTTTGAAGAGCAACACCTGATTAAACGTACAGATGATGATCATTATGTTTTAGTTCGTAATTTAACCCAAGTGGACTTTTGGAGTTTTTACAGTAAGCTGCCCTATCCGCTCCCTAAACGGCAAGATTTAGGTCGCGTCGATCCAGATGATGTTTGGATGGAAAAAATTGGGCCGCAACTGGTCGAATCGGATGATTATCTCGTGGCCAAACTCTCGATTCCACTTGCGACTATTTTTGAAGAAAAATAAGCGTAAATAAAAAAAGGAGAGCCGTAGCTCTCCTTTTTTATTTATACATGATCTTAGGTCGCTGTGCGCTGACGTCCCATCAATTTAGCTAACCATCGATGCAAGGTTACCGTCATCACCCCGACCATTACTAAGGCCGTCCCCAAGATAAAGTTCAGTTCAATCGTTTCGTTTAAGATCAATACAACAAAGACCAGACCAAAGATTGGGGTAAGGAATGAAAATACGCCCAGACCATTGGCCAGATATTTACTTAACAGCCAAAACCACAACATGAGGCTGAAAAATGAAATAATGAGCACATGAAAAATCATGCTGCTGATGGACAATACGGTCCAATGTACAGTCATTTGTCCTGTCAGCCACGCCACAGGTAATAAAAACACACAACCACCAACTAACTGATAAAACAAGGTCTGAGTCGGAGGTGCATCAGAGAGTTTGGTGAGTCTTAATGAAATGGTGGTCAAGGCCCACATCACCCCAGCAAGTAATGCCATCGCATCACCCAACGGGGCTTGAGTGTTGACTGTAGTACTACTTTCACGTCCCATAAACGACAGTACTATTCCTGAAAAGGCAATAAAAATACCGACCCATTGGATCGCTGTAAGCTTTTCTTCAGGCAACTTCCAATGTAAACCTAGTGCCACGAATATCGGTGCGGTATAGAGCAAGACAACAGTATGTGATGCAGAGGTATAGCGCAGGGATTCTGCCACTAAAATAAATTCAGCTGAAAATAAAAACGCCAACCAGATACCCGGTAGCAAGTATTCGCGTGTATATAAATGTGTTCCCGGCTTGAGACGAATCAGTGGAAAGACCAACAGCGCAGCCAAACCCGACCGAATGGCAATTTGCATGATCGGCGCAATATCAACCGCGGCCAATTTCAAAATGACCTGTTGAATCCCTAAAATCATGCACAAAATAATCATCAGACCAGAAGCTTTTGCATCTAGCGCCTTACGCTGTTCCTTACTATTTACTCGGCAATACGACAAGCAACACTATAGAACTGTCAGAAATAAAATATATACTTCAAAATAGACAAGTGATCTTCTTATTCAGGCAAAATTTCTCATGCGTCATAAAGCTCGTGTAGATCATACGCAGTTCCAACAACTTCCCACCAACGATGAAATTCAAGCAGCGCTGTGGATCAGTTTTCGTGACGATCCTGCACTGTCTGTTTATCCCGTTCATGGGCATGCTTGGGGCGAGTTTGTCTATGCCTTTAATGGCGTAATGGAAGTGAACATCAATCAGATAGACTATATTACTCCACCGCCTTATGGCATTTGGCTTCCTCCACATTTAGAACACAGTGGTTTAAATCGTACTGCGGTTTCACATGGAACCTTATATGTACATGAATCGCTATGTACTCACTTACCGAAACAACCGGGGATTTTACTCAGCTCGCCCTTAGTCACTGCGATCTTCAGCCATTTGCGTCTGTTGCACCAACAAGCCGACCTCTTGGAAAATACCGCCGAATATCAACGCTTACTCCATGTGATCTTAGATCAACTACATCAAGCCAAATTGGTCAGTAGCTATTTACCGCATTCGGAACACCCTGCCCTCAAACAACTGCTTGATTATTTACATCAACATACTGCAGATCAGAGCGCGCTTGAGCAATTGGCACAGCGGATAAACATGACGGAACGTACTCTGGCACGTTATTGTCAAAAAGAACTTGGGATGTCGCTGCATGAATGGCGACAACGCCTCAAAGTCATGAAAGCCATGTCGATGCTCAACGCAGGTCAAACCGTCGAAAATATTGCTTTAGAACTTGGTTATGCCAATGCCTCGGCGTTTATAAATATGTTTAAAAAATGGATGCTTTGCACCCCAGATCAGTTTAGAAAATCTGCCTTAAAGCCCTAAATTTGTTTAAATTTAGCTATAAGGGTCTCTATAAAGTGATTCAACAATCCGCTAAGATCAAAAAATCTACGAAAAATGATAATAATTCCATTTCAAATGAATAAAAAAACCATTTTAGCGCTGTGTTTATCTGCCGTATTTTTAATGGCTTGTAGTTCCAAAGAACAGCGTGAATTTAAATCCGCGCTCAAAATAGCTCAAAGTGGTGATGCGACCGCACAAATGAAAGTGGGTGATTTATACCTCAGTGGAACGGGCACAGAACAAAATATCGAACAAAGTGTACATTGGTACAAAGCTGCTGCGGATCAAGGCACTACGGACGCATTCGCATGGTTGATGACCCAAGCTTATCAAGGTAACCCGCATGCAGATCAAGTGATTAGAAAGATGCAGCAAGATGGCAATATTTTCCTTGCACACTGGGTGCTAGACCTTGCAAAAAAGACTCATGATCCTGCTGCTGAATATACCGTTGGTTGGATGTACGACACTGGAAAAGGCTTAATTCAAGATAAGCACCAAGCGCAAATTTGGTATGAAAAAGCAGCCAAACAAAAGAATGTCGAAGCGATCAAAGTCTTGGGAAATCAACACTATTTTTCTGAACATCCTTCGTCAACACCCGACAAAGCAGCTGAATATTTAAGCTATGCCGCAGAACAAGGGCAAGATGCTGACGCGGCGATGAAAATGGCACATTATTATCATTATGACATTCGTGATGGTGAAAAAGCGCGACAATGGTATGCCAAAGCAGGTGCATTGGGAGACACCGACTCAAAGTATATGGCCGAGACCTATGAAGCATGGAAAGAGACAGGCCCTTTACAACCCAATGAACCACCGCCAAGCAGTCATGAATAGGTCAATCAAAAAAGGCTGCATTAAGCAGCCTTTTATTTATATTTAGCCCACAGATTATTTGACAAAGGTTGTCCAGATATAATCCTGATTTTTTCCTTTCAGCGTCATTTTCAACTGCTCACCTGACTGTAGTGCCGCGACACCTGCAGGCGTACCTGTCATGACCACATCACCCGCTTCAAGACTAAACACTTGGCTAATATCTGCCAACAAAGTACCCACATCAAAAATCAGCAATGCAGTATCACCGTTCTGACGCAGTTCATCATTGACATGCAAGGTGTAATGCACATTTTTCCAATCTTGAACCACCTCTTGGACATCGACCCAATCCGCAAGGATACAAGAACCATCATAAGCTTTGGCACGTTCCCACGGCTGACCTTTTTTCTTTAAGTCATCTTGTAGATCACGCAAAGTCAGATCTAGGCCCAAAGTCAAAGCTCCAACTGCTTCTAAGGCTTTGAGAGGATCAGTTTCAGCCGATAAAGGACGATCAATACGTAAACTTAATTCGCATTCATAGTGACAACTGCCCCATGCAGGATTCCATGAGATGCCTTGGTCTAATGCGGTTAATGCACTTGGCGGCTTCATAAAAAGTACAGGACGGTCAGGAATTGCATTGCCTAATTCTTTGGCATGATCTGCATAACTACGACCGACGCAAACAATTTTAGATGGACGTGACTGCATACTACTCCCTCTTTTGTTATGAATAGATTGTCTTAGTGCTGAAAAGTATTGGTAAAAATCGCTTGGTCCGCAGTATTTTTAAATGCACTTTTCGGCACAATAATCACGGTTTTATTTTTCAGTTCAAGCATATAGGTCAATTTGCCTTCAGCAAAATTTGCCACTTCAGCATAATGAAAGACATTCTTACGACCATTGGCATGAATTTCTGCATAGTCTTGAAATAAATCAATACCTTGTTCACTTTTGCCTAATTGGTATTTTACAAACTGGCGTTTAAACATCATCGGTAAAAACCAATAACGCATGATGCCTTGAAGGAGTAAAAAGAAAGCACCCAGACCAACATAGTAGGCACCGACACCATTTACACCTAAGTAAAAACCCCAGATGATAATCCCAAGGCTAATGGCTGGCGTTAAAAAACGCGTAAATTGCTTTTTGCCAAAAGTTGCTAGTGCAAAACCATCCTGTGATTCTTCTAGATTTAAAAAATAGCGCAGCGATAATGCAGGTAGATTTTCAGACATAAGCGTATGAATATTTAAAAATGAATTGCGCTAAATACTACACCACAATTCAAACTTGCTTCATGCTTTTTAATGGTCGGTTGTAACACTTCACTACTTCCCTTCCATCTAGAAATACGTTAAAAACAGCAACAAATAAAAGATTGCATACGCAGGATGTGACATGCAGATAACAAAAATAATTATGGTGCTGATGTTTTTGACTGGACTGAGCATATCGACCAGTTGGGCCAAATTCGTTCAATGGCAACCCCAGATCCCCAGTAGTTTGGACTTGTTTAATGGCAATGCCAAAGCCTTGGCAAATCTTGCCGGTGATCACATCGTGATTTTTGCACATCCTTCACAGCAAATTAGTCTACCCACGATGAAAGCAGGTAAAAAAGTCATTGGTAAATTTCAAAGTGCCGCCGTGGTTGTCCCAACCAACAGCAAAAATGTGGCGAGATTACTCAGTAATTATCCAAACTACGCCGGCTTATTTCCCACGCTAAAATCTGCTGAGGTTTTGCAACAGCAAGGTTCAACCAGCCAAGTTGAATACCGCATCCATATCCCGACACCTATTCCGGTTTTAAACTTTAAAGAAACCGTGGTGATGCAGCACCAAATTGATCACAACAGCATTAATAGTTTGGTTCTACAAGCACCGGTGCCCTTTGGTGCAGGGAAAATTGAATGGTTTGAGATCGATGCACAACACACCTTGATTAGTGTGACCCAATGGGGCGATTTAAATCAGCCCAAAGGTTTTTTGTTTAGCAAAATATTAAATGCCTTACCCGATGCCAAATTAGGGATTCCTGCGGGAACCAATGGTTTTTTACTCGAATCATTACAGCGCCGATTTAAAGCCTTTAGTAGTGAAACTCTCGCTGCAAATCAATTGCCTGAACTCAAATTAAATGCCTCTCAACTCGACAAAGTCACCCAATTAAGTCAAAGCTCGAAAGAACCTGTGTCCTTTATTTTGGCAGCGCAGCGCGTTCCCTTTGGGCAAAATTATGAATTGATGCGCTTTAGCACCAGTTTTCAATATTATGCACAAGAGCCTTCGAGCTTACAGCGCTGGATTAATGTGTCTTCGTTCAAGCACTTATTTCCAAGACAAGTTAAACATATGCAAGTGCAGAAAATTAATCCGCACCTCATGGATGCCGACTATAAAATTTCGGTGGGTTTAGGTGTGATCAATATTCCATTTGATTTTAAAATGCGTTTTAACTATCCCGACTTACTGCAAAATCAATATACCGCAACCGGTGGAGACCTAAAGTTTGTCCGAGGTGCAATGCATATTCGCCCCTTACAACAAGGTTCGTTATTACAATTGACCAGTGCGATGAAGATTGATGACAAAGCGCCTTTTTTACTTCGTGCTATGCGCAGTATGCCGTATCACGACATGCTGCCGGCTTTAGGCGGCAATACAGTCTTTGCACTCAAAGTTAAACAGAAGTTAAATTAGAACCTTAATTGATAAGCTGAATTTATTGGTTTTAGCTATATTTCAGACACAAAAAAACCGCAACATGTGCGGTTTTTTCAATCTTGATCAAGTTGGTGCGCTCAGAGAGATTCGAACTCCCGACCCCTTAGTTCGTAGCCAAGTGCTCTATCCAGCTGAGCTATGAGCGCGACGTCTTGATGAGGCTCATTATACGTGATTTTTATTTTTTGTTAAGAGCTTTTTCATATAAATTTAACCAAACGCACAGCAAATAAACAATTACCCTTTAAACACGCTAAAAATCAGCCAGATTTACTTTTTTAATGGCTTTTTCATCACAAGTTTGGAATTTAAACTTAGCAATACTCATGTATAAATGCTCAAGATAGATAACAAATCTATCGCCATCATTGAATCGCGGCTTTAACTCACTCAATTCTTTTTTAAACTTAGATTTAAAAAAATTGCATCACTATGAATATCTGAAAAAAGGGTTATCTATAGAAGATAAGCAAAATTGAAATTTACTGATGGGTAGTTTTATGAAATAGAACGCTTAATAGAATCCAAAAAAAAGACGGCAATATCAAAGCGATAAATCACAAGCACAAAAAAACCGCAACATGTGCGGTAATTTTTTCAAGTTGGTGCGCTCAGAGAGATTCGAACTCCCGACCCCTTAGTTCGTAGCCAAGTGCTCTATCCAGCTGAGCTATGAGCGCATTACTTGTGTGCCAATTTAGGCGATACGTTACTGTTCGGTTTACTTATTGGTGCGCTCAGAGAGATTCGAACTCCCGACCCCTTAGTTCGTAGCCAAGTGCTCTATCCAGCTGAGCTATGAGCGCGACATAAGTAAATCGTGGCGGTGAGAGAGGGATTCGAACCCTCGATACAGTTGCCCGTATGCATCCTTAGCAGGGATGTGGTTTCAGCCACTCACCCATCTCACCGTAACGTGCCGCCATAATACAAAGATCATGATACGACTGCAAGCACAGTCGTTATATTTTTTTCATTTTTTTACTCAATTAGATATTTTTTAAACGATTTTCAAAAAATTAGTGCAAAATTAGTTCAGCACACACTGCTGTCCCCTACATTTCAGCTTTAAACATTATAAAATATCGGCATAAAACACTTTATTGCAATCAATTGCGTGCAGTATCTGCTTGCATGACTTATGCTAATCCTAATCTTCTGATTTGAAGCCAAATACATTATGAAAAACTGGGTCGACCCTGAAGCAAAAGCTGAAGCCGAACGTTATGACAATCCAATTCCAAGCCGTACTCTGATTCAAGAGACGATTGAACAACTGAAAACTGCAATGTCGCATGCCGATCTTGTAGAACATTTTGAAATTGCCGATCAAAAAAGTATTGATGCACTGAGTCATCGTCTGATTGCGATGGTTCGAGATGGTCAGTTGATGAAAGACGGATTTAAGTTCCAGCTTGCAGCTGAGCAACCGACTCATGAAGCAACGGTTTATATCAACTCAAAAGGTTTAGGCACAGCCAATATTAGTGGTGAAGATGACCTCTTACTTCCTGAACGTGAGTTGCGTCAAGTGTTTAATGGTGACCGTGTTAAAGTCCGCCAAACGTCGATAGACCGTAAAGGCAAAGCATGGGGCTTTATTACTGAAGTTCTACAGCATCGTGTCAAAGAAATTATCGGTAAAGTGTCTGAATATGAAGGTGAATATTTTATTCAGCCGGCAAATCCCAATGCACACCAACCGATTACGTTAGAAAGAGAATTAATCGAGCATGCCAAAGTCAAACTCGGCGACTCTGTGCGTATTGCGATTGACAGCTACCCAACCAAAGAGGAATTTGCGACAGGTCATATTGTTCAGTCGATGGCTGATAAAGCAGACACTGAAATTATTATTCCACAAACCATTTTAGAATTTGGTTTACCTTACGAATTCCCTGAAGCGGTACAACAAGAAGCCGACAGCTTTAAAGAGCCATCAGAACAAGACCGTGAAGGTCGTGTCGACTTACGTGATTTAGCGCTTGTCACCATTGATGGTGAAGATGCCCGCGACTTCGATGATGCCGTGTATGCGGAAAAACGTCCGGGTGGTGGTTATCGTGTTGTGGTGGCAATTGCCGATGTCAGCCATTATGTACGTCCGGGTAAACCGCTGGATGACGAAGCTCAAGAGCGCGGTACATCGGTGTACTTCCCTCATTTTGTATTGCCGATGTTGCCTGAGGCGCTGTCGAATGGTTTATGTTCTTTGAACCCACACGTAGACCGTTTATGTATGGTCTGTGATTTAAACTTATCTCGCGCGGGTCGTGTCACTAAGTTTGAGCTCTATCCGGGTGTAATGCATTCAAAAGCTCGTTTGACCTATACTCAAGTGGCCGAATATTTTGAGGGTAATAGTCAAGCCATTCCTGAAGACCGTGATGTACGTAAATCGGTCAATACCTTATTCCAATTGTATCAAGTGTTGAAAGGCTTACGTGCTGAACGCCACGCGATGGAATTTGAAACCGTTGAAACTTATATGACCTTTGATGAGCTAGGCGGTATTAACGAAATCCTACCGCGCAGCCGTAATGATGCACATAAGCTAATTGAAGAATGTATGTTGTTGGCAAACGTCGCAGCGGCAGAATATGCATTAAAAAATGAAATTCCAATGCTGTACCGTGTGCATGAGCCACCTGAGTTTTCACGCATTCAAAAGGTTCGTGATTTTGTGAAATTATTGGGGCTGCCATTCCCTGAACAGCCGACTCAAGCTGACTATCAAGCCGTGATTGATGCCACCAAAGACCGTATTGATGCTCCAAGTATTCATGCCGTTTTACTCCGTTCAATGATGCAAGCTTATTATGGCGCGAACAATGCAGGTCACTTTGGCTTGGCTTATGAAGCGTATACGCATTTCACATCTCCAATCCGTCGTTATCCAGACTTGTTACTTCACCGTGCCATCAAAGCACAATTGAAGAAAAAGCCTTACCCAATTTCTGGTGCTTCGCTGGATGATGCAGGTGAACACTTCTCTGCGACCGAGCGCCGTGCAGATGAAGCTTCACGTTCTGTCACTACATGGTTGAAGTGCCATTACATGCAGCAGCATTTGGGTGAAGAGTTTGTCGGCACTATCAGTGCGACTGCTGAATTTGGTCTGTTTGTAACGCTCAAAGACTTATATGTTGATGGCATGATCCACGTCAGCCAATTGGGTGATGACTTCTTTGTCTATGACCAACCGAGTCAGAGCTTAATTGGTCAATCTCGAGGTCAAGTTTTCAGTCTCGGCGATGAAGTAAAAATTAAAGTCGCTGGTGTAAATCTAGAAGAGCGCAAAATCGACTTTGAATTGATTCAACAATTGAGCCATGCAGGTCGGGCTATTCGAGCGCGTGCCCCTCGTGTTGCAAAGCCTACAGCCAAAGAAGAAGTCTTTTCAGAACGTAAAACCAACGCTGCTGAAGATGGAGAACAGCCCATACGACGCAAAAAATCGAAATCTAAGCCCAGTTCATTCGGTAAAAAGCCTGCTAAAAAATCTGCAAGCAAATCTGAAGCGAAGGCTAAAGATAAAGTGAAGAAAAAATCCAAACCGAAAAAGAAAAAATCCAATGCAAAATCATCTGCGGATTAAGGTTTAAATCAAGAGCGCTTCGGCGCTCTTTTTCATTTAATATATCTCTATAAAAATAAACCACTTAAAAATCATGACATCACAGAAAATTACTAAATACTATTACCATGAATATGTAATATGCTTAGTCTTTGTACTTAGTATTTCAGCACTGATTGCTCTCTTTTTTATAGACTTCACCCCAACAAATCAAGTCAAAATCACAGCCTTCATTGTTGCAACGTTGATTTATTTGGCTGTTTTGATCTACTTTTATGTTCTGCATAGATACGGACAATGGATCATTCCACGTACATGGACAAATGTACAAAAAAAGCCAAAATTCTATTTTTTACTCCTCTTCCCTATTTTTGTAATTCTGTTTCTTTACTTAAATCTAGTTGTCTATCCTCCTCTGCTTCATACCCTAGTTTTGGGTACACCTACTGTGGTGACATTGGAAGCAAGCGCTGTTAAAAAACATGGTAAAAAAGGAAGTGTCTACTATTCTATTGAAACACCGTATGACTCTACTGGTATGTTTCGAATCAATGTAGATGAATATGAACACTACAAAAATCAAAATCTATTCATAAAATTATCGGTCATTGAGGGGCGCTTTGGCACCTACATCCAAGATATTCAATCTATCCACGGTGAAACAAGAGCGAATAAATAGCACCCAAGGCTTGATTTATCCTTCTAGAAGCCTTACTTCTACAAATAACACAGGAAATAAATCGGCAGACCGACATGACATTAGAAAAGGCAACTTTGCCTGTTCCACAATTTGACCAAATTACCCTTGCAGACTTAAAACAAAAGATTGAACAGAGCATTGCCCAAGGTCAGGCATTTTTAAAAGAATTAACGGATGTACCCGAATCCGTACAAGCACAACTACAAGTACTCGAACACATCGATACCCTTGAAAATAACATGAGTGAAGCTTGGGGCGTGCTGTCGCATCTAAATGCCGTGATGAATAATGCTGAAACTCGTGAACTTTACCAATCTTTACTGCCCGTCCTGAGTGAGTACTATACGCAGCTAGGTCAACATACAGTGTTGTATCAAACGTATCAGCATGTACATGACAACAGTGTTTTCGACACGCTTCCTGCAGCACAGCAAAGCGCGATTAAACTTGCGTTACGAGATTTTAAACTTTCAGGCGTAGCCTTAGAAGGTGAACCCAAAAAACGCTATGCAGAAATATCTGCACGACTTTCACAGTTATCATCAGACTTTTCCAATCACGTATTGGATGCCACCCAAGCCTACTTCAAACCTTTAACTGAAGCGCAGCTCAAAGGACTACCTCAAGGCAGTATTGAACTTCTGAAACAATATGGTCAGCAACGCGAACTCGAACAGGCTGTAGCCACACTCGACTTCCCGTCTTATATTGCCATTATGACCTATGCAGAAGACCGCGAAGTGCGTGAAGCGCTCTATAAAGCCTATACCACACGTGCTTCTGATCAGGCAGACTCTGCTGAATTTGACAATACAGCAGTCATGGAAGAAATCTTGAAGCTACGTCAGGAAATGGCAAGCCTGCTTGGTTTTAACAACTACGCCGAATTGTCCTTGGCAAGCAAAATGGCACCCGATGTAGCAACTGTAGATCAGTTCCTGATAGAACTGGCAGAACATGCGCGTGCACCAGCAGAGAAAGAAATCGCTGAACTGAAAGCCATTGCAGCGCAAGACGGTATCACTGAGTTACAACCGTGGGATGCCACTTTCTATTCAGAAAAACTCAAAGTTCAACAGTTTAATTTGTCACAAGAAGACCTGAAGCCCTATTTCCCTGCACCTAAAATTATTCAAGGCTTGTTCAGCATTGTAAATCGTCTCTATGGCATCAATGTAATCGAGCGTGAAGCGCCTGTTTGGCATCCTGATGCACGTTATTTTGAACTTGAAGATCAAGGCAGCGTGATTGGCGGTTTTTACTTTGACCTGTATGCACGAAGCGGTAAACGTGGCGGCGCATGGATGAGCGGCTTCCGTTCACGCATGCAAACTGAAAATGGTCTGCAAAAACCAATTTGCTACATGGTCTGCAACTTTACCCCACCTGTCGGTGAGCAAGCTGCTTTACTTACCCATGATGAAGTAACGACGCTGTTCCACGAATTTGGTCATGGCTTACATCACATGCTCACTGAAGTCGATAATATTGCTGTGGCTGGTACCCATGGCGTGGCGTGGGATGCGGTAGAGTTGCCAAGTCAATTCATGGAATTTTGGACTTGGGATCAAGAAAGTTTAGATTTGCTCAGTGAACATGTTGAATCAAAACAAACCTTACCAGCCGATCTGTTAAAAGCACTACAAGATGCACGTTTCTTCCAGTCTGGGATGCAAACGTTACGTCAAATTGAATTTGCCATGTTTGACTTAAATATCCATAAGGCCAACCCTGCTTTGGACGCTGCAGGCATCCAACACACCTTAGATGATATTCGTCAAAAATATGCGGTTGCACCAACCACTCCGTACAACCGTTTCCAACATGGTTTCAGTCATATCTTCGCAGGTGGTTACGCTGCTGGTTATTATTCATACAAATGGGCAGAGGTTTTGGCAAGTGATGCCTTCGACCGATTCGAAAATGAAGGAATTTTTAATACTTCGACTGGCAAGTCGTTTAGACAATTTATTCTAGCAGTTGGCGGAAAAGATACGGCACTTGACGCATTTATCAATTTCCGCGGACGCGAGCCAAAAATAGATGCTTTGCTGCGTCATCAAGGTTGGACGAACGCATCTAAAAACGCTTAAACTAGGGACCTTAGTTAGATTCAAGGTAAGTATGATGACCATTAAACGACGCTTCATTGCAGGTGCAAAATGTCCAAAATGCCAAGCGATGGACCGGGTTGTCATGCTGACCTCTGGCGAAGACGAATGGATCGAATGCATTGATTGTGGTTACAGTGAAAATCGACCGACTCATGTCGATCAACCTGAACAACCTGCCGTGCCAGACGATATCGGTGTGATCCAATTTAAGCCACGTCAGCCTAAATAAAAATTAAGGTCAAGCAATGACAGAAGATCAAAGACATAATCCAAAATTGTTAGTTGGAATCATTGGGGGCTTAACGTTATTGATTGCTATCTTTTTTGCATATCAATGGTTAAGCAGCAGTACAGCAGATAAATCTGCACTTCAAGAAGAACTGGTCGCTGCACCGGCTAAGCCGCCTGTTGCAACCCCTGTCCAATCTGAGACTGAAGCATCAGTCCCTACCGCAGAGACTGAAACCATTAAATTGGTCGAAGAAGACATTTTAGATGCAGCTGTGCCTGAAAATGCCTCTTTAGCCAAAGAGGAAATTGCCAAATTAGATGACATTCAACAACAATTGAATGATCAGGAGCAAAGTTTAAAACAGCAGCATTCAGATGCAGATGAGCTGATTAAACTGAAAGAAGAACAAATTAAATTACTCGAAGCACAGTTAGCACAACAAGCAAAATAACCGACTTCTGCTACACCATGCGTACTTATAGGCTAGAATATCATCAGATATTCTAGCTTTTTTGTTATGTCCACTACTACACCACCACAAAATATCCCCAAAGCAATTGGCTTTCTCATGCTGTCAGCGCTGCTTTTTTCCATCATGGGGGTTTGTATACGCTACGCCTCCCATACAGTAGATAATGCCACCATCGTATTTTTTCGCAATGCGGTTGGCTTATTCATCTTTCTCCCTTTGATCCTACAAAAAGGCAGCACGTTTTTTCGAACTGAAAAACTGTGGATGCATACCTGGCGTTCAATCGTAGGCTTGGTGGCAATGTATGGCTTTTTTTATGCCATCGCACACTTAAAACTCTCCAATGCCATGGTCTTCACCTATTCCTCGCCGATCTTCATCCCATTAATTGCATGGTTATTTTTAAAAGAAAAAATAACCCTGAGTATGCTCATTGCCGCCGTCATTGGTTTAATCGGCGTGCTCTTCGTCGCAAAGCCCGATGCAGGAATGTTCAATCAGTTATCACTCATCGGACTAACCGCAAGCTTCTTGGCAGCCATGGCATTTGTCACTGTCCGTGCCCTTACTGCAACTGAACCACCTGAACGCATCGTGTTTTATTTCTGCTTTATTGGCACGCTCATATCGATGATCCCGATGCTCTGGCTCTGGCGTCCTTATAGTTTAAAGGAGTTAGCTTTTCTGATTACAGCGGGACTTTTGGCCAATATCAGTCAAATTTTTATGTCCAATGCTTATAAGCTTGCACCCGCAGGTCAAATTGGTCCCGTAAACTATATAGCGATTATTTTTGCCGGTATTTGGGGCTTTACACTGTGGCAAGAATTGCCAGATATTTACAGCCTATTCGGCTTTGCTTTTATATTTTTAGCGATTTTGCTATGTAGTCCGTTCCTACAAAATAAGTTTAAAAAGTCATAAAGATCTCATTCATTTACCATCAAATGCACAGCCCCTTATTCAATAAAAAAGCACCCGAAGGTGCTTTTTTAATGCTTCAAAATTAATTTATTGATACCAACCAAACAGCTTAAAGAAATACGGCAGATACGCAATAATCAACATTGCAGGGAACAGCACAATCAGCGGCAAAATCCAACGTTCATAACGGTAATAAAACGACAAGTGACGAACTTCAGCATCCGCTTCATTGACTTCAGCATCCCCTATCGACTGTCGGGCCAAGAGGTGGTTCAATGCAACTGGAGGCGTAACATAACCTAGCTCAAAACCAATGAGTGTAATCATCCAAAAATGCACAGGATGAATACCGTATTGATAGGCTACAGGAGCAATAGTTGCAGAAATTAAAATGACTGCGCCAAACGGATCCATAATCATACCCACAAAGACCATCAATCCGACAATCAATGTGATAACCAAAAAAGTACTGCTGATATCAGTTGGGAATAAACTCATGACTTCAGTACGCTCTAGCAATCCACCAACGCTTACCGAAAGCGCCATCAAAATAACCAAAGCACCGATATGTCCAACGGTTTCACTGGTCGAAATATGCATCGACTTCCAAAAACCAACTTGACGTAGAATCTGCATAGAGCTGGATTGAGCCACTGTATGATTCGCAGCCTGCCCATCATCTGTGCTATTACCATGTAATCCTTCACGGTATTCTGCATGTGCAACCTGTGCGCCGGCTAAAGCAGGTTCAGCATTCGCACTATAATTTGCTGTTAGTGTTTCATCCCAATGCCCAACTGCTGACAATGGTGCTGGCTGATGACGTAATTTATCCACTAAAACGATCATCAGCAGAATAACAGGCATCATGACTGGTGCAGTAAATTCATTTAAATCTGTATTCAATAAATATTTATAGAACATCCAAATCAGCACGAAAATCACAATATAAGGAATAACGGCTAAGAAGGCACGTCCTGACTGCGGCGCTGCCACATTGGCTTGAGCAATACGGAACTTATGTTCTGCAAAAAATAACGACACAATTAAAAACATCGTAGATGTCAGCAAGAACGTATAAATACCATATTGATAAAGCAGATCCGTGGTCACTTCTTTATTTAGCGATGCAACAACCACAATCAATAAGCATGGACGTAAAACCACCCCAAGCGAACCGGACATTGCTGTTGCAGCCAAGGCAAATTGACGGCGTCCGCCAGCGTTCCACACTTCCTTATAAATAATCGCGCCTGCCGCAATGACAAAGATCCCCGATGCTCCAGTATAGGCTGTAGGCAATGCTGCTGCGATTAAAATCAGCCATGTTAAAGTCTCAGGAGCTAAGTTCCATGGGCGTAAAATATTCAAGAATAAATCTACGACACGGGTTTGCTTCAACAACATACCCGCCCAAATGAATAACGCTAGATTCAGGAAAATACTTGAAAACTCGACCAATTGCCCTAAATAGATGCCTTGCCCCATCGGGTAGTCCATAAAGAAGATAAAGGCGATACCTGTAATCAACGCCATATACGCATATAAAGGCACGCTTAGGAACGCGAAACTAAGACTACCGCCCTCTTTGGCATCTTTTGGCGGACTAAACAATTGCAAAACACTGATCAATGTCAGGATTGAGAACAGCGTCATCCACATCCAATAAATCAGTTCAGTTTCGGTGGTCATTGGAACTCCCGAATTTTTCACTGAATTGAATTGGCTGATACTTGAGTAGGTTAACAGTCCATTACCGAAGCTCATCATCAGGCTATAAACACGATAATCCTTCTTGGTTGCAGGACCGCGTAGACCAATATGATGAATTTTCAATGTCGCACTAATCGCAGCTATAACCACCATAAAAATCAACAAAATGGCGCGATTTTCAGTACCAAATTTAAAGATACCGAAGAAGCTTGTTTCAAAATTACGATAGGCGCGAATACTCGGATGCTTCTCCATATGTTGCATGGCTTTATCATAAAATTGATACTTTTCTTCACACTGCTGCACACTCGCTAAAATAGACGAACGAACGTCATTCTCAGATGCCGTACCAAAAAAATCAGCAAACTCATCTGCTGCATTGGCTTGCATTTGAGTTTTCACCAACGCATCGACATTCGGGTTACGGTCACATTCAGGCTTGGTCGGTTCTGCACGTAAAAATGAATACTGCATCCCAATGCTTTCATTACCATACAAACGCTCACCAGTACGCAGAAGCTGACCATGAATCATCTCCCCTGTACCGATAATCAATGTAAGCAGAAGCAAGATCAACACGACTAGAGTCGAAATCCATTCTGTCCAGACATACCTTAACAGCCCGACGATGCCGGATCTGTTTTGTGCATCATTTTGCATGAGTCTTCCTATTTTTTATTTTGGAGCCTAGCGGAGCCAAGCATCCTTTTCCTTAGCGGCTCGAGAAGTTCCTTTCCCTGACCTAACTGTTTTATTATTACGTTTAAATTTGCATCAATATTCAAAACATTAAAATGACAATATGTATTTTCTTTTCGGTTTTTTTTTGTCAACCCAATCACCTAAAGTGCGCTAGCGATCCCAGAAATAATTACCAATAAGATAAAACACGGCGATGACAATGCCCCAAATCACCCCCAATAAATGGGCTTCGACTAAAACGGGGCTTCCTATTAATTCTGCCGTTCCGGTATTCCCCATGGTATTTTCCCACACCAATTTTGCCAAAATCAGCAAGAGAACAAAGGCTGCAAAATTTCGCTCCCGTTTATACATTAAATGTACGCAAGCGACCGCAACATAGGCGCCATGCAAGACACCAGATAATCCTGCATAGGCTTCAATATCGGAAAGGAAAAAATAGAAACTCAGACTGATTAAAGGGGATAAAATCAATAAGATGGCAACAAAGTGCCATATTGAAACTCTTGGAAAAATAAACGGTAAGCAGATAAAGGCCAACATATTTAAAGCAAAATGAATCCAACCGACGTGAACCCAATGGGCAGTCCATAAGCGCCAAAAGTCATGAAATAAATCATCTTGCCAGTAGATAAAATAATCTTTAAATACCTGTAGCGAGGCACAGATCGAAACGAATACGGCAAGAAAGACAATTTTCGGTATTAAAAATTGTAGTTTCATTTTCGCTCCTCCTGTACCTCACTTTTAAACGCTATTGCAAAGATTAATTTGCAGCTGTGCCACTGGTTTCAATATCACCACTAAACAAATCATCGAGTTCAGAACTATTGGCACTTTCATCCCAGAAATGTTCCATACCATCATCAGCCGTACGAACGCCTGTATGTTCAGTCCAATAACGATCTGAAATCCCTTTCACCATGCTTTCAGCCATGCTATCGATGAGCTTAAATTGTGGATTAACAGGTTTCTCATCGCTACGCGCTTGTGCAAAGGTACGTAAGGCATCACGGATTTTCGCATCATCGCCACTGGCTTGTGCAGCAACCGCATATAAAGCATGTGACAGTCTCACACCCTTTTGCTCACCAATTTGCGTAGATTGTTTCAATGTTTGGTATGGATCAGGTTTTCCATCTCCAGCACCCGGTAATAACGTCCAGATCACAGCGCGGGTTGCATTTGGTGCGCCCCAGAATTTTTCATTATTCAGACACACCATACCGCGTTCAACAATCGCAGCAATGTCTTTTGGAACGTTTACCGCCCCACCTGAGTTAATATCATTGGTCATGGCCTGTAAGCCACTTAACATTCCCAACATATACACTGTTTGGTCAATGTCGCTGTTCATTTTTGGACAGCCTTCACCTAGACTTTTCTTATACTTCTTTTCAAAACGATCTTGAAATAATTGATAGCCGGTATATTGACGCTGTGCAGCAAGTGCCGCCCAACGCTTTTGCTCAACACGAGCATCCTGTGCTTCGGATACTTGGTTAGCTTTAGATGCACGTAAATAGCGTAACTCTGCATCCAAGGCTTTTTGTTCTGCACAAATCCCTGCTGCTGAATACATCAACACAGCCACACGTGTTGGGTCTGCGCCCATATCTTTGGTGGCCATAATGGCTGGAGTTAATGAATTACCTGAATTACACACCATTTCAGCATCTTCCATGGCTAAAATTGGTGGCACAATATGTTTTTCGGTAAATCCGAGTGCAACATTAGCACCGGTTTTTACAACCTGCGAACAACCCGCGAATAATGTACTTGTTATTGCTACAACTGCCACACCCTGGCATATTTTTTGGACGCTCGACATTTTCCTGTCCTCTATAATTGTGTTTATGTCCATCACGACAAACATATCAGAAGCAAAAAATGAATAAAAGAGTATTTGCTCTAATTTGAACGACACACTGTGCCATGAATCACGCTGAATGCAATTGACTGATTTTTTACAAAGACTAAATTTTAGGCAAAAAAAAGTAGCATAGCGACGGTTCGGCACATGCTACTTATTAACTGTGAAAGCGTTTGACTGCTTATTTTTGAGTTAACTGTTCCTTCAGCACTGTTCCTAGTCGTCCTATAACAATTGCTAACACAATCGCTATTACCAGAAACATCCAAGTTGGCATCATCATGATGATTTCCCTTAACGGCTGTTGGTAAGGCTAATATATAGGCAGAGAATCACCGCACAGCTTAAAATTGTCAGACAATTTAAATATTTTGCCAATAAATTTCAATCCTGTCAGACAAGATTATTTTACCCACAATATAAGATAATGAAATATTTGCATTTTATTGAATTTTAAAAATAAAGGCTGTCTAACAATTAGATCATTTTGGCCAATACTTTGAGTGATTTCCACTGTTTCAATGACAATTGATCGCGCCAAATAATCACTGGTTTTGCACGTGCATGCATAAAATACACCACAATATACATTTGATGATCCAAAATATGGCTTATTTGAACGCGTTGCACCGGGCGGTTGAGTCGTTGCAAAGACCAATCAGTTCCATCCAAATAATCTAGACTGGTGACGTGTAAATGCTTACGGAAAAACAGAACATAAACCACCAGTCCAATGAGGAAAAATATCCCCCAAAGCATGGGTGTTAGTAACTGATAAAGCAGCGTCATCAATACCGCAAAAATAAAAAACTGAAACGCATGCGATAAAAAACTGCGTTTCAGTTTGAATTGCCGATTATCCATGAACGTAATGTTTTAATTTTTGAATAAACGTTTTTAATTCAGGACGTGGCGGTTCACTAACTTCCATAAACCAATCCAACAAATCTGGATCTTCTGCAGCAACGAGTTCTGCAAACATGTCTTTTTCAGCTGCATCGGCTTGTAAATAGTAATTTTTGACGTAGGGATCAAAATAAACATCAATCTCTTTTAAACCACGACGTGCACGGTAGATCACTTTACGCTCTTCTAAGCTGATTTCATCAGTCATTGTCTTCCCCAATCGTTGAACCCGTCTAGTGTAACTCATCCACCCCATTGAAGTGGAGTGTTTTCACAGATTGACCGAATGCTTCATCGCATTCCCTGCTTTTGAATGTTCTGCACATTGCAGTCACTCGCTGCATCTTATAAGTTGAGACAAAGCCATAAAAATGAATAGGATATTCAAAATGCAATCTGGAGCGATTCGCCCACTCAACAACATGCTGCCACGTCAATTATTTAATGCAGAACATGATGCATTTCGTGAAACAGTACGAAAATTTTATGAAAAAGAAGTTGTGCCCAATATCGAAAAGTATGAAAAACAACAACATGTAGACCGTGACTTATGGAATAAAGCCGGTGCCATGGGCTTGCTTTGCCCGACCATGCCCGAAGCTTATGGCGGCTATGGTGTAGACCGACTCTATAGCATGATTCTGATTGAAGAGCAGGCCTATGCTATGGACTCCTCTACCGGCTTTTCACTGCACTCCGACATCGTGGCCAATTATATTCATAACTTTGGCAATGAAGAACAAAAGCTGCATTGGCTGCCGAAAATGGCTTCTGGCGAAACCGTGACTGCCATTGCAATGACCGAACCGGGCACAGGTTCAGACCTACAAGCGGTACGCACAACCGCTACAGAAGATGGCGATGACTATATTATTAATGGGTCAAAAATCTTTATCACCAATGGCTATTTATGTGACATGGCAATTGTGGTCTGCAAGACAGGTAATAGTGAAAAAGGTTCAGCTAATTTATCGCTAATTATCGTCGAGGCAGATCGCGTCGGTTTTAGCAAAGGCAAACCTTTAAATAAAATTGGCATGAAAGGTCAGGATACCTGTGAACTGTTCTTTGACAATGTCCGCGTCCCTAAAAGCAACTTACTTGGCATGCAAGGTATGGGCTTTATGATGCTGATGAAGGAATTGGCTTGGGAACGTATGTTGGTCGCGATTATTTGCCAAGCCGGTGCAGAAGCAGCCTTTGCGCACACTGTTCAATACACCAAAGAGCGTAAGGCATTTGGCAAGACCGTATCTAGTTTCCAAAACACCCGTTTTAAATTGGCAGAGCTACGCACTGAAATCGATTTTTGTCGAACTTATCTAGACCGATGTATGGAGCTGCAACTTGAGGAACAGCTCGGTATTGACGCAGCCGCAGCTGCTAAATACAAAATTTCAGAAATGTTCTCCAAAGTCGTGGATGAATGTCTGCAGTTGCATGGCGGCTATGGCTATATGCTTGAATATCCAATTGCACGGGCTTATATTGACAATCGAGCCAATCGTATTTATGCCGGTACCAATGAAATTATGAAAGAGCTGATTTCCCGCTCTTTATAACAAATAAGCCCATCAGATGATGGGCTTTTTTCATTCTTTCGATATCAACTTAAATCATTCACAAAATCACAGATTAATGCAGCGACCAATGCGGGTTGCTCTTTGTGCGGCATGTGATGAAGCCCTTCCAAAATCTCTAGCTCTGCATCAGCTTTTATACCCGAAAAAAGTTTCTGAGCTTGTGCTGTCGTCCCGTATTCATCCAGTTCTCCATGGATGATCAAGCTTGGACACTGTACTTTTCCAACATAATCTTCGAGGTTCCATTGACGGAAACTTGGTGAAAGCCAAGTTTCCGTCCAAGCATCCAAAACCCATTGGGCTTTATCCCCATGGTATTTAGCCAAGCGTTCAAGCTGTCCCGGCTGCGCAAAACCTGTTTTGGCTTCACGTATACCCGATAATGTCAGTTCTTCCACTTCATACTGCGCAGCTATGGTAATCAGACCATGACATTGTTCTTGATATTCAGTTGCAATGACGACTGACATTCCCCCGCCAACACTATGCCCCATCACGATAAACTGTTGAATGGAATAATGTTGAAGAAGTGCCTTAAAGCCCTGCCGCGCTTCAGCATAGACAAAATCTGTACTTAATAGATGAGGATTCGCTGACGATCGGCCAAAACCCAATCGATCATAGGCAATCACCGTTCTGCCAGACTCAGCAGCCAATTGCGCAGGAAAATCACGCCATAAATCCACACTCCCCAGTGAATCATGCATCAATATAATCGGGGCCAAAGTTGCATCTTTATCTGCTGTTTCAGGCTGCCAAGCTTGGGTATATAGCTCATAAGCATTTAATTTTATAAATTCTGAATGTTCTTGATTCTTCACATTAACCCTGTGTGTTTTTCCTTGTTTTCAACATGATATATGTTTCAACAAATAAAGCGCATCAAATAAAACCCTAAAGTCACACATCTAAAGCAAAAAAAGGAGCATGATGCTCCTTTTTTATGTAACTGACTTAAGAAACTAATCTGGGTTTAGCCGCTAGTTGATCTGACTTTTTTTCAAATTTCAGCACTCCATCTTCAAATGAAGCATGCTTTAATTCTTTACGATCTGCCAAATAGTTGTTACTGACTTTCCACGGTGCATGTTTACCCTGTTTTGGCATCACATCCGCTGCACGTGCAATATAGCCTGACGTCAAACTTCCCATCACCGTATCTTCTAACAACTCGGTCGCATCACCTTGTGGAATCACTTGGTTATAACCATTTTGATCCATATAGTTAATCAATTTACAGATGTATTCAGAAGCAATATCGACTTTTAAAGTCCATGAAGCATTAATATAGCCAATAATCATCGCCATATTTGGTACATCACTGACCATCACGCCACGGTACAACATATGCTTAGAGGTATTCAGTGGCTGTCCATCGATTGTGGCACTGATCCCGCCTAGAATTTGAATGTTGAGTCCTGTAGCTGAAATCACCACGTCCGCTTCTAAATGTTTACCTGATTTTAATTGAATGCCATTTTCAGTAAAACTTTCAATTTGATCGGTTTCAACAGATGCACGGCCTTCGCGTAAAATTTTAAACAAATCACCATCTGGCACCACACAAAGGCGCTGATCCCAAGGATTGTAATCTGGGGTAAAGTGCTTCATATCCACTTTACCTTTTAACTGCAACTCAATTGATTTTAATAAAAATTTACGGAGTAATTTAGGTTGCTTTTGTGCAACAGCATAAACAGCCCGTTGGACACCGATATTTCGTGCACGGGTCAGTTTATAAGCAACATCTTCAGGCAATACTTTACGCATCTTGTCATAAATGATGTCAATAGAAGGTACTGAGGCAATATAGGTTGGAGAACGCTGTAGCATGGTCACATGCCCTGCACCGCCTTTTGCCATAGCTGGCACAAGGGTAATTGCTGTTGCGCCACTACCAATAATCACCACTTTTTTACCTGCGTAATTAAAATTTTCAGGCCAATGTTGTGGATGAATGAAGGTACCTTTAAAGTTTTCCTGCCCTTTAAACTCAGGTTGGAAACCTTGGTCATAATTATAATAACCCGTACAGCCAAAGACGAAATTTGCAACCCAGGTTTGTTGTTTCTTCTTCGCATCTTCAATAACAACAGACCATTTACGAGTTTGTGAATCGTAGTTCGCACTCACAACACGGTGCTGAAAATGAATTTTTTCTTTGATCTTATATTCATCAATCACTTCAGAAAGATAGCCTTTAATCGAAGACCCATCAGCAAGCACACTAGATTTTTTCCACGGCTTAAAATTGAAGCCAAAAGTTGACATATCCGAATCAGAACGAATACCCGGATATTTAAAAAGATCCCATGTACCACCGAAACTTTCACGTCGTTCAATAATTTCAAATGAACGATTTGGACAATTTTTTGAAAGATGAGCAGCCAAACCTACACCAGAGATCCCTGCACCTACAATGAGAATATCAACTTGTTTTTCCATGTTGTTCTTTTAACCTATCTTAGATTTATATTTATTAAATCACATTTTTGACAATGCACAATGTCAAGTTTAAGCAAAAGGCGATTTATTTTTATCTTTTAAGGACAAATTGAATTATTGTCTAACAATATACAGCCAATACAAAACTGCAGGCATTAAAAAAGGTCGGTTAAAAACCGACCTTTTTTAGAACAACGTACGCTGCTCTTCACGAAATTAGTTAACTTCGCGATCTACTAGCTCAACGTAAGCCATCGGTGCAGCATCACCTGCACGGAAGCCCGCTTTAAGAACACGTAGATAACCGCCGTTACGTTCTTTGTAACGAGGGCCAAGAACGGTAAATAATTTACCAACAGTTGCAGCTGAACGAGTACGAGCAAACGCTAAACGACGGTTTGCTACAGAATCGACTTTAGCTAAAGTGATTAAAGGCTCAGCAACACGACGTAATTCTTTTGCTTTAGGAACAGTAGTTTTAATTAACTCGTGTTCGAACAAAGAATTAGCCATGTTTTGGAACATCGCTTTACGATGACTGCTTGTACGGCCTAATTTCACACCACTATTACGATGACGCATGGTGATAGTCCTACTTAATTAACGGCTACGATAAGCAAAGCGATCGTCCATGCGGAGGCTAGCCGGTGGCCAGTTCTCTAAACGCATGCCCAATTGCAAGCCTTTCGATGCCAGAACATCTTTAATCTCAGTCAACGATTTTTTACCTAAGTTAGGAGTTTTAAGCAACTCAACTTCAGTACGTTGAACAAGATCGCCAATGTAGTAAATATTTTCTGCTTTCAAACAGTTAGCAGAACGAACAGTAAGCTCTAGATCATCTACTGGACGAAGCAAAATCGGATCAACTTCTTCACGAGGCTCTTGAGCAACTGGTGCTTGATCTTTCTGAAGATCAACAAAAATTGCAATTTGTTGTTGCAAGATTGTTGCCGCTTTGCGGATTGCTTCTTCAGGATCAACAGTACCGTTGGTTTCAAGATCAATGATCAGTTTATCAAGGTCAGTACGTTGTTCTACACGAGCGTTTTCCACTGTATAAGACACACGTTTGATTGGGCTGTAAGAAGCATCTAATTGTAAACGACCCACTGGGCGAGTTTCGCCTTCAGGGAAGCGTGAATCAGAAGTCTCATAACCACGACCTTGAGAAACTTTCAGGCGCATTTTTAATGAGCCAGAAGCACTTAAAGTACCGATCAAATGTTCAGGGTTAACCACTTCAACATTGTGTGGTAAACGAAGGTCAGCGGCTGTAACGTCGCCAGGACCTTGTTTTTCCAATGTCAGATAAGCTTCATTTTGATCGAACAGCTTAATAGACAATCCTTTTAGGTTCAGCAAGAGCTCGACGATGTCCTGCTGCAAGCCTTCCAAAGTACTGTACTCGTGCTCGACACCTTCAATCTCTACTTCAACCACGGCTGCGCCAGGTAAAGAAGACAAAAGGATACGACGTAAAGCATTACCAAGAGTATGACCAAAGCCACGCTCTAATGGTTCTAGAATAACTTTTGCCGAGGTCCCGCTTGCCGCTTCGACCTTGATCGCTTGCGGAGTTAGAAACTCATTTGCAGTACGCGTCATTATTGCTACCTCAAGGATTATTTAGAATACAATTCTACAATCAAGCTTTCGTTGATTTCAGCAGGTAAATCAGAACGATCTGGTGCAGCTTTGAACGTACCTTCCAATTTAGAATGATCAATTTCAATCCAAGCTGGAATGCCACGTTGAGTCGCTAACTCAACTGCGTTTTTGATACGCAATTGTTGTTTAGCACCTTCGTGAACTGCAACAACGTCACCAGCTTTAACTTGGATAGACGCGATGTTAACACGACGACCATTTAAAGTGATTGAACGGTGAGATACAAGCTGACGAGCTTCTGCACGTGTAGAACCAAAACCCATGCGATAAACAACGTTATCTAGACGGCTTTCAAGAAGTTTCAACAAGTTTTCACCTGTTGCGCCTTTAACACGAGCAGCTTCTTTGTAGTAGTTACTAAATTGACGCTCTAAAACACCGTACATACGACGTACTTTTTGTTTTTCACGTAATTGTAGTGAGTACTCAGATTGTTTGCCGCCACGAGCGCCACCATGTTGGCCAGGTGCTTTAGCAGCTTTTTTTGTTTTGACGTCAAATGGTTTAACGCCAGATTTTAATTGCAGGTCTGTCCCTTCGCGGCGAGAGAGTTTGCATTTTGGACCAATATAACGAGCCATGAATGTTTCTCCTTACACGCGACGTTTTTTAGGTGGACGGCAACCGTTGTGCGGGATTGGCGTCACATCGGTAATGCTGTTAATTTTATAACCCACTGCACCTAAAGCACGAACCGCAGATTCACGACCTGGACCAGGACCTTTTACAAGGACGTCCAAGTTTTTCAAACCGTAATCTAAAGCAGCTTTACCAGCAACTTCAGCAGCTACCTGAGCAGCAAACGGAGTTGATTTACGTGATCCACGGAAGCCTTGTCCACCAGAGGTAGCCCAAGCCAGTGCATTACCTTGACGATCGGTAATAGTCACAATGGTGTTATTAAAAGAAGCGTGAATGTGTGCAACACCTTCAGAGACGGTACGAGTGACCTTCTTGCGTGTGCGAGTATCTTTAGCCATCTTTTAGCTTCCAGAAATCTTATTTCTTAATAGGTTTGCGCGGACCTTTACGGGTACGTGCGTTAGTTTTGGTGCGTTGACCACGGACAGGCAAGCTGCGACGATGACGAAGACCGCGGTAGCAGCCTAAATCCATTAAACGTTTAATGTTCATGGAAATTTCGCGACGTAAATCACCTTCGGTAGGAACCTTAGTAACTTCTGCACGAATCGCATCAAGCTGAGCGTCATCTAATTCACGAATTTTAGTTGTTGGTGCAATACCAGCAGCAGCTAAGATAGCTTTTGCAGTGTGGCGACCAATACCAAAAATGTACGTTAGAGAGATAACAGCATGCTTGTTATCCGGAATGTTTACACCGGCAATACGAGCCATTCAATTTTCTCCAAAAAGGCAGTTAAGATAATCAACCGCCCGACAAAATCTTTGAGGGGCGGATAATAACCTAATTAGCCTACTGAAATCAACAGGTCTTGATCAGATTAACCTTGACGCTGCTTATGACGAGGTTCTGCGCTGCAAATTACGCGAATAACCCCATTACGACGGATAACTTTACAGCTACCACAAATTTTCTTTACAGAAGCTTGAACTTTCATAATGAAACCTCTAAGTGCGCTTATCCTTTCGGATGAGCAGTCGTTTTACGCATTAACGATTGATTGTCATATTGATGCGATGTGAGATGAGCTTGGAGCTGAGCCATAAAGTCCATCACCACCACCACTACGATCAGTAAAGACGTACCACCTAAGCTAAATGGAATACCAAATGAGCTTTGTAGAATCATCGGCATTAAACAGATGATTGTGATATAAACCGCGCCAATAAAAGTCAAACGATTCAAAATATGATCTAAATAGCGTGCAGTTTGCTCACCAGGACGAATACCCGGCACATAAGCACCACTACGTTTTAAATTCTCTGACACTTCTTTCGGACTAAATACTAGCGCAGTATAGAAGTAACAGAAGAAGATAATTAATGCACCAAATAGCACCAAATACATCGGTTGACCCGGCGACAATACGAGTGCCAAATCTTGTAGGCCACGTTTAATCACGCCAGCATTTGGGTCTGCACTGCCAACCCATTGCCCTAAGCTCGCTGGGAACAATAGCAATGAACTCGCAAAAATTGCAGGAATCACACCCGCCATATTAATTTTTAATGGCAAATGTGTTTGCTGAGCAGTAAATACACGACGACCTTGCTGTTTTTGAGCATAGTTTACTGGAATGCGACGCTGCGCCTTCTCAATAAACACAATTGCTGCTAACACTGCAACAGATAGCAATGCAAAGATTGCAAGACCAATTAAACTTGATTGGCCATTATCTACTGAGGTTAAAGATTGCAGAACCAAGTTCGGCAAACCAGCAACGATACCAGCGAAGATGATCATGGAAATACCATTCCCTACTCCACGCTCAGTAATTTGCTCACCTAACCACATCAGGAACATTGTACCTGCAACCAAAGAAGTTACAGCAGGAACGTAAAAAGCAAGTCCACTAGTCAAAGTAATATTTTGACTAATCAGACCTGCACACATCCCAACGGCTTGCACAAGTGCAAGAAACAATGTGCCTTGTCGCGTATATTGATTGATCTTACGCTTACCTTGTTCGCCTTCTTTCTTTAAAGCTTCCAGCGAAGGAACAACCGTAGACATTAACTGCACGATAATCGATGCAGAGATATACGGCATAATCCCAAGAGCAAGAATTGACATACGCTCTAATGCACCACCTGAGAACATGTTAAACAAACCAAGGATCGTACCTTGGTTTGCATTAAACAGATTCTCTAGTGCGGCATTGTTAATGCCCGGTACTGGAATATGTGCTCCCAGTCGAAAAACCAACAACGCCCCGATGAGGAACATCATACGGCGAATAATTTCACGATATTTCACATGAAAAGGTTGGCCTTTCATCATGTTAACATGACCTGTCGAACTAGGAGTCATAGACACTGGGGATTACTCCTCGACTTTACCGCCAGCAGCTTCAACAGCAGCTTTAGCGCCTTTAGTCAATGCAACACCTTGAACAGTGAATGCACGAGTAATTTCACCAGAAAGTACGATGCGTGCACGCAACATATCTTTACGTACAACGTTAGCAGCTTTTAAAGTTTCAAGAGACACGATGTCGCCTTCAACTTTAGCAAGTTCTGATAAACGTACTTCAGCAGTTTTCAAAGCCATTTGGCTAGTGAAACCGAATTTAGGTAAACGACGGTATAACGCAGTTTGACCACCTTCGAAACCAGGACGTGTACCACCGCTCTTACGTGAGTTTTGACCTTTGACACCACGGCCACCAGTCTTACCAACGCCAGAACCGATACCACGGCCTAAACGAAGGTTGTCACGCTTAGCACCTTCTGCAGGTGCAATTGTATTTAAACGCAGAGTCATGGCTTATTCCTCTACACTAACCATATAGTAAACTTGGTTGATCATACCACGGTTAGAAGGCGTATCTTGCACTTCAACTGTATGACCAATACGACGCAGACCTAAACCTTTAAGGCTAAGCTTGTGATTTTTCAAGCGGTGCGATGAAGATTTAGTCTGGGTAACTTTAATCGTTTTCATGATTGATTACCCTTGAATTTGTGCTACTGATAAACCACGTTTCGCAGCAACTTTCTCAGGAGAAGTCATATCACGCAAACCGTTAAAAGTTGCGTTTACTACGTTAGCAGCGTTAGTAGAACCATAACACTTAGTTAATACGTTACGTACACCTACAGCTTCTAAAACTGCACGCATAGCGCCACCAGCAATTACACCAGTACCTTCAGAAGCAGGTTGCATGTAAACGCGGCTTGCACCGTGACGAGCATTGATAGGGTGCTGAACAGTACCGTCAACAAGGTCAACAGTAATCATGTTGCGACGAGCAGCTTCAAGTGCTTTAGAAATAGCAGCTGGAACTTCACGTGCTTTACCACGACCAAAACCTACGCGACCATTACCATCACCCACAACAGTTAATGCTGTGAAAGAGAAGATACGACCACCCTTAACAACTTTGGCTACACGATCAACGGCAACCAGCTTTTCAACAAGACCTTCGTTTTGTTCAACTTTAGCCATGATTAGAACTCCAAGCCGTTTTCACGAGCAGCATCAGCCAAGGCTTTGATACGACCATGATATTTGAAACCAGAACGGTCAAATGCAACTTTAGTTACACCAGCCGCTTTAGCACGTTCTGCAATTAAAGCACCAACTTTCTGAGCCGATTCAACGTTACCAGTAGTACCAGCACGTAGAGTAGCGTCTAAAGTAGAAGCTTGCGCTAATACTTTGCCACCATCTGCAGAGATAACTTGAGCATAGATGTGACGCGGAGTGCGGTTTACACACAAACGAGTCGCACCCAATGCACGGATGTGCAAGCGTGTGCTTTTCGCACGACGCAAACGGGATTGTTTCTTTTCGTTCATAAGAACCTCGCGCCTTATTTCTTCTTAGCTTCTTTACGAAGTACAACTTCGTCAGAATAACGAACACCTTTACCTTTATAAGGCTCTGGCGGACGGTAACCACGGATTTCTGCAGCAACTTGACCTAATTTAGCTTTATCAGCAGATTTAAGTACAATTTCAGTTGCAGTAGGAGTTTCTGCAGTTACACCTTCAGGAAGGTTGTAGTCGATCGGGTGAGAGAAACCAAGGTTAAGGTTAACAATGTTACCTTTAACCGCAGCTTTATAACCAACACCGATAAGCTGTAACTTACGTTCGAAACCTTCGTTAACACCTTTTACAAGGTTGTTAAGCACAGCGCGAGCAGTACCAGCTTGCATCCAAGCATCTTTAGATTCAGCTTTAGGAGCAATAACTAGAGTACCGTCTTCCTGTTTTAGCTCGACCAGCGCATGCAGGTTGAAAGACAATGTACCTTTGCTGCCTTTCACTTCGACCTGCCGGCCGTTCTGAGTAACTGTAACACCGTTAGGTACAGTTACTGGGGCTTTAGCCACACGAGACATGAGGAATCACCTATTAAGAAACAAAAGCAATAACTTCACCACCGATACCTGCAGCACGTGCAGCGCGATCAGTCATGATGCCTTTGCTTGTAGAAACAATTGCAATACCTAAACCTTGCTTAACGCTAGGAAGTGCATCTTTACCGCGATATTGACGTAGACCAGGACGGCTTACGCGTTTCACAGTATCGATAACTGGTTTGCCTTCGAAATATTTTAAAGTAATCGTTAAAGTCGCTTTGCCTTCATTGTCAGCAACAGTTACATCAGCGATATAACCTTCTTGTTGAAGTACGTTAGCAATCGCAACTTTCAACTTTGAGTTTGGCATAGAAACAGTTTGTTTCTTTGCCATTTGTGCGTTACGAACACGTGTTAGCATGTCGGCAACGGTATCTTGCATACTCATTTATAGTGCTCCTTACCAGCTTGCCTTAACAACGCCCGGTACATCACCTTGCATTACTGTTTCACGTAATTTGTTACGGCTTAAGCCGAACTTACGGAAGTAACCATGAGGACGACCAGTTAAACCACAACGGTTACGTAGACGTACTGGAGACGCATTACGTGGTAATGCTTGAAATTTCATCATCGCTTCGAAACGTTCTTCGTCTGATGCATTAACGTTTGCGATAATTGCTTTTAATTCAGCACGTTTCGCAGCGTATTTAGCAACAGTAGCTTCGCGTTTCAATTCGCGATTAATCATACCTTTCTTAGCCATATCGACCTCTTATTTGAACGGGAAGCCGAATGCACGCATAAGCGCACGGCCTTCGTCATCGGTGCGAGCAGTCGTAGTGATGGTAATGTCCATACCACGAATACGATCAATCTTATCAAAATCGATTTCAGGGAACATGATTTGTTCCTTAAGACCCATTGAGTAGTTACCACGACCATCGAATGATTTCGCAGAGAAACCACGGAAGTCACGGATACGAGGGATCGCGATAGAGATCAAACGGTCTAAGAATTCGTACATACGTTCGCCGCGTAAAGTAACTTTACAGCCGATCGGCCAACCATCACGGATTTTGAAACCAGCGATAGATTTACGAGCTAAAGTAAGTACTGGTTTTTGACCAGCAATTGCTTGCATATCAGAAAGAGCGCCATCTAACAATTTCTTGTCAGCTGATGCAGCACCAACACCCATGTTGATGGTGATTTTTGTAATGCGAGGAATATCCATCACATTCTTAACGCCCAATGTTTCTTTTAATTGAGCCTTAAGTTCGTCGTTGTAACGCGTTTTAAGTCTGGCCATTGCCTAGTCAACCTATTACTTCGCTACCGCCACTGATTCACCATTAGATTTGAATACGCGAGTTTTCACGCCTTCAATCACTTGGTAACCAACACGGTCAGCCTTTTGGGTTGTAGCATTAAAAATTGCCACGTTAGAGATATGAAGCTCAGCTTCTTGAGTTACGATGCCGCCTTCAGCGCCAGTAGCTCGGTTAGGCTTTTGATGCTTCGTTACCAAGTTAAGGCCTTCAACCTTAACACGGTCATTTGAAACAGACAAAACAGTACCTTGTTTGCCTTTTTCTTTACCTGCGATCACAATTACTTGATCGCCCTTTTTAATCTTAGCCATGAGTGCCTCTTATAGAACTTCAGGAGCCAATGAAATAATTTTCATGAACTGTTCAGTACGAAGTTCACGAGTCACTGGTCCGAAAATACGAGTTGCAATCGGCGCTTTGTTGTTGTTCAAAATAACAGCTGCGTTATCGTCGAAACGAATAACTGAACCATCTGCACGACGGATGCCGAATTTTGTACGTACAACTACAGCATTCATCACGTCACCTTTTTTAACACGTGCACGTGGAATAGCTTCTTTTACAGTAACTTTAATAATGTCGCCAACAGAAGCATAACGACGATGTGAACCACCAAGTACTTTAATACATTGTACGCGGCGAGCACCACTGTTGTCTGCTACGTCGAGCATACTTTCGGTTTGAATCATTGCCCTACTCCAAAACCGAGCATCACCGGTCGCAATTTCGAAAGGCTCAAAGAGTACTCGAAATTGACCGATGATGCAAGAACGTTTAATTACTCAGCAGCAGCTTCAACAACTTCAACTAAAGTCCAAGACTTAGTTTTAGAAATTGGGCGGCTTTCTTTGATGCTTACTACGTCGCCAACTTTAGCAACATTATTTTCATCATGAGCATGTAATTTAGTTGAACGGCGGATTGATTTGCCATACAACGGGTGTTGAACGCGGCGTTCGATAAGAACAACGATAGACTTGTCCATCTTGTCGCTAACTACTTTACCGGTTAACGTGCGAACTGTTTGTTCACTCATTGTCCGTTCCCCTGTTTTTCGGTAAGGAGGGTCTTAATACGAGCAATTGTCTTACGAGTAAGCGCAACTTCGTGCGATTTACCCAATTGACCAGTTGCTTTCGCCATACGAAGACGGAATTGGTTAAGCTGTTGCTCATCAAGCAAAGCTGTCAACTCTTCTACCGACTTTTCACGTAGATCATTAGTTTTCATTACATTACCGTCCGAGTCACGATAGTGGTTTTAAACGGAAGTTTTGCAGCAGCAAGCGTAAACGCTTCGCGAGCAAGTTCTTCGTTAACACCATCAATTTCGTACAAGACTTTACCTGGTTTGATTTGGCAAACCCAGTATTCCACAGAACCTTTACCTTTACCCATACGAACTTCTAATGGTTTTTCAGTAATTGGTTTGTCTGGGAAAACACGGATAAAGATCTTACCACCACGTTTAATACGACGGCTGATTGTACGACGCGCTGCTTCAATTTGACGTGCGGTCATTTGACCACGTTCAACTGATTTAAGTGCAATAGTACCAAAAGATACTGAGCTACCGCGATGTGCTAGACCAGTGTTACGGCCTTTTTGCACTTTACGGAATTTAGTACGTTTAGGTTGTAACATGGATTATTCTCCTTTTTCAGCAGAACGATCATTGCGACGACCACGACGCTCTTGACCTTCACCACGACCACGACCACGTTTAGCTGGACGTTCTTCAGCTGGAGCTGGGTTCATGACTTGTTTCATGCCGCCCAAGATCTCACCACGGAAGATCCATACTTTAACGCCGATCGTACCGTAAGTAGTCTCAGCACGCATAGTAGCATAGTCGATGTCAGCACGAAGAGTATGAAGAGGTACACGACCTTCACGATACCATTCAGTACGAGCAATCTCAGCACCACCTAGACGGCCTGAAACTTCTACTTTGATACCTTTAGCACCAGCACGCATAGAGTTTTGAACCGCACGCTTCATAGCACGACGGAACATTACACGTTTTTCTAATTGAGAAGCGATTGCTTCAGCAACTAAACGAGCGTCTAAATCTGGGCGATCGATTTCGTTGATACTTACTTGCGCAGGAACACCCATAATGGCTGTTAATTCGCGTTGTAATTTCTCAATGTCTTCGCCTTTTTTACCGATCACGATACCAGGACGTGCAGTGCTAATAGTTACTTTAGCTGCGCCTGTAGGGCGTTCGATAAGAATATTGCTTACCATCGCATTCTTAAGTTTTTTAGTTAAAAACTCACGAACTTGAAGATCTTTTAGCAAATATTCAGCATATTGTTTCGGATTCGCATACCAGTTAGCGTTATGACGTTTCACAACACCTAGGCGGATACCGATTGGATGAACCTTCTGACCCATATCAAACCCCTACCTTAACGGTAATGTGACAAGTACGCTTAGTAATACGATCTGCACGGCCTTTAGCACGTGGCAAAATACGTTTCAGGCTCATGCCTTCATCAACGTAGATCGTAGAAACTTTAAGGTCGTCTACATCTAAACTGTTATTGTGTTCAGCGTTTGCAATCGCAGATTCCAATGCTTTTTTAACTAAAACTGCAGCTTTTTTGTTGCTGAAGTTTAAGATATTTAAAGCATGCGCAACAGATTTGCCGCGAATTAGGTCTGCAACCAAACGTGCTTTTTGTGCCGAGATAGCGGCACCGCGTAATTTAGCAGTTACTTCCATCATAGCACCTATTAACGTTTAGACTTCTTGTCAACACCGTGACCACGATAGGTACGAGTTGGCGCGAATTCACCTAATTTATGACCAACCATATGCTCAGATACGATCACTGGAACATGGTTACGGCCATTGTGTACAGAAATTGTTAGACCAACAAAATCCGGTAAGATCATCGAACGACGCGACCAAGTTTTGATCGGCTTACGGTTATTAGCCGCGATAGCCGCTTCAACCTTAGCGAACAAGTGCGCATCGACGAATGGGCCTTTTTTCAGAGAACGAGGCATTGTCAGATTCCTTTACTTGTTACTTAACGCGACGGTCGCGAATGATCATCTTAGTCGTACGCTTGTTGGTACGTGTTTTGTACCCTTTAGCTTTTTGACCCCATGGACTTACAGGTTGAATACCTTTGTTACGTCCTTCACCACCACCATGTGGATGGTCTACTGGGTTCATCGCCATACCACGTACGGTAGGACGAACGCCACGCCAGCGTGATGCACCTGCTTTACCAAGTGAACGAAGGTTGCTTTCTGAGTTAGAAACTTCACCTAACACAGCACGGCATTCAACGTGTACTTTACGCATTTCGCCTGAACGAAGACGAATGATAGCGTAAGAACCGTCACGACCCAACAATTGAGCAGATGTACCAGCAGAACGTACTAATTGTGCGCCTTTACCGATTTTAAGCTCGATGTTGTGAAGAGTAGAACCGATAGGCATGTTGCGAAGTGGCAAGCAGTTACCTGGACGGATTGGAGCATCGTTACCAGATTGAACTTGATCACCAGCGCGAAGGCCTTTAGGTGCAATAATATAGCGACGTTCACCGTCAGCATATTTCAATAAAGCAATATGAGCTGTACGGTTTGGATCGTATTCAATACGCTCAACTACAGCAGGGATGCTGTCTTTGTTACGTTTGAAGTCTACGATACGGTAGTGCTGTTTATGACCACCACCAACGTGACGAGTTGTAATGTGACCGTTGTTATTACGACCGCCAGTACGTTTTTTAGCTTCAACCAACGGAGCATATGGCGCGCCTTTGTGAAGGTGGTTATGAACCACTTTCTCTACAAAGCGACGTCCTGGAGACGTTGGCTTACATTTTTGAATCGGCATAATTTTCGTCCTTATTCCGCTGCGTTTTCAGCGGTATCGCCCAAGTCAGCCATTTCAACATCTTGGCCAGCTTTCAGGGTGACGTATGCTTTTTTAACATCAGAACGACGTCCTAATGTTTTACCAAAGCGTTTAGTCTTACCTTTAGTGATCGTTGTGTTAACTTTAACAACTTGAACACCAAATAGTTGCTCAACAGCTTTTTTGATTTCAAGTTTGTTTGCATCTAGTGCAACTTTGAACACTTGAACACCAGCAGTTTCGCCTAAAACTTGTGCTTTTTCTGAGAATACAGGTCCTTGTAGGACTTGATAGATACGTTCGTTGTTCATCCGAGTTCTACCTCAATTTTCTTAGCAGCAGCAACAGACATAACAACTTTATCGAACGCGATCAAGCTAACAGGATCGATTGCAGCAGCATCAACCACATCAACGTGTGGAATGTTGCGAGCAGCAAGATACAAGTTCTCATCAACAGCATCTGTAACGATTAATGCACGAGGTGCATTCAAGTCGTTAAGTTTTGCAAGCAATTCTTTAGTTTTTGGAGCTGCAACAGCAATCTCTTCAACTAAAACAAGGCGATCTTGACGAACAAGCTCAGCCAGGATGCATTGCATAGCACCGCGATACATTTTACGGTTTACTTTTTGAGACCAGTCTTGTGGACGAGCAGCAAAAGTTTTACCACCGCCAACCCAGATTGGGCTACGAATAGAACCAGCACGAGCGCGGCCAGTACCTTTTTGACGGAAAGGTTTTTTACCACCGCCAGAAACGTCAGCACGTGATTTTTGCGCTTTAGAACCTTGACGACCACCAGCTAAGTAAGCTGTAACAACTTGGTGTACAAGAGCTTCGTTAAAATCACGACCAAACGCAACTTCAGATAACTCAACAGCAGAGCCGGAAACAGTATTTAAATTCACGTTATTTCCCCTCAGGCCTTGATAGTAGGACGAACAGTAACGTCGCCACCAGTAGCACCAGGAACCGCACCTTTAACAACTAGAACTGAACGTTCTGCGTCGATAGCAACGATTTCAAGACCCTGTGTAGTTACACGTTCAGCACCTAAGTGACCAGGCATTTTTTTGCCTTTGAACACGCGACCAGGAGTCTGGTTTTGACCTGTAGAACCGATAACACGGTGAGATACAGAGTTACCATGTGTAGCGTCTTGAGTACGGAAGTTCCAACGCTTAACACCACCTTGGAAACCTTTACCTTTAGATGTACCAGTAACGTCAACAATTTGACCCACTGTGAACACATCTACACCGATAGTTCCGCCAACTTCACGACCTTCAAGATCAGCTTCTGTAGCGCGGAATTCTTGAACTAGACGACCAGCAGCTACACCCGCTTTAGCGAAGTGACCTTTCTGAGCGTTAGTTACGCGAGATTCGCGACGTTCACCAGTAGTGATTTGAATCGCTTGATAACCATCAGTTTCAAGCGTTTTGATTTGTGTGATGCGGTTAGGATCAACCTCAATCACTGTTACAGGTACAGAAACACCAGCATCTGTAAAGATACGTGTCATACCGCACTTGCGACCGACTAAACCAATAGCCATGTGCATAAACCTCTAAAAAAGCGGCCTAATTAACTTAGAGCGTTAATTAACCGAAAGCCTTAACCCAAAGCGATCTGAACATCAACACCAGCTGCAAGATCTAACTTCATCAATGCATCAACAGTTTTATCTGTAGGTTGAACGATGTCGATCAAACGTTTGTAAGTGCGGATCTCGTATTGGTCACGCGCATCTTTGTTAACGTGTGGTGATGTTAAAACGTTAAAACGTTCGATACGTGTAGGCATCGGGATTGGACCACAAACTTGTGCGCCAGTACGTTTTGCTGTTTCTACGATTTCTTGAGCTGATTGATCAATTAGACGGTGATCAAAAGACTTAAGACGGATACGAATTCTCTGGTTAGACATACCAGTTAACTCCAAGCCAAATATATAAAGAATCACCCTTGACGCATCTCACCCCACTTTAAAAGAGGCAAGTGTCAAGAGCAGTGAAATATCACTAAGGTCACGATCGATGCCGCGACTGTCACGATGTTAACTACTTTATTCGTAGCTAACCCCCTTCATCAAAGGGTCGCCCATTATAGCTATTGTTTAATGCATAAGCAAATGTCTTTTGCTGTTTTTCTTATATTTTTCATTTTTTATGCAAGATCAATTGCTTAACTTTTAATCAATAGGCATTTTTTCTTAATACATACTCTATTGCTTGGTTTAGTATTTGATTTCCCTCAATAAATTTGTTTTTTGCGCTTTTCCGTAGATCATGTACTGGCTGTACATGTGTTCCTGAAAAAAATGCCACTTCTTCATCATTTTCCAAAAATAAATCGAGTACTTCCGGGGTAATTTCAGGATGAAATTGGAAGCCCAAAACATTTTGCCCGATTTGATACATTTGATTACGACATGCATCATTTTCTGCCAGTAATACCGCTCCTTTCGGAATTTCAAATGTTTCACTGTGCCACTGCATGACTTTAAACTCTTCAGGTAGTTTGAAACAGTCATGCGGTACGTTAGCGACCTTACGGATGGTCGTCCAACCCAATTCTTGTTGTGCATTTCGACTCACCGCACCACCCAAGGCATTGGCAATCAATTGCCCACCTAAACAAAGCCCAATTGCGGGTTTACCGAGTGCTAAATAGCGTCGCAGCCACCGTTTTTCTATTTTTAACCATGGGAAATTTGCCTCATCATTTACACTCATGGTCCCACCCATAATGATAAGTAAATCGACATCTTCAACATGCGGCAAAGCCTCGAGATCCAAGGCTTGATCGACCGGTAATGCAAAGAATTCTGTGGCCGTAATTTTGGCCTGATGCTGTTTTAAAAATTCATAACAACTGCCGAACCCTTCGCCAGCAATATGCTGAAAATAATGTACTTTTAAATGCGACTTCATGCGCTAAACCTATTGTTGTTGCTCTGATATCGGTTTTGCAAGAATGAAGCCAACTTTGCTTTTCACTTAATTTTCTATACAAAAGCATCGTAAATCCATGCCTTTTAGTCGTATTCTTTTGAACATTCATTATTATTTTGATCATTTCAGAGCGCCACGTGAAAAAGAATCCTCAAACTGAACTCATTCATGCACCAAGAATGGCACCGCAATACATCAATAGTGTTCAACCTCCCCTGTTTCGTGCATCCACTATAATTTTCGAAAATACAGATGCGCTATTTAATCGCCATTGGACCGATGATTATGACTATAGCTATGGCACGCATGGTACCCCCACGACATTTACCCTAGGCGATCAGCTTGCTCAGATTGAAGGAGGCTTGTATCACTTACTTGCACCAAGCGGTTTGTCTGCAATTAATTTGGTCAATTCATGTTTTTTAAGTCAAGGGGATGAAGTGTGGGTCGCAGATAATATCTATGGCCCAAATATGGAACATCTACGCAACCTAGAAACCCGCTACGGTATCGTGGTCAAGGTTTATAACCCGATTGATGTCAACTCATTCACACCTTCAGCGCAAGCCAAGCTTATTTGGTTAGAAGCTGCTGGATCTGTCACTTTAGAGTTTCCAGATTTAGTCGGCTTGGTCAAAAAAGCCCAAGCCCATAACATTCTCACTGCACTGGACAATACTTGGGGAGCAGGACTTGCCTTTAATGCTTTTGATTTCAGTGCTGAGCATCTGAGTGTCGATATCAGTGTACATGCCTTGACCAAATACCCAAGTGGCGGCGGGGATATTTTGATGGGTTCGGTAATTACACGAGATAAAAAGCTTCATCACAAACTGTTTCGTGCCCACGCCATTCAAGGCATTAGCATCTCTGGTGATGATGCAGCACAAGTACAACGCAGCCTGGCTTCAATGCGCCTGCGCTATGAACACCAGTCACAAAGTGCTTTAACTTTATTAAATTGGCTAAAACAGCAGCCAGCCTTTGTACAGGTTTTACATCCTGCTGATGAAGCTTCCGCAGGACATCAGCATTGGAAAGAAATTTGTACAGAACAACACAGTGCCGGCTTGGTCAGCGTGGTATTTAATGAAAAATATAGCTTGCAAGATGTACGCCGCTTTTGCGATGCGCTGAAACTCTTTAAGCTTGGTTTTAGCTGGGGTGGCCCAGTCAGTTTAGTCATGCTATATAACTTAAAAGATATGCGTGTACTCGAACATTCACATATTCAAGCCGGCTTACTGGTTCGCTTTTGTATAGGACTAGAACATCCTGCAGATTTAATACAAGATATAGAAAACGCACTACAACATTTAAATAAACAGCAACTCGAATAAATACAGGAACATCTATGGGTACACCAATTATTATTGGCAAAAAAACACAAGACACCACACAAGATGTGGTGCTTCATTCACAATTTGCAAACCGCCATGGTTTGATTGCTGGGGCCACAGGTACTGGTAAGACGGTGACGTTGAAGGTGTTGGCAGAAAGTTTTTCTCGGCTGGGTGTACCTGTATTTTTAGCCGATGCCAAAGGGGATGTTTCTAGCCTTGCCAAAGCAGGTGAAAGCAATCCTAAGTTTGACGAGCGAATTAAAAGTTTAAATATCGAGAGCATTCCTTTTGCTGCCTCCCCTGTGGTGTTTTGGGATTTGTTTGGTGAACAAGGACATCCCATTCGCACCACCATTTCTGAAATTGGTCCACTTCTCCTTGCCCGAATTCTGAATTTAAACGACACGCAAGAAGGCGTGTTATCTGCGGTCTTTCGTATTGCCGATGATCAGGGCTTATTGCTCATCGACTTTAAAGACTTAAAAGCCATGATTAGCTACGTCAGTGAACATGCAGCTGAATTTAAAAATGAATATGGCAATTTATCGCCTGCAAGTTTAGGTGCAATTCAACGTAATTTGCTTGCCTTGGCAGATCAAGGCGGTGACAAGTTCTTTGGTGAGCCTGCGCTCAATATCATGGATTTCATTCAAACGGATGCACAAGGTCGTGGCAACATCAACCTGCTCGCAGCCGACAAGTTAATGAATACCCCTAAGCTCTATGCGACTTTCTTACTTTGGATGCTGTCAGAACTGTTTGAACAATTGCCCGAAGTTGGAGATATGGATAAACCCAAACTGGTGTTCTTCTTTGATGAAGCACATTTATTGTTTGATAACGCCAGCCCTGCTTTACAAGAAAAGATTGAACAAGTGGTTCGTCTGATTCGCTCTAAAGGGGTCGGCATTTACTTTGTAACGCAAAATCCACTTGACCTACCCGAGAGTGTTTTAGGACAACTAGGTAACCGCGTTCAGCATGCGCTACGTGCATTTACCCCAAAAGATCAGAAAGCCGTAAAAACCGCAGCAGATACTTTCCGAGCCAATCCTGCGTTTAAAGTCGATCAAGTGATTACGGAACTGGCTGTAGGTGAAGCACTGATTAGCTGTCTAGATGAACAAGGCACACCTCAAATTGTTGAACGTGCTTGGGTGATGCCACCCTACTCTTCATTTAGCCCAATTGCTGTAGAAGAACGCAAAGCTCTGATGGCAAATAGCGTTGTCGCAGGTATGTATGACACCGAAGCAGATCGTGAAAGTGCCTATGAACTTTTACAAAATAAAGTGGCGGAGCGCCAACAACAAGCCGTCCAAGCGGAACAAGATAAAATAGAAGCCAAAGAACAAGAAGCGTTGGCCAAACAACAAGCCAAGGAAGCAGATGCACTCGCTAAACAGCAAGCGCGTGAACAAGAACGCCTTACACGCGAACAACAAAAAGAAGCTGAGCGCTCAGCCAAACAACGTGAAAAACTGATTCAAGACACTGTAGGAACTTTTGCAAAAAGTGCAGCACGCAGCTTGGGTGGGTCGACAGGTCAGAAAATTATCCGTGGCCTCTTAGGTTCTATCTTCGGCAAGAAATAATCTAAAAGCCCAATTAAAAAGTACAAATTTATGGAATCTTTTTATATTCCATAATTTTTTTATGGTTTTTACTAAAACATGTATTGCGCGGATGTATTTAAAAATGTATTTTAAATACATCTTATAAATAACAGCCATGAGAGATCAGCTATGACTCCGCAGCAAATTGACCTAGTAAAAGCTACTGTTCCTGTTCTACGTGAAAATGGTGTCGCGCTGACTGGTTACTTCTATAATCGTATGTTGGGCAATAACCCTGACCTCAAAGAAACCTTTAACATGGGACATCAGCGCAGCGGTGCTCAGGCACAAGCCTTGGCGGGTGCTGTATTGGCTTATGCTGAAAATATTGAGGACCCATCTGTACTTTTACCAGTTGTAGAATTAATTGCGCATAAACATGTGAGTCTTAACATTCAAGCGCCAGACTATAATATTGTCGGCGAAAATTTGCTGCACTCGATCAGTGAAGTATTAAGCATTTCAATGGAAGATCCACTGATTGCCGCTTGGGCAGCAGCATATGGACAATTGGCAGACTTGTTTATCAGCACTGAAAAAGCGATTTATGAGCAACATCAGCAAACTAAAGGCAGTTGGTTAGGTTGGCGTAATTTCAAAATCGCGAAAAAAGTGGCTGAAAGTGATGAAATCACCTCATTCTACCTTGAGCCTTCTGATGGTGGTGATTTACCAAAATATGAAGCAGGTCAGTACATCTCTGTACGTGTATTGGTCGATGAGCTGGGTCTAAAACAGCCACGTCAATATACACTGTCGACCAGCCCGCAAGACAACTACTTACGTATCTCTGTAAAACGTGAAGATCAGAAAGGTGACTTGGTTCCAGGTTGGGTATCGAATACACTGCATGGCTTGGAGATCGGTTCAGAAATCGAAGTGTCTGCACCAACAGGTAATTTCTTCCTGATTGATTCACAAAAACGCAATGTCTTTATCAGTGGTGGTGTAGGTCTAACACCAATGATTGCGATGCTAAATCAGTTGGTGACTTTAGACATGCCACAACCTGTAACATTTATCCATGCCTGCCGTAGCAAACAAGTGCATGCAATGCATAAACACATTCAGGATTTGGAAGCAAAATACCCACGTCTTAGCACCTTTACAGCGTATGAGTTCCCTCATGCTAATGATAAGTTAGGTGAAGATTATGATGCTGCTGGTCGTCTAGACTTAGGCAGCATGGATACTGCACTGTTACCGATCAATGCGGATTATTACCTTTGCGGTCCAATGCCATTTATGGCTGAACAACAGAAAGCTTTAATTGCTCGTGGTATTCCTGCTAGCAATATTCACAGCGAAGCTTTCGGCACTGGTGGTGTAAAACACTAACTAAGCTATTCACCTGAAATACAAAGGGTTAGTTTAGTTATGCTAGACTAGCCCTTATTTATTTCTCTCAGACTCACAGTATTATCATGCAACTCAATAAATTCACCGATTATGCATTACGCATTTTGCTCTATATCGCACGTCCTCGTGATGTGCCTTATAACATTGCTGAAATTGCAGAAGACCTGCACGTTTCGCGTAATCACTTGGTGAAAATTGTGCATTTTATGGCAAAGCAAAACTGGTTAATCACCAGCCGCGGCAAAGGTGGCGGCATCCGCCTTAACCCTGAAGCACTTGAGGCTCAGCTCGGTCAAATCGTACGGATTTTGCAAGGTAATCACCAGATTGTTGAATGCAATGACCCACCCTGCGTACTGCGCAGTCAGTGTGGTTTAAAAAGCATTTTAGACCAAGCTTTAGAACAGTTTTATCAAAGTCTCGATCAGTACAAACTTGCCGATGTCTTGCAACCAAGCAGCGCATCTAAATTTACAACACAATCTCCAATTCAAATGATCAATCTCTAATTTCACTTTGCCTGCGACAAAATTCGCTTGCCTGCCCGACTTCCTTTATAATGCGTGTTGTTAAATCAGTTATTGAAGTTGGGTTATGCATCAGCACAGAGGAAAATCACGAAACAGTAAAGCGGCCAATGCGCCGAAGCAAAAGATTACTTACGAGAAAAAAGTAGACTCTGCGATTACTGAATATGCTGTGCGCTCGCTCAACTGGCTACGCAAAGCTGAGTTCTTAATGAGTGCGCCTAAACTCAACCTCTGCGTTGAAGATACCGGCTATGAAATTGCCTTTGCTGGCCGCTCCAATGCGGGTAAGTCGAGTGCCATTAATGCGCTCACCAACCAAAAACAATTGGCTCGTGCGTCGAAAAAACCGGGTCGTACCCAAATGATCAACTTTTTCAGTTTAGGAAATCCTGATCAACGTTTGGTCGACTTACCGGGTTATGGCTATGCCGCTGTACCTGAAGCGATGAAAATCGTGTGGCAAAAAGAGTTAGAAAACTACCTGATACACCGTGAAAGTTTACAAGGTCTTGTGCTGCTGATGGATATCCGTCATCCACTACAACACTTTGATGTCATGATGTTGGAATGGGCACATTCACGTAAATTGTTCGTGCATGTACTACTGACCAAATCAGATAAATTAAACCGTGGCCCAGCCTCTAAAGCACTACAAGAAGTGAAAGCAGCATTGAAAAAAATGAAGCTAAACTTCTCTATCCAATTGTTCTCATCATTGAATAAACAAGGTTTAGAAGAGTTAGCGAGTGTCATGGCGGGTCGTCTTAACTTCACTCTAGAACAATCCACAGAGTTTGATCTTGATAGCATTCCTGAAGCATCGGAAGATGATATTGAAATCGATGCAGATGCGGAAGCATTCGATGACGTCGACACTACATCTGAAGATTTACCCCAAGCTGAAGGCAAAAATTCAGACCACTAATCCAGTAATTTTAAAGTCAGCGCAAGGATGATTGTCTGACAAAAAGTATCATCTGAAGATAATGAAATGTCCTGTATTGCTAATCACAATGCAGGATTTTTTTTGGATACTGAATACATCAGATGTGTACTCGATCACATAAAAACAAGGATAGGTCATGAAATTACTCTCCCGCTTGAGAAACACAAAACTTGGATCATCAATCGAATATAAAATTAAGCCACGTAAAGTGAAATTTGAGTGGCAAGATACTCAAGTTGACTGGGTACCCAACCAAGCTTTTGTCAGCTATTTTATTAATGAAATTAATATGATCTTACCGGCAGGTGAGTTTTGGTTTTGCCGTCTGTATAACAAAGTATTACCGCAAATTAGAGATGAAAAATTAGCAGAGGACGTTAAAGCATTTATCCGCCAAGAAGCCATGCATGCTCAGGCGCATAACTCTGCCAATAAAGAATATCTATCTCACCGCAATATCAGTATTCAACGCAACCTTGAAATCATGGACTTTCTCTTTGGCAAACTGCTTGCGGACCAACCTTTAGGGCTCAACGTACCTAAAGCTTTGGATCATCAGTGGGATCTCTTTCGTTTAGGGGTAATTGCAACAGTTGAGCACATGACCTGTGTACTAGGCAAATATGCTTTATACAACAAAGAGTGGGAACGCCTCGGTGCCGATCCGAATATGCTCGATCTAGTAAAATGGCATGGTGCAGAAGAAATAGAGCATCGTACCGTGGCCTTTGATTTGTATCGTCATCTCGGTGGGGGCTATATTTCTCGCTATTATCAAAGTGTGATCGTGATTGCAGCCGTACTTGGTCTATGGGTCGATGGTGCAGCACATATCATGCAGCAAGACTCGCGCTATACATCGATTAAACCTGCCGTATATAAACCGTGGATTTGGCGTGAATGGGCGCGTATCGCGCAAAAAGACAATCGCTTATTGCCACATCCGCTTTGGTTAGTGTCGCAGCAATTGGGGTATTTAATGCCTTGGTACGATCCTGTACATGAAGCAAAAACTGAAGATGCGATTGCCTATCTCGACAACTCTCCTGCTGCAAAACGTGCCGCACTGAAAGTTGCTTAAACACCATTTAAAATCTGTATTAAGCAGGGTTCGCCCTGCTTTATTTGTGCTCACATCCATTACGCTCCATTTTTATATTGCGCAATCAACACACTCAAGATGGAAAAGGTCATAAGTTCGAGGTTTAAAGTACAGTTCTTCCGAACTCCCTATTCTCTTTAAAATGCATTTATACTCAGTCTCATCCTAAAATAAAAATACATCGTTCAGGAGCATCTCCATGCACGCTCACATCTCCGTCATTACACTGGATGTGAAAGATTTACACGCTGCATTCGCGTTTTATCAGGAGGGTCTAGGTCTAAATAGCGCAGGGATTATTGGGACTGAATTTGAACATGGCGCTGTGGCATTTTTTGATTTACAACACAGTTTAAAGCTCGCACTCTGGCCGCAAGATAGCCTGAGTCATGACACCAGAATTAGTGCATCAGCGTTTTGTCCAACTCAAATGTCTCTTGGACATAACGTCAACAGTCCCGCAGCCGTCGATCAAATCATGCACCAAGCCCAACGCGCAGGTGCAAAAACAATTAAGCCCGCACAGCCCACGTTTTACGATGGTTATGCAGGCTATTTTCAAGACTTAGATGGGCATCTGTGGGAGATCGTCTACAACCCACATTTTAGCTCTTTATCTGCTTAATTCGACAACGCTGGTTCATCTACATCTCGCGTATGACGATCCACCACCACACTAATCATCATATCACCCTGTACGTTCACCACAGTCCGTACCGTATCCAATAGACGATCGATCGGCAGCAATATCGCAATCGCTTCCGCAGGAAGCCCAACCGATTGTAAAACCATAATCATTGTCACCATTCCAGCACTTGGAATGCCCGGTGCGCCGAGTGACGCAATCATGGCGGTTGCACAGACAATTAACTGCTGACCCAAGGTTAAATCTAAGCCCATCAAGTTAGCAATAAATAACGCAGCAGCAGCTTCATACAACGCTGTACCATCCATATTTAACTGTGTGCCCAATGGAATCACAAAACCTGCTGTTTGAGGACGTACGCCTAAATTTTCCTGCGCACATTTCATCGACAGTGGCATCGTTGCTGAACTTGAACTGGTTGCAAAAGCAGTGATTAAGGCAGCTCGTGTTCCTCTAAAAAATGTCAGTGGACTCATTTTCCCAAAAATCCAAAGCAACAGAGGTAACACCACTGCCCCATGGAAAATCGTGGTCCCTGTGACTACGGCAGCAAACTCCGCGAGGCGACTCAACACCGAAATATCTTCGGTAGCAATCAATTTAGCCAATAATGCAAAAATACCAATCGGTGCAAGCTTCATCACCCAACCGATGATCATCATCATGATGTCAAAAAATTGCTGACTGAGCTTTCTCACACTTCGAAATTTTTCACCGCCTTTGACCAAGGCCACACCTAAAAATAGTGAAAACACCACGACAGCGAGTACATTGCCATCACTAAAGGCTTTAAACGGATTGATCAGTGTATTTTGAATAAAATTGGTAAAGAATGAACCTGCTGTGAGGGTGTCAGGACTCTGATGTTGTTGTATTGCATCTTGGAACATGACGATGTCCACGCCCTGCCCAACTTTAAAAATATGCGCACATGCTAGACCCAAGATCAGTGCCAAAGCCGTGGTGGTGACACAGCAAGCTAAGGTAATTTTCCACGTACGACTCAGCTGACCACCCGCTTGTAAATTCGATACCCCCACCACAATCGAACTAAAGATCAGCGGAACCAAGATCATTTTCAGCAAGCCAATAAAAATACTACTGGCAATCCCCAGGCCATACAGGCTGGCGGATAAAAACTGCGTCTCTGGAAACTGAATTAATAAAAAGCCAAATGCCACACCCAATATTGCGGCAATTAAAATCTGCGTATTTAAGCTCATTGTGCCTTGCATTTATCATCCTTTATTCAGGCACTATGCCATGCGCCCCACTGGGAATCGAGGAATTTTTTGTCACATATACTGCTACAATTCTGCAAAGCATGTATTCAACCCAATTCAATTTGTACTGCACCCCAATTAGATAACTCGAATCCGTGAGTAGATTCATACTAAAAATTGACGGCATAAAAAAACCGAATCAGGAGATTCGGTTTTTTCAATATTCAGCTTTTACGACTTAACACATAGTGCTCAAAGCTTATTGGGTTTCAATTTCGCGTAAACGAATCAAGCCTTCTTGTGTCGTACTACAGACCAACTCACCGTTTTGCCACATGCGACCGAAATTTAGACCACGTGAACTGGCACTGACTGTGGCATCCATGTCATAAAGCATCCACTCATCCACACGGAATGGCTTATGGAAATACATGGCATGATCAATACTCGCACACTGCAAACTTGGTGATAAATAACTTAAACCATGTGGGCGTAGTGCAGTCGTCATCAATGTAAAATCTGAATAGAATGCTGCAATGGCCTGATGTAAAGAGATGTCATCAACGTCAGCAGCAATTTTGTCATGGGTACGAATATAGTGTGCATACGATGGCGCAGCAGGCTGCGGTTGGTACGGGTTTTGCGGATCAATCGGGCGAATTTCCACATGACGGTCACGCATAAAAGATGCACGGACGTTTTCAGGAACAAATTCCACCATCATTCGTTTTAGCTCAGCTTCAGATTTTAAATCTTCCACGGCTGGATATTCTGGCTCTGCAACTTGGTAGTTCAACCCGTCTTCTTGCTCTGCAAATGACACCATACACATGAAAATGGTTTTACCATGTTGAATCGCACGCACCTGACGACTCACAAAACTGCGTCCATCGCGAATACGATCCACTTCATAAATGATCGGTGCATTGATATCACCGCCAAATAAGAAATAGGCATGCAAGGAATGAGCAGGTCGATCTGTTGTATAAGATGCCGCACGGAGCGCCTGACCTAAAACCTGTCCACCAAAGACACGTTTCCCGACCAAATTTCGGCTTTGCCCACGAAAAATATTTTCTTCTAATTTTTCAAGGCTGAGTAAATCAACCAACTCTTGTGTTAAGGCATTCATAACAAACCTATCTATCATTCGGGATTAAGCTAACGCAGGCAACATCAACAGATGTTTAAATATATTTTCCATTTTGCCATAAATCCAGACTAAAACCCTAAAGATTCGCTGACTGATCTGTCACCTTGCTGATGCAATATAACTGCTAAAAATACGTTTTTTAACGATAAAATCTTACAATATCTATGCAATTTGTCAGAAAATGACATACAGTTTTTAAGTACAATTACGCAGAATAGATTCCCCTCAGAATCTCTGTGGTTTGGTCATGAAAAGTAGGAGTTTGTATGTCCAAGAGCGGCTTTGGTCAGATGTATCGAAAGCTTTCGAGTAAACTGCTTGACCTTGTGGTAACACCGCATGTTTTAGGTGAAGTCCCTGTAGAACCTGTAGTGACTGAAACCGATACAGATACCGGCGTACAGACAACGAAAATTACCTGCTACGTTCTGCAAAATCATTCACGGAGTAATGCTTTAATTGTCGATGGTGAAACCCGTCGTTTAAAGCTACACCCTGCACTCGACCCAATGACTGTGGGTACGCAAACAGAAAAAGCCTCTGTGGTGTTTTTACAACATCATGATGAAGACAACTTACTCAATCCACCGCCACATGCCTTTCCACCTCGTTTATTGCGTTTAATTGAGGTTTTGGAAAAAAATCCTGATGCGGATGTTGAGCTCGTTCCTGTAACCGTGCTGTGGGGTCGTGAACCCGATAAAGAAGATTCTTGGTTTAAATTATTATTTACCGATACATGGTCTACACCAAGCAAAGTGAAGCAGTTGGTCAATATTGGTTTGCACGGTCGTCAATCGTACCTTGAATTCCATGAACCACAGTCTTTGCGTCGTTTGGTTGAATATGCCAAAACTACACATCCAAACTTGTCACCTGCGACTTATATTGTCAGCACACTGAATGATTATTTAGATGCACAGCGTGAAGTAGTTTTGGGGCCGGATTTATCTGACCGTCGTAATGTGATGCACGGCCTGATCAAATCTACGGATGTGCAAGATGCGATTCGTCGTGAAAGCATTCGCAGTAAAATCAGTATGGTTGAAGCTGAACGTCGTGCGATTGGTTATTTAAATGAAATCATTTCTGACTATTCAGCCTCAACGGTTCGTTTTGCTGACTTAGCCCTGACTCGTCTGTGGACACAGCTTTATGATGGCGTCGAAGTACATAACTTCAGTACCGTTCGTGAACTAGCCAAAGACTACGAGATCATTTACACCCCATGTCATCGTAGCCATATCGACTATTTATTATTGTCTTATGTGATCTATAAACGTGGCTTGATGGTGCCGTACATTGCTGCGGGCGATAACTTAAACATGCCATTTGTCGGGCAAATTTTACGTGGCGGCGGCGCGTTCTTTATTCGTCGTTCATTCCGTGGCAATGGTCTCTACACCACCGTATTTAAAGAATACCTCTACAGTATTTTGGCGCGTAATACACCGCTTGAATACTTCATCGAAGGTGGGCGTTCACGTACTGGTCGTTTATTACCACCGAAGACCGGCATGCTCGCCATGACTGTCCATGGTCATTTACGTAATCCAGCCAAACCAATCGTGTTCTTACCGACCTATATTGGTTATGAGCGTTTAATGGAAGGTGCGACCTACGTTGGCGAAATGAATGGTAAGCCGAAAGAAGGCGAATCGATCATTGGGATTATGAAAACTCTGCGTAAGATCGAACGTATTTTCGGTAAAGTGCATTTGAACTTTGGTGAGCCGGTTTTCCTTGATGATATGTTGAAACAGCATAATGCAAGCAACATCAAAATCGAGAAAAATGACGATCCAATTCCACCAGAGGTTTCGGATGCCATTAACAGCTCTGCACACGTGATTTTAGAAAATATTAACCGTGCAGCAGTGGTGAACCCAGTTTCATTGCTTTCACTGATTTTATTGGCTACATCTAAACATACTTTAGATGAAGAGATTTGCATTAAGCAGTTAGATACCTATCGCGATCTTTTAACTGCCTTACCTTACGATGAGCGCATGCAAGTAACACCGCTGTCAGGTAAAGAAATCATTGCTTATGGTTTAAAACTCAAGCTGATTAAACGTGTTCATCATGTCCTTGGCGATATTATTGCCATTGCTGATAATCAAGCTGTGCTGTTAACCTACTTCCGTAACAACATCCTGCACGCATTTATTTTGCCATCACTCATTGCCGCTTTGGTTGAACATAATGGTTCTATTCGCCGTGGTGATTTAATTAATGTCATTCGTACACTGTATCCGTTCTTAAAAGCTGAGTTATTCCTTAAATGGAATGATGAAGAACTTAAAGATCAGATCTGTGCGTATGCTGAAGTACTGATCAAAGCCAAGCTAATTTCTGAAGATGCAGAAGGCAACCTGATCTCCCCTGCGCCTAACTCAGAGCAGCACAATCAGTTAGTGGTCTTGGCTGCACCTGTGATGCAAAGTCTAGAGCGTTACTACATGACTTTGGCTTTAATCACACAACGTGGTTCAGGCAACATCTCAACCCGTCAGGTTGAAGAACTCAGCCACTTGGTTGGTCAACGTCTGTCTGTGTTGTATGAATTTAACTCGCCAGAGTTCTTTGATAAGGCCTTGTTCCAAAGCTTTATTAAAGTCTTAACGCAACAAGGTTATATCAGTACCAATGAAAACAACGCCATTGTGTTTGATGAAAATTTCCAAAATGTTGCGCAATATGCCAACCTCGTTTTGGATGATGTGACACTCCAAATGTTGCAACACATTACAACCTTTAGTGATGAAGAGTTAAAAGAAGCTCTGGATAAAGTTGCTGCGGAACAAGCCAAAAAGCGCCTGAAACGTAAGAAGAAATAAACAGTTCTGATTTTTTCGCCATAAAAGCGGAAGAAGATGAGCAAAATCAGGGACAAGTTGTAAAGAGCTTGTCTCTTTTTTTTGGACTATACAAAAGTATTTAATATTTTCTTTTTTAAAATTAAGGTATGTACATTCCAAAATTTTGGAGTTCCATTGGCTAGCGGTTTATTGCCTTTAAATTCATCGATATAAATAATATCAAAGTCCGCATCAAACAATTGTTTAAGCTCTTCCTGTTCAAAACCTATAAATTTTTCAGAAAAATTATTTACCCAATCATCATCTTTCCCTAACAGTTGTATGAGTAAGATGCCTTGCTCACTTAAGGATTCCTGCATTTTCTTTAAAAACACTTTCAAGCGAATCCGTAGAACAAAAAAATAAACTGAATAAAGCAATAATTAAACTAGCTTTAGGAAAGCTATAGTCTTCAAAGGCCTGATTAGAAAATAAAAAATTCTTATTGTCTTTAAATTTACTTAGACAGATATTTTTAGCGTCAACAGACGGATCAAATGCATATACTTTAAAATGATGACGGAGTAGAAATGATGATTCATTTCCTGCACCACAACCACAATCAATCGCGATCTTTGGTAAATTCTCAAAATAACTCAAAGCTTTTTCCAAAATCGGTCTATGGGGTAAATTCTGAGTAAGTTCAGCAAATGATTTTGTCATTATTTAAATTTTATCCTTTGAGATCCATTCGAAAATTTGAACAATACATGTTGTAAAAGACCTATTTCATTCATTTATAGAATTTCTTTTAATACTCACCAAGCTACACTGAATTTTATACGTCACACCAATTTTACGCTACACATCACAATCAATCGTGCGCTAACTTAAAACCACTCTCCATCATCCGCATTGCATAAATTTTTTTACCTGTTTCTACTTCACTCTCTAAAACCAATTCGGGTAAATGCATAGCTCTTTGCAATTCCAAGATTCGCTCATGCAAAGGTTGAGGTTGGTTATTAGTACAAATATATGATTTTTCATGATGTTCCACGTGAAGTAGATGACACAGAAATTTTGCCAAATCATCGATATGTATTCGATTTGACCAATGGATATTGGGATAGTGATGAGTCGTTTCTGCCAGTTTCTGCATTCGTGTTGTCGATGTGCCATAAATCCCAGATGGACGTACGATCACGCATTCGGTAGGAAATGCTAGTGAGTAGTGATGCTCCATTTCAAGTAACAACATCCCCTGCTCATCGATCGGACGTGGCACAGTGTCATCATCAATGCGCTCCCCCGCATGCTCACCATAGACACGAGTGGACGACACCACGATTAAACGTTGTATTGGATGATGTGCTAATGCTTGAACAATTGGCTGTACAGAATCGACATAAGTATGTCGGTAAGCATCCACAGCATTGAATTGAGCATGGCGTGCAGGAGCCAAAAGAACATAGACAGCATCAATCGGTTGAACCTGCGACAAATCCAGTTGGTGAATATCTTGGATTAAATGTTCTGCAAAATCATCCTCTTTCGCACTACGACTCACTGTGGTAATTTGGTGACCTTGCTGAAATAATTGTTTAGCAACACGTTGCGATGTTTTACCATAACCGATAAATAGAATATGCATCAAACGACCTATTCTCAGAACTGATCCATTTAGATCATATAAACCGAAGTTGAGGGGACATGGCTGCCGTCCATCAATTGCAAGGGGTTGGCAATGCCGCCGCTGCTTTACTTGAAAAACTAAATATTTTCACAACAGATGATCTTTTGTTTCATCTGCCACGCGACTATGAAGATCGTAGCACGATCATCCCCATGAACCAATTAACCGTGGGCCGCAGTTATTTACTGGAAGGTACAGTCAAAAATATCGACTTCCCACCCGGTAAGCGTAAATCGATGGCCGCCCTTTTGGATGACGACTGTGGCAAAGTTACTTTACGTTTTTACCATATCTACAAAGGCATTACTGATCGGGTAAAACCGGGCAATCGTTTACGGATTTTTGGTGAAGTCCGTGTTGGTGCTCGTGGCTTAGAAATGTATCATCCTGAACTACAGGTGATTACTGAACACACGCCTTTACCACAAACCCAACTCACTGCGATTTACCCTGCAACCGAAGGCTTAACACAGCCCAAACTACGTGAATACGTCAAACAAGCACTACAGTTATATAGTGATGACTTACCTGAATTACTGCCAGAAAAATTCACCAATGGCTATGCACTAAAACAGGCTTTGGACTATATTCATCATCCCCCTGTCGATGCCAATATGTTGCAACTGAGCCAAGGTTCTCATCCTGCACAGCAACGTTTAATTTTCGAAGAATTGGTTGCCCATCAGGTCAGTTTGCTCAGCCGCCGTGCTTATATTCAACAAATCGAAGCACCGTCTTTCTCTGCAAGTAAGAACTTCACCAAACAACTTTTAAGTACGCTGCCATTTGAAATGACCGGCGCACAAAAACGTGTGTCCAAAGAAATTGCGGTCGATCTGAAAAAGAACAAACCTATGCTGCGACTCGTACAAGGCGATGTGGGTGCAGGTAAAACTTTGGTTGCAGGCGTGGCTGCCTGTCATGCGCTCGAGGAAGGTTGGCAAGTGGCCATGATGGCGCCGACAGAAATTTTGGCCGAACAACATTATCTAAATTTCAAAAAATGGTTTGAGCCGATGGGTCTAACTGTGTCTTGGCTTTCAGGCAAACAAAAAGGCAAAGCTCGAGCTGCGGCAGAACAAAGCATTCAAGATGGTTCAGCCCATTTAGTGGTCGGCACACATGCTTTATTTCAAGACAATGTTCAATTTGCCAAATTGGGTTTAGTGATTATTGATGAGCAACACCGTTTTGGTGTCGATCAGCGTTTGGCACTTCGGAACAAAGGTCTCAATGGCATGACACCACATCAACTGGTGATGACGGCAACCCCTATTCCTCGTACCTTGGCCATGTCGGCTTATGGCGACTTAGACACCTCCGTCATTGATGAACTGCCACCCGGTCGTACACCAATTCAAACGGTCACCATTCCACTTGACCGTCGTGAAGAAGTGCTACAGCGGATTGCCAGCAATTGTGCTGAAGGCAAACAAGCCTATTGGGTCTGCACCCTAGTAGAACAATCCGAAACCTTAGATGCTCAGGCCGCTGAAGCGACTTTTAATGAAATTAAAGAACGCTTCCCAGACCTCAATATTGGTCTGGTTCACGGCAAAATGAAGGCCGATGAAAAGCAAGCTGTGATGCAGCAATTTAAAAATAATGAATTGCAATTACTAATTGCAACCACCGTCATTGAAGTCGGTGTTGACGTCCCGAACGCCTCAATCATGGTGATTGAAAATGCAGAACGCTTAGGGCTTTCACAACTACATCAGCTACGTGGTCGTGTAGGACGTGGTGCCAAAGCCAGTTTCTGTGCCTTGCTGTATAAAAATCCCTTGTCGCAAAATGGGCAAGAGCGTTTACGCATTATGCGTGAGACCAATGACGGCTTTATTATTGCTGAAAAAGATTTGGAAATTCGTGGTCCCGGTGAACTCCTCGGCACTAAACAAACGGGAGATATGGGCTTTCGTGTAGCCAAATTAGAGCGAGATGATCATTTACTCAATCAGGCACACTATGTGGCTCAACAAGTCCTGAATGATTATCCAGCACAGGCTCAAGCGCTTTTAAAACGCTGGCTGCCTGAAGCACCCCGTTATGCCTATGTATAAAATTAGGATGATGGATCGATTATCCTAAAAATGTAGATTGGCTTTAACCAGTAAGCTTTTCGAACAGATTGCTGTGGTGTCGTGATTGCACTTCACAGCAATCTGTGCAAAATACTCAAAAAAGAATGATTAGAATAAAAACATGCTCCAATCTATCCAACACTTCATCCAAAAAGGGATGCAGAGCGTTTCCCCTTGCCTACTCTGCGGTATCGATCGACAACAACATCATTCGCTTTGTACCGATTGTTGGGAACAATTGCCTTGGTTTAAACAAAAGGTTAATCGCCATGAACACAGCATCTCTTGTGCCTTTCACTATGATTTTCCAATAGATCGCATCATCCAAAGCTATAAGTATGAACAACAATTGCACTATCAAAATTTACTGGCACAGAGCCTTTTAAATTTACGCTTAGCTCGAGTTCAGGCCATTGTTCCCATGCCTATTTCAGTAGAACGCCTCAAAGACCGTGGGTACAACCAAATGCTACTCGTTGCACACATGATGGCAAAGCAATTACGCATCCCTGTTTGGCAACCGGTGATTCGTCAAGCACAGCACGCTCAAAAAGGTTTAAGTCGGCTAGAACGCCTAGAAAATATCGAACAGCAATTTATTATCGACCCAACCGAAAAACGCCGTTTCCGTAAAGTCCTCATCATCGATGATGTGGTGACCACGGGAAGTTCAATCCATGCATTAAGTACGCTGTTACATCGGCTACATTGCACGCAGGTATATGCCGCATGCATTGCTGCAGCACAGCCTTAGTTTCTAACATCAACCACTAATAAAGAAACTGAGCAAGCGAAGCGGTTTAGCTTTCAACAAGAGATCGCGCCTGCTGCTTCACCCAAGGAATCACCACCTCACGTGTTAAAGGTGCGAGTTTTGTCTGTGTATCATCCAAGCTGACCCATTGCATTGCTGCAATTTCTGCATCAATTTTCGGTTCACCTTGCAACTGGACCAGATAGACATAACTCACCAGTAGATGATCGGCTTCGTTCGCAGCGGCCGTTTCAAAACGACCAATGAATTGTTCAATCTGCGCAGCGCAGCCAATTTCTTCCTGAATTTCACGTAGCATGGTGATTTCAGGGGCTTCATTGGGTTCTAACTTGCCACCCACTTGCATAAAGAATGCCGTGTGTTTTTTACGAACCACTAAAAGTTCATGCTGTTCATTTAGAATAATGGCTGCGGCAACAGTGATAGTTTTCATCAATCTTGTTCCAAATCGGTGATAAAGGCTGTACGTTCAACCATGCCCCATTTCGGCTCTGGCGCAGTGAAATGTTGAAACTTTTCAACAATCGTTTCAATATTATCTTCTGTAATTAAGCCTTCGATAAAACGCGGATGGGTAAAGCCTTTTTCTGCAGTTGTTTTTAGAAAATTCAATAAATCGTCATAAAAACCATCTACATTGAGAAAGGCACATGGCTTTAAATGAATGCCCAATTGAGCCCACGTCCACTGCTCAAAAATTTCCTCTAAAGTCCCTGCTCCACCTGGAATCGCCACAAAACCATCCGAGAGTTCAGACATTTTGGTTTTCCGTTGTTGCATATTTTCTACCACATGCAATTCGGTTAAATCTGGATGTGCCAATTCTTTATCGACCAAGACTTTTGGAATCACCCCAATGACTTGCCCGCCTGCACGCAAAGCACTATCTGCCACAACCCCCATCAAACCTGAACGACCACCACCATAGACCAGTGTGATACCTTGTGCCGCCAAATGACGACCGACTTTTTCAGCCACCTGTAAATAGGCAGGATTGTTACCAAGGGCGGAACCACAGAAAATTGCGATAGATTTCATTTATAATCACCATCAGATCAGGAACGCTATGCTGGAAAAATCAACTTTAAACAGATTTTTTCATAAAATAAGCATTAGAACAGTGTTTTTCAGCAAATCCTTGTCTAAAATACACCCATTCATTTTTAACTTACTGCGCAAGGGGAAAAGACAACATGCTTGAAGCCTTTTACGCCACAGAGCGCGGTAGCCTGGAAGATGTCACCATCAATGGTGACTTCGATTTACATCAGGATTTAGTCTGGCTCGATCTCATTGCCCCGTCTCAGGAAGAGCAGCAATGGATTATGGATGCCTATGATCAAAATTTACCTACATTAAAATCATTAGAAGATATTTCGTCGAGTGCACGATTCTACCGTGATGACGACGGTATTTTGCACATCAGCACCTATTTTTTAACGAAAAATAAAAATTTTCAGGTCGATGGCGAACCCGAAGAAAATGCCAGCACCTTAGCTACCGTACAAACGGTTGCCTTTATTTTGCATAAAGAGCGCTTATTCACTTTACGGGGTGAAAAGCTGGTGGCTTTCCGTGCCTTTCGTGCCCGCGCGCGTCGCAATGATTATGAAATTGACTATAAAGATCCAACTTGGATTTTATTGGGTCTTTTAGAAGCCAAACTCGATGAGCTTGCGGATATCTTGGAAGATATCCACAAGGACTTAGAAAAGTATTCCACAGAAGTGCTGAATAACCGTCATCGTGAGATGATTTTAGACTTAGATGACATGATTACCCGACTTGCGCATTTAGAAGATATGCTCGGGAAAGCTCAGCTCTGTCTGATCGACTTACGTCGTGTTCTCACCTTCCTGTCACGTCCTCGCGCATTGGGCAGTCATATTTATGATGCCGACATCCGAGAGCTCAGTGAAGACGTACGCTCTCTTGTTGAGCATGATGCCTTCTTGTTCCAAAAGGTTCGATTCTTACTGGATACCACCTCAGGGTTCATTAACACCGAACAGAATGATACGATTCGTCGATTCTCGATTTTACCAAGTATGCTTGCGCCACCGATGTTAGTGGCTAGCGTCTATGGGATGAACACCGATGTACTGCCCTTCGCACATGGTACAACCAGTTTTATCGTGGTCAGCTTAATCATCGTGGCATTCTTTATTGGCCCATTGATGTACTTCCGCTGGAAGAAATGGATTTAATCCGTTCCTATTGCGTAGACTTGTGAGAACTTCTTATCGCACTGCAATAAAAAAAGCACCTTACGGTGCTTTTTTTATTTAGATCAACTGCAAGTCATGCTCAAGATGACAGGCTTGAATAATCTTCATCATTTTTTCAGGGACTGCTTTAAACTGCAAACCTTGCGCTTTTGGCGTTTGACGTAACCAACGGACCAAAACAGCTAAAGCCAAAGTACTGCCATGCCCAAGCTCAGCAAGATTGACCACCAAGGGAAAAGCTTGCTGTTGTTGAATCAACTTCAAGCCGTCTTGATAATACAATTCGGCATTGTTGTAATCGATTTTGCCTGAAACCATCAATTCTTGTTGATGAAGTTTAATCACACATCACCTATCTTATTTTTTCTTGTCCAATGCTGCATCAGCATCAGGTTTGAAGTTCGCAATTGCTTTATCAATGTTACCGCCATTACGTTTTACAGTTGCCGCAAACTGATTACGGAATTGTAAGCCTAGGTCGATACCCGAAACGTTGATATTACGGATTTTCCATTGTGAACCTTTATCCGCCAACTGGAAAGAAACTGGAATTTTTTCACCGTTGTTATGGAAATCAATCGTTACAACAGGGTTCTTACTGTTCGACGCTTTATATGGACGCATGCTATACGTTTGGTTACTAAACTTGGCAAAAGCTGAACCATAATTTTCGATCAGCGTTGCACGGAAGTTACGTTCAAACTGTGCACGTTGAGCCGCTGAGCTATATTGATTAGTGGCATACGTACCCATCACGATACGTGTGAACGCTTGTGAATCGATATACGGGTCTAAGTTTTGACGAACAATCGTTTTCACAGCCGCAGGGTTATTTTGTAGTTTTGCGTGGTCTGCTTTTAAACGTGTAATGAGGCCATCAGCCACTTTTTTTACAAATGCAGGTGGTGCTTCGCTTGGAGCAGCAAAAGCTGTACCTGCCATCATAGTTGATAAGATACTTGCTGTAAGCGTATGTTTTAACAATGTGTTCACTTAATTTCTCCTAAAAATTATTCAACAAATGCAGGTTCTTCTGCCGTTGTTGTGTCAGCAGCTTCTGTTTTTTGTTCAGTATCTGCTGTGCTGTCAGATTTGTTCCCTGCACCACCGGTCACAAATTTAGACACCAAATCTTCGATTTCCATCGTACCTTGGGTATTACCAATTTGGTCACCACGTTTTAAGAAGTTGACACCACCACCCGGTACAATTTTCAAATATTTCTCACCCAATAAACCATTGGTTGCCACCATAATGTAAGCATCTTCATCGATATTGGTGATGGATTTCATGTTAGCAATCAGTTGCTGTTCCATTTCTTTTTGTTTCGCAGGTGTTGCTGCTTCATAATCTGATGTGTAACGCAGTTCTTCGAGTGCATTCTTTTGCACTTCTTTTAATTGTTCTGCGTTATAAGAGGTTAATGAGCCATCCATAATCAGATGTGCTGTCACTAAGCGCGTCACAGGATCGAGTTTCAACGACTCCACTTGACCGACTTTGACACCGCTTAAGGTGACTTTGGCACGGGGTTTAATCCCGTTTACATTTTCAAATGTCGCGGTCAATTCATAACTGTCTTCGATGTTATTGCCGACCAAACCACTCACACGCATCGCCAAGAAGAAAATAGCGATAGCAAAAAGAATGACAAAAAAACCGACGGCCAGTTCACTCGTACGTGATTTCATTAAATACCTCCGAACATGACCGCAGTCAACACGAAATCTGATCCTAAAACACACAACGAAGAATACACGACAGTACGTGTGGTCGACGTTGCAATACCTTCTGAAGTTGGGACACAGGCATAGCCCTGATAGACCGCAATCCAAGTACAAATTAATGCAAAAACAAAACTTTTGATGATGGTGCCATTAAAGACGTCTTTAAAGAATTGCACACTGTTCTCAATGCCACTCCAATAAGAGCCTTCATCTGCACCTAGAAAATCAACACCCACCAATTTACCGCCCATGATGCCGACCGCAGCGAAAATCACCGACAACATTGGCAAGCTAAAAATACCGGCCCAAAGTCGTGGCGAGATCACACGTTTTAATGGATCGACCCCGATCATTTCCATACTCGACAACTGCTCAGTGGCTTTCATCAAACCAATTTCAGCCGTCAAAGCAGAACCTGCACGACCAGCAAAGAGTAAAGCCGCAACCACAGGTGCAAGTTCACGCAATAAAGTCAGCGCAACTGCGGTGCCGAGCATCGCTTCACTACCAAAGGTCGACAGAATGCTATACATCTGCAAACCCAGTACCGAGCCAATAAATAAGCCAGATACCACAATAATTAGTAATGAAAGCACACCAACACGGTACATCTGATAAATAAACAATTTCACGCCAAGTAAAGTCGGCATGGAAAAAAGAATCTGCAGCAACATAATGGTTGCTACGCCGATTCCTCGAACACGTTCAATGACGCGTCTACCTAATGCGGCAATAGCATTCATGAACGAACCTCATGATTTAAATAGGGCTGATGACTGAATTGATAATCGACCGGACCTTCTACCGAACCCGTCAAGAACTGCTTCACAAAAGGCGAAGCATGTGCTTTTAACTGCTCAGGTGTTCCCTCGCCCTGCACTTTCCCTTCAGCCACCACATAGATGTAATCTGCAATTGATAATGTTTCAGCCACATCATGCGAAACAATAATCGTGGTTAGATCTAAAGCTTCACGTAGCGAACGAATCAAGCGGGTTAAAACCCCCATCACAATCGGGTCTTGCCCTGCAAAGGGTTCGTCATACATGATCAGCTCAGGATCGAGTGCAATTGCACGGGCCAAAGCCACACGACGATTCATACCACCTGAAAGTTCAGAGGGCATCATTTTTTCTGCACCACGTAAACCAACAGACTCTAATTTCAACGCAACAATTTCAGCGATCAAATGCTCTGGCAACTTGGTATGCGCACGAATTGGAAAGGCTACGTTTTCATATACCGACATATCGGTAAATAATGCGCCGCTCTGAAACAGCATCCCCATACGCGCACGCGCAGCGAAGAGTTCCTGACGTGACATCTGTGCAATGTCCTGCCCATCAAGCAACACTTCTCCATTATCGGGAGTCAATTGACCACCAATTAAACGGAGTAAAGTCGTTTTACCTGTACCAGATGGACCCATAATTGCAGTGATCTGACCACGACGAATTTTTAAACTGACATTGTCATAAATGACGCGCTCTCCTCGCTTAAAACTCAGGTTTTTCACTTCGATCAGTGCCTGAGTCTGAGAAGACGTTTGATTATTCATAGCTGAGGATTTTCCTGCATTTTTTTCAGCATGCATACTATAAAGGATTGAAGTTTAAAATGTTACCATTGCATGAGCGCATATCCCTGCATTCCATCAGGTAAATTGTTTTTTATTATTAATGCGATTTTATAGAGGCTGCTTTCAACCCAATAGAAGAATTTAGTTAAAATAATTGTATATATAGTAAACGATATTACACAATAAGAGTGTCAAACCGATATAAGGCATAAGTACCTCGATCATCACTGTACGCATATTTGCCAACGCGTTTCCGTTCATATTAATTATCATTAAACACATAAAGTTTGATCAAGTATACATTTTTCTGATTAAAAAGCTAATTTAAATCCATAAAAAAAACCGGTCTTTCCACCGGTTTTTTCGATATTTCTTTCGAAATTCAATTAGTCATTGAATTTACGACGTGGACGGTCTTCACCGAAAGTGCGTTCGCCACGTGGTTTATCATCACCGAAACGTTTTGGACGGTCATCGCCGAAACGTTTTGGACGATCTTCACCAAATGAACGTTGAGGACGGTCACCGTTGAATTCACGACGTGGACGATCTTCACCAAATGAACGTTTTGGACGATCGCCATAACCTTCACGAGCTGGTTTGTAATCTACACGGTTACCACGGTTGTCATCGTTAGAACGACGGTCAAAACCACCTTCACGACGTGGACGATCGCTGTTAAATTCGCGACGTGGACGATCTTCAAAACCGCCTTCACGACGTGGACGATCGTTGTTAAATTCGCGACGTGGACGATCTTCGAAACCGCCTTCACGACGTGGACGATCGTTGTTAAATTCGCGACGTGGACGATCTTCGAAACCGCCTTCACGACGTGGACGATCGTTGTTGTATTCGCGACGTGGACGATCTTCGCCACCGAATGAACGACGTTCGCCATCACGGTTGCCTTCACGACGTTTGAAGTTTGACTCACCTTCAAAACGACGACCGCCACCGAAACCACCACGACCACCGCGACCGCCATCACGACGACCACGACCGCCATCACGGCTACCACGTGCAGGAGGTGGAGATGGCTCAAGACCTTCAATTTCAGATACATTTAAACGTGCATCTAAGAAGTCTTCTAAAGCACGGATTTTACCGCGTTCACGGTAAGTCGCTAAAGTAATCGCGCTACCAGTACGGCCCGCACGACCTGTACGACCAATACGGTGTACATAGTCTTCGTTCTTCATTGGAAGACCGAAGTTAATTACGTGAGAAATAGTTGGTACGTCTAGACCACGTGCAGCAACGTCAGTCGCAACTAAGATTTTTGCACGACCTTCACGAATGCTACGTAAACGACGGTTACGTACAGTTTGTGGCATTGCACCGTGAAGAGCGACAACTGAGTGACCTGCTTCTGCAAGTTCTTCAGCCAACATATCTGTATCTTCTTGAGTAGATGCGAATACAACTGCTTGATCTACAGACTCATCAGATAACCAGTGAGTCAAAAGTTTTTTCTTGTGTTCGAAACCGTCAGTCCAGTGAAGTGTCTGAGTAATGTCAGTATTTGTAGAGTGACCAGTTTCAATCGCAATACGCTGTGGATCATTCATCATGCGTTCTGCAAGTGTAATGATACGCGGCGCAAATGTTGCAGAGAACATTAATGTTTGTTTACGGTTAGCAGCCAAGTCGCTGATCGCTTCTAGGTCTTCAGAGAAACCTAAGTCAAGCATACGGTCAGCTTCGTCAACGATTAACGCATCAACGTTGTCTAATTTAATTTGACGACGGTTCACCAAGTCAAGTAAACGACCTGGAGTCGCTACGACAACTTGTGCACCTTTAAGCTGTTGGATTTGTTTACCGAAAGGCATACCACCCATGATTGCAGCAATACGAACACCTTTCATGTGACGTACTAAAGCAATTGCGTCTTGGCTAACCTGTTGAGCCAATTCACGTGTAGGGCAAAGTACAAGAATAGACGGTGCAGTTACCGCTTTCATGCGCTCTTTAAAAGACATCAATGTGTCTTGACCAGCCAAAGCATTCACAGTTGGGAGTAAGAATGCAGCAGTTTTACCAGAACCAGTTTGGCTTGATACAAGAAGGTCTTTACCTTCTAATGCAGCTGGAATTGATTGTTCTTGCACTGGAGTCGGAGTAGTAAAACCTAGACCTTGTAATGCTAGTTGTAACGACTCATGTAAAGGAAAATCAGCAAAAGTTTTGCTCATAGAGTATTTCACCCCAAAAATGGGTGCTCCATTAAAAATATAAATTCAGATGGACATCGGCAAAAAGCGGCACAGCAAAAGACGCTGAAAATATAGAATCAGCGGCGATCCGAGAACGACGATGCGTATAACGCACACATGATTACAGCCGCAACCTGAAGGAATCGCTTAGCGATTGGGTGGGGCGCGAAATATCGTCCTCTCTTTGGACCGGAACGCGCATACACAATGATAGAAGAGAATGTTCAGGTAATGAACGAAATTTAGTGCGTGCGGGGATTATAGCAGAAAGTTTTTAAATGTCACCTGTTTTAGTCAACTTCAGAATATTTTTTGTAAGAAGCTTTAAATTATAGGTGTTTAAGCCATTATTTTTGACCGATTAGACAAAAATAAAGCCCTCATAAAGAGGGCTTTATTTCATTATTCTGTCAATAAACTCGAACTAAGCGTTCTATTATTTAGCAGCTTCACCCCAAGCTGGAACAACAGCTTGCATAAGCGGTTTAAGCATTTTCATAGAACATGCAAGTACTTGACCATTGTCCATTGAGTCGTTACCACCACGAGCATCAACCACAGTACCACCCGCTTCTTTCACAATAAGTTCACCCGCAGCGATGTCCCAAGGTTTCAAACCAAGTTCGAAATAACCATCGAAACGACCGGCAGCAACATATGCTAGATCAAGAGCAGCAGAACCTGAACGACGGTATTGAGCACCGGCTTCAGTCACATTTAACAATGAGTTGAAATGGTTTTTCGCATAAGAAACCACTTCGCCATTACGAATTTTACGATACGCATGACCCACTGAAAGGAAAGTGTTTTCTAAGCTGTCTTTTACATTTACACGAATACGACGTTGATTCATCATCGCACCGCGACCACGGCTTGCAGAGAACAACTCATCTTTCACAGGGTCATAAATAACACCGTGTTGAGTTACACCTTTATGTTGAACTGCAATAGAGATACAGAAATGTGGAACACCATTAACGAAGTTTAATGTGCCATCAAGTGGGTCGATGATCCAACACCAATCAGCGTCGTGACCTTTGCCTTCTTGAAGACCAAACTCTTCGCCTAGGAAACTGTGATTTTTATAGCTTTTACGTAGGGTATCGATAGTCAATTGTTCCAAATAACGGTCTACACGCGTTACTGGACCATCAATTCCTTTTTCTTCGACTTGTAGATCGAGTTTATGACGATTTTGATGCGCTTTTAAAAGCTCTTGACCAACTAATTGAGCCGCACGCGCAGCCATAACCACCATAGGTTCCATTGAACACCCACTACAAATTTGAAGATACTGATAAAGAATAATGCATAAAAGCCCTTATATCTTATCAAATATAAGGGCTTTTAGGGAAAAAATGTTTCTAAAAATTAGAAATTCAACAAACCACTGTTTGCTTATGTTTTAGCCAGCTCTGTGTCACTGAAGCGCCAATGCCTTCAGCATCCAGTCCAGCCTGATGCAACATTTGAGCATGTGTTGCTTGATGCATGAACTCGTCAGCCAAACCTAAATTCAGCACAGGCTTAACCACGCCTGCTTGGGCTAAATATTCATTTACTGCACTGCCCGCACCCGCCATGACTGCATGCTCTTCAACTGTCACAAATAGTTGCGTACTTGCTGCGATTTGATCGATCAACTGTGTATCTAATGGCTTCACGAAGCGCATATTAATCACACGTACAGCCACATCTAGCTTTGTCGCTAAAGCCTGCCCTGCCTCTAGTGCCGCTTGAACACGACTACCAAAAGCCAGTATAGAAATGGTGTCATCTTGCTGATCATTGAAGTTTGCAACAATTTCACCACGGCCAATTTCAAGCTCAATCATCTCTTGCTGAATCTCAACACCCAGTCCATTACCACGTGGGTAACGTACCGCCGCTGGGCCTTTATACAAATAAGCCGTATGCAACATTTGACGACATTCATTTTCGTCTTTCGGCGCCATGATCACCATGTTTGGCACGGTACGCATAAAGGCATAATCATATGCACCGGCATGCGTTGGGCCATCTTCACCAACCAAACCTGCACGGTCGATACCAAATGTCACATCAAGATTTTGCAAAGCGACGTCATGAATCAGCTGGTCATAACCACGTTGTAAGAAGGTTGAATAGATTGCAACAACCGGTTTTACCCCTTCACAGGCCATACCCGCAGCCAAAGTCACCGCATGTTGTTCTGCAATGGCAACATCAAAGAAACGCTCAGGGAACTGCTTGGCAAATTGCACCATGCCTGAGCCTTCACACATCGCAGGAGTAATCGCCAATAAACGATCATCCTGTGCAGCTTCATCACATAACCACTGACCAAAAACATCTGAATATTTCGGTGCAGTTGCCACTGCAGCAGGTGCATTCACTTTACTGATGGCATGGTATTTGATTTGATCTGCTTCGGCAGGTGCAAAGCCTTTACCTTTTTTGGTATAGACATGCACTAAACGTGGGCCTCTGCGTTTTTTTAAGGCTTCAAACACATGTGTCAATTGTTCAACATCGTGCCCATCAAAAGGACCAAAGTAGTCAAAGCCAATGGCTTTAAATAGGTTGTCTGCAGCATCGGTCGCAGCACAATGTAGGCGTGAGTTATACGCCCATTCAGGATGAGGTTGAATATAGGCTTCGCCATTTTCAGAAATATTCACCGATTGACCACTTTCCCAAATCGCAGCCAAATGCTTAGCAAAACCACCAGTACTGCATGAGATCGACATATCGTTGTCGTTCAATACCACCATGAGGTCAGCATTGTGTGCCACCGCATCGTTCATGGCTTCAAAAGCCATGCCCGCTGTCATCGCGCCATCACCCACGATTGCAACCACATGACAGGGATCTTGCTTGAAGCGACGTGCCAATGACATCCCAAGACCAGCAGAAATCGCTGTTGATGAATGGCCTACGCCAAAGGTGTCAAATTCAGATTCTTCACGGGCAGGAAACGCAGCCAAACCATCTTTGGCACGAATCGTCACTAATTGTTCACGACGACCGGTCAAGGCTTTATGCGGATAGGCTTGATGACCCACATCCCAAATCAGACGATCACGTGGCGTTTCAAAACAGTAATGTAATGCCACGGTTAATTCGATCACCCCAAGATTGGCACCAAAATGCCCACCACTTTGTCCGGCCGCATACAAAATAAATTGACGTAACTCATCCGCCACTTGCTCTAATTGGCTGCGCTCGAGTAAACGAAGTTGTTGAGGATGGTTAATCGTATCCAGCAACGGTGTTACAGGGCGTTGAGATGGTATTTCTTTATACAGCATAATGTGGCAAAGCCTTCTAAAGCCTGGCAAATTCCTAAGCTCGGTCTAAATGGGTAACTCGATCATATCGTCGAATTGTATCACCTTACAATCAGCCAAACTTGTAGCGATGTAATTTTTAGCAATGATCTCGTTGGGGAGATTTTGAATGAGTCAGATTATCCTGAATAATCTTCCTATTTATCAACTATTATCGTTCGCTTTATACAAAAAAGAAAATGTTCTGCATAAATTCGTCGTTGCAATTCTACCAATGTCCAAGCATTACGCTATACTTTAGCCAATTTATAATCGAATAAACGGGTTAAGCAGTGCCTATAGAATTTGTCGCAACGTCAAGATTACCGACCGCTTTTGGTGAATTCAATATTACGGTTTTTCAGGATCCTGAAACCGGTGAAGAACATGTCGCACTCTCTAAAGGACTAGAACAAGCTCCTACTGAACCTGTTTTAGTTCGTATCCACTCCGAATGCCTGACTGGTGATGCCTTTGCTTCACTCAAATGTGACTGCGGCCCACAACTTCAAGCCACCCAAAAATTAATTAATGAAGCGGGTCAAGGGGTGATTTTATATTTACGCCAAGAAGGTCGCGGTATTGGTTTAACCAATAAAATCCGTGCTTACGCCCTACAAGACCAAGGCCATGACACAGTGGATGCCAATTTATTATTGGATCTTCCTGCCGATGCACGTCGTTATGATATGTGCCCTATCATGTTGAATCATCTCAACATTACGGCTGTGCGTCTCATTACCAATAACCCATTAAAAATTGAAGCGCTCCAAGCGCAAGGCGTGAATGTCGTTGATCGTGTTCCGCTGACTGTGGGTTTAAATCCCTTTAACGAACAATATTTAAAAACCAAACATGATCGTATGTCGCATATGTATCAAAAGGACGATTTTTAAAAATCCTTTAAATTCTCCATAAATTAATCCCTCCAAACCTCCCTTTACAAAAGGGAGGCTTCCCCCTCTTTATTAAAGAGGGGTTAGGGGAGATTCAAATCGTCATCGAAAAAATACGATTTTCAGGAACACGACGTTTTAATCGTAAATCAAAAGCCATGCAGATATTACGGACAAAAGGCTTGCCTGCATCACTCACCTGAATGTGCTGATCAAAAATCTCGAGCAAGCCATCTTCTTGCATTTCAGCCAATTGCGCTAATACTTCATCAAGCTCAGGAAATTGCATTTCTGGACCTGCCCAAGAAGTTTGGAAGGTACACATCAAATTGAGAATATGTTTACGAATGATTAAGTCCTCATCTGTCAGCACATGCCCCCGATAGACTGGAATTTCATTCGCTTCTAAACGTGCATAATAGTCTTCAATTTTCTTTTCATTTTGTGCAAAGCTGTACCAACTATCACTGATCGAAGATAAGCCGAGACCAATCATTACTTGGGTTTTCGATGCGGTATAGCCCATAAAATTACGGTGCAAACTGCCCTGCTGAAAAGCTTGATACATTGGATCTTGGATTAATGCAAAATGATCCATTCCAATTTCATGATAGCCATGTGCAAGTAATTGCTTCTTACCTTCTTCATAGCATTGACGTTTTAAATCATCTTTCGGCACATCGGCATCTTTAAAACCACGTTGCCCATTGCCCTTAATCCACGGCACATGCGCATAGCTATAAAAGGCTAGACGATCTGGCATCAAACGATTGGTCTGTTCAATGGTATGCAACACGTCGTTTAAATCCTGAAATGGCAGACCAAAAACCAAGTCATGCGAAATAGAGGTATAGCCAATATCACGTGCCCACTGTGTTACTTGTTCAACATGTGCAAAGGGCTGAATACGGTGGATGGCTTTTTGCACCTTCTCATTATAATCCTGCACTCCATAACTTACGCGTCGAAAACCAACATCATACAAAGCTTGTAAATGCTCACGTGTGGTATTGTTCGGATGCCCTTCAAAGCTAAATTCATGTGCATCAGCAATATCAGCATGCACTAGAATGCCTTGAATCAACTGGGTGAGATGCTCAGGAGAAAAGAAAGTAGGCGTTCCCCCGCCCAAATGAATTTCTTTAATCATCGGTCGATCGACCAAGAGCTGACAATATAAGTCCCATTCTTTCAGCACCGCCTGAATATAAGGCAGCTCCATCTCATGTTTTTTTGTGACTTTTTTATGGCAACCACAAAACGTACATAAGCTTTCACAAAATGGCAGATGAATGTACAGACTGATGCCTTCGCTGTGATTGGTCTCATCAAATGAACGCTTTAATCCCTGTTTCCACTGTTGTAATGAAAACTCAGCTTCCTCCCAATACGGCACGGTTGGATAACTGGTATAGCGTGGACCCGGTACATTATATTTTTGAATTAAAGAACTCGCTTGCTGAGACATCGATGCACCATTTCAATCAATGAGATTCAATTTAAATCTACTTAATGATTATTGTGCTGGGCTTCAGAAGTGAATTCAACCTAGCAAATTTGTCGGAATAGTCCCAATTTCAGTCTGAGCAATTGCTGCTAACTTTGCATGATCTTTTGGTTTAATCACTAGATTTCCAGATTTAAAGCATAGATCCGATGCTGAGTATCGGGAAAAATGCCTTAAGTTTTCACGTAATTTATGCTTTGATGACACTTATCTTTAAATTATTTTAATAAAGGTCACCATGCAGAATCCAACTTCAGCCGATATTCAACGTGTAGATGAATTCCTTCGCGATTTACAGGCACGGATTTGTGCCGCATTGGAACAGCAAGAACGTGCTGGTGGCGGAAGTGCCGAATTTGCGATCGATGACTGGGAACGCCCTGAAGGTGGTGGTGGTCGCTCACGTGTTCTTCAAAATGGAACTGTGATTGAAAAAGGCGGCGTGATGTTCTCGCACATCAACATTTCAAAATTACCGGCCTCTGCGACTGAACGCCATCCCGCTATTGCAGGTGCTAAAGCGCAAGCCATGGGCGTGTCATTGGTAATTCACCCGAAAAACCCCAACGTCCCGACCTCCCATGCCAATGTGCGTTTATTTGTCGCGGAAAAAGAAGGCCAAGATCCGATTTGGTGGTTTGGCGGTGGTTTTGACCTCACTCCCTTTTATCCAAATGATGAAGATGTCTTGTCTTGGCATCAAACTGCCCATGATCTTTGTGCCCCATTTAGCGATACGCTCTATGATGAACATAAAAAATGGTGTGATGACTATTTTTATCTAAAACATCGTGATGAACAACGTGGGGTGGGCGGTTTATTCTTTGATGATCTCAACCAATGGGACTTTAAAACCTGTTTCAAATATATGCAGGCCGTCGGTAATGGTTATTTAGAGGCGATTTTACCGATCTTCCAAAGAAACCAAGACAAAGCCTATACCGAAGCACAACGAGACTTCCAACTTTACCGTCGTGGTCGTTACGTTGAATATAACCTAGTGTATGACCGTGGCACCTTATTTGGTTTACAAACTGGTGGGCGTATTGAGTCGATTTTAGTGAGTATGCCACCCTTGGCAGGCTGGTCGTATCGTCCTGAATGGGAAGAACATTCTGCCGAGAAAAGGCTCACCGACTTTTATTTAAAACCGCAAGATTGGCTGAAGACGCTGAAATAAAACGGATAAACGTGTATTTGCCCCTGTCCGTCAGGGGCTTTTTATTGCCTGATGAATAGAGTATTCATTTGTATGTAATATCTTGATGCATAAATAAATTTTTTAAGCATTTACTTTGTAATCATATTGCTCAACAATGACACATCTTTTAAACAGCTTTACGCTATGTCATTGCACAATGTGTCAATAAACTCATGGCTGTAACTTTCTTGTACGGAGTACAACGCACATGACACATCAAACACTCAATAAAAAAGCAGTCAGTCTTACTGCCTTGGTGTTTTGGAGCTTTGCTGTTGTGCTGATCAGCGCTATCAGTACTAATATTTTTTCCGAAACGTCTTTGAATGATAATTTGGCCATTGGCTTCATGGTCGTTGCCCTCATTGGTCTAGTCATCAGTGCTGCGAGCATCTTGATTCAAAGCGTCTTAGATATTTGTAATCCTTAATTTTCCGCCTTTATTTCACGATTTTAAGACTGCCCGAACTTTAGCCATCTTCGGTTTTGGCGTATATTGTCTGCTCTTTCACATCTACATGGACGCTGTGCAATGAGCAAACAATTTGCCGTGATTGGCAACCCGATTGAACAATCACGCTCACCTGAACTTCATCATGCCTTCGCTGAAAAAACAGGCCTCGACATTCAGTACAGCAAACGACTTGCGCCACTCGATGGTTTTCAGCACAGTGTCGAATCCTTCTTTGCCGAAGGTGGTATCGGTATGAATGTCACTGTTCCGTTTAAAGAACAAGCGTATGCACAATGTACCGTGCTTACTGAACGTGCCAAAATTGCAGGTGCGGTCAATACACTTTGGATGCAAGATGGCGTACTCCATGGCGATAATACCGATGGACAAGGTCTGGTCGATGCCATCCGTGCCTTAGATTGGAGTTTAGAACAGACGGATATTTTAATTATTGGTGCAGGTGGTGCAACACGTGGCGTGATTTACCCGCTGGTACAAGCTGGGGCCAAAAAAATCGTGATTGCCAACCGGACTTTAGCGCGTGCTGAACAATTGGTCGCTGGCTTAAAAACTGCTGTACCGAATGCCGAACTTGTAGCCATTGCACTCACTGACTTAGCAGGTCAATTTGATCTGGTGATTAATGCCACATCGGCAAGCTTAACGGGTGATCCGCTAATTTTGCCTGAAGCTTTACAATTTACACATGCCTATGAAATGGCCTATGGCAAACCGTCGACGTTTTTGGATCAAGCCAAAGCACGCCATGTTCCGACCTCAGAAGGTTTTGGCATGTTGGTTGGTCAAGCGATTGAATCTTTTTCCATTTGGAATGGCATTAAACCTGATCTAAAAGACTTTCTATAATTCAAAATGATTTGCTCAATTCACTTTCTGAGCAGGCTAAACACCTAAAAAAAGAACCTCGATTGAGGTTCTTTTTTTGATCCAACTTAGTTCTTGTGTTTTTGAATGGCCTTATAGGTTTCATAATAAGCCGATTGGCTGAACAACTCTTCGTGTTCTGCTGTTAGGCCTTGTAATGACGCTTCTGATAATTTTCCTTTGATATCATCAGCAAAGGCTTGCGCATAGATTTTTGATGCTTTCACCAAATGTGCTTTTTCAGTTCCTTCCAGTTCATAACTGGCTAAAAAGTTTTGTTGATATAAATGTGCAAAAATCGCCTGATCAGTCTTATAGGTTTTTTGCAATTGTTTCCACTCAACCTGAGCTTTGTACTCACCAATCCCCGACTGTACATAATGATTGACCGAAGAACCTAAGTCATCAAAGTCTTGATAGCGATGTAAAGCATGCTTATCACGTAATTGATTTAAACGTTTCAGCGCATTGCCTGTTGGTTCTTTTAACCCATCAACAAATCGATATGCATAAACTTCAGCAATTTCATTCAAATCATTGACTGAGTAATAACGCACATACTGAGCGCGATAGTTAGCAAATGCCACGACAAATGCCGCTTGATAGGCTTTCACTTCAGATTGATGGCGCTTATAACTTTGCAAAGCTACAATACTTAGATATTCAGGAAGTTCGATTTCTTCATTTGCAGCACGGACATCATCGACCGATGCAGTTTCTGCTTCAACAAGCAGAGGATCATTTCCCGTGATTGGTGCAAGCAGACCTTTCAACATATTTTCAAAGAGTGAATCTTTACTGACTTCCTCAATGGATTTTGCCTGTTTCATGGCTTGGCGATCAATTTTAGTCGCATTGCCATAATTCAAGATTTGGTTGCTACTTTTCAGCTTTAATTGACCTAAACGTGGCTCATTAAAGGCCAATTGATAGTCCATTACTTGGACGCGGCCTTTGTGATCTAAGCCTACATCCATCACAACATTCGAAGATGATTTATCCTGTGCATTCAGCACCTGCGCAATTTCAGCTTGATGCTTTTGCCATAATTGCTGAAATTGTTTTACATCGATAAGTTGTTCACTTTGATATTGCTGGAATACTGGTTTTAACTGCTCAACAGCATCCGAAATCTCTGAATCTGTATTGGATGCGTCCGCAGCAGAAGCCGATGGTACAGAATCTGTTTGCAGCGGTATCACCCGAACATCTTGATAATCCTGACACAGTGTGACTTTACCAATCGGCACCTGTTTGGTGTTCATCAAGGCCTGACAGACTTCCTCAGATAAATTCGCTGTTTCGTCATCTTCTTCGGAAGCCGCATAAGCTTCGGTTACTTCAGTATCCGAACTATAGGTTTCTTCGTCATCACCCGCGGTCGCCTCCGCATATGCACTTGCAGTATCGATCGCGTACTCAGCAGATTCAGCTGCAGAAGACGTTTGTTCTTCTTCCGTTTCATGTTGGTGATACATCAGGCCATGCATTTTCGCATTGAGCAGCTCATTCACACGTTCTACAGATGCATAAGCCGCATCATCGTCTTCATCCTCAACTGCTGCCGCTACTGCAGTCCCTCCCGCCGCTTCAGCCGCAGCCATCGCCTCTTCGGAAGCACTAAGATGCACAGCAGCGTCCACAGAGTCATCTTGCTCGGCGTCACTATTGCGCTGACCTTTGATTTGCGTGGTGTAATAGTTGGCGTTCACAAAATCAAAAAGTTCAAGCTGGGTGTAAAGCGCATCGAGATCACCCACATAGCGGATTTTTTTAGTCAGCCCTGCATTTTTTTCATCACGTGTTAAAGCAATATTTTGCACTTGATTCGGCTCTGCCAAGACATAGGGCAAAGCATTCATCTGTTTTAAATAGTCAGCAAATTTTTTCAAATCGTACTGAGCAATCGTCTCTTTATGTTTTGAAAAATCCACATAAGCCAAGCTGCTTTGGCTTTCGCGATTTACCATAAACGGCATGAACGCAAAGTAGTTGGTATAAAATTTATGTTGATTAAAATCAATGATCATCGGCAACTGTGCATTCACCTGCAAGGTCGGTTTTTGATAACTCAATTGCAAGGTTAAGGCAGCAAGTTTTTCTCTAAAATGTACTGAACCGCTATAGCTAAACTGTAAATCATTCAATACATTCAGCAGTGATTGAGCAATTTTAGATTGCGGAGAAACGCCATCCTTTTCATCGCTATAGCGCGCTGATGGTGGGATCGATTCATTGGCAATCGCTTGATAGAGCTGTTTCTTTTCTTTTTGGCTAAATGGAATATTTTGGGTTTTAATCAACTGATCCAGTTGTTTTTTAAGTTTAGGATCCAGCTCTGGCTGTGTAATAGTTGCAGGCTTTGACTTGGTTTCAGGCTTTTTTTCATCGAACTGAATATCGGTTTGAATTGAAAATTGCCCTTTCATGTCATAACTGGCATTTTCAAACATTGCGTTTAAGCCTTGAGTGGCTTGTTGCCCGAGAGACTGCTCCGTTGAATTGGTTTTTATGACATGTTGAGCACACCCAGTAATGCTCAAACCCAGTAAACAAAGTGTTATATATTTTAATCGCATAATTGTACGAAAGACCTAAGTTCTTTATGATTTATTAAAAGAAAAAAATGATCAAAAGATCAACACCCAGTCTATCAGAAGTTTATTTTTCACATGTTGGTTAAATATTACAATTCGCCTTTCTGACATTTTTTAAGGGCGTATTCATCAATGTTTTTTTGATGAAATTATGAATAATCAAATCATCAATACAGATAATCCAAAAAAATTTAGATATTAGGATTAAGACTATGCCTGCATATAAAGCGCCTTTACACGATATTCGTTTCTTAATGAATGAAGTGCTCGATTACCCAGCACATTACAAAACTTTGTCTAATGGTGAAGCTGCTGATGCAGACACTGTCGACATGATTTTAGAAGGTGCAGCGGATTTTTGTGAAAACATCCTTTCGCCTTTGAACCAAACGGGTGATGAAGAAGGCTGTCATTTTGAAAATGGTGATGTGAAAACACCAAAAGGGTTTAAAGAAGCCTATGACCAATTTGTACAGGGTGGCTGGCAAGGTCTGTCTTTCCCTGAAGAATTTGGCGGTCAAAACTTGCCACAGTCGTTGAATCTCATCAAATCTGAAATGATGGGTACAGCAAACTGGTCATTCCAAATGTATCCGGGTCTCAGCGTAGGTTGTATCAACACCATTCTACAATTTGGTTCAGAAGAACAGAAAAACCAATATTTACCGAACCTTGTTGCTGGAACTTGGTCAGGCACCATGTGCTTAACTGAACCTCAATGCGGTACCGACTTAGGTCAGGTAAAAACCAAAGCGGAACCTCAAGCTGACGGTAGCTATGCAATTTCTGGTACAAAAATCTTCATCTCTGCGGGTGAGCATGATTTAACAGATAACATCGTGCATATCGTACTTGCTCGTCTTCCAGATGCACCTGCGGGCACCAAAGGCATTTCATTGTTCATCGTTCCAAAATTCCTTGTGAATGCAGACGGTTCAGTGGGCGAACGCAACCCTGTGACTTGTGGTTCGATTGAACACAAAATGGGGATCCGTGCTTCAGCAACAGCTGTGTTGAACTTTGACAATGCGATTGGTTACTTGATCGGTGAAAAACACAAAGGCCTACACGCAATGTTCACCTTCATGAACACTGCACGTATTGGTACAGCGATCCAAGGTATTGCACATGCTGAATTGGCATTCCAAGGCGCTCTTCCATATGCCAAAGAACGTATGTCTATGCGCGCACTTTCAGGTAAAAAAGATCCTGAAAAAGTAGCCGATGTGATTATTCACCATGCAGACGTACGTCGTATGCTTTTAACTCAAAAAGCGATCGCTGAAGGCGGCCGTTCAATGATTTACTATGCAGCTCAAATTGCGGACAAAATGACTGATGCTTTAACCCGCGGTGATACAGCAGCGTTTGAAGCACATGATGACCACTTAGGCTTCTACACCCCGATTCTCAAAGGTTTCTTAACCGAAATGGGTTATGAAGCTGCAAACCATGGTATGCAAGTATACGGAGGTCATGGTTATATTAAAGAATGGGGCATGGAACAAATTGTTCGTGACTCACGTATCTCTACTCTCTACGAAGGCACAACCGGTGTTCAAGCACTAGACTTGATTGGTCGTAAAGTTCTGCTGACCTCTAAAGGTAAAGTGATTCGTGACTACACAGCTGAAATCTTGAAGTTCTGTGGTCAACATGCACGTAACAAATACATGCGTCGTTTTGCGTGGGACTTAACGAAGCTTTGCGCACAGTGGAATGCATTAACGGTTCGTATCATGCTTGCAGCACGTAAAGACCGTGACATCGTATCTTCTGCTTCTGTCGATTTCTTAATGTTCTCTGGCTACGTGATGATGGCTTATTTCTGGGCACAACAAGCTGCCGTAGCTTCTGAAAAATTAGCAGAAGGCAATGGTGCAGAAGTTCCTGAGTTCTATAAAGCAAAAATCAAAGTGGCTGACTTCTACTTTGAACGTCTATTACCACGCTCACAAGGTCACGCTGAAGCAATGGTTAACCCATCGAAGACCATGACTTCTTTGGCTCCTGAACACTTCAGTTTTGATTACTAAGTTTTTCAATCGCTGAAAGATCAAAAAGACCGCTTCGGTGGTCTTTTTTTATGTCTACTCTTTTAAGTTTGATTCATCGGGATAACGAACAGCATTCTTAATTTCTTCATGAGGTAACAACAATGTATAACGATGAACTTTATATGGAGAAATATTGTTGTATTTTTCAACCAAAATAGAATACTTTATCGCCAAAATATAATTTTATTTAATAAATATTAAATACTTAAAGTGAATTTTACTCCATAATTTTAGCTTTACATTTGTATCTCATACAACTTCATATCTTCTCCACAGCCTCCCCCTATGATGACTTCATTGATTCATAGAGAGCGTAACCATGAAAAAATTGATGTCTTCATTGATGATTGGTCTGATTGCAACAACTGCGACAATGTCCGCTATGGCAGCGCCTGCATTCGATCATAAAAATCCACCACCTGCTGCACACTTCGATAAAAAACCTGTACCACCTAAAGCAACACATCACAAATCTGCTTGGCCCCACATGGTGAAAAAAGAACATCAACAAGCTCATGCGAAATTTGCCAAACAAAATCATAAGGCAGTAGCTTTTAAAGGCAATCAACACAAACCTGTTTCGCAGCATAAATTACCGCCAATGCCACCGAAACATCGTTAAGCTAAATTAAAAAAAGACCGCTCATGCGGTCTTTTTTAATCTTTACTTTGCTTTATCAGCAATAAATTCTTTGATCTCTATGGGTTTATCTTTTACCAACTCAACAGTGCCTTCATTCACACCATTAAAGTTCTTAAAGTGAATTGAAACACCTTGGTCGTTGGCAAGTCGTACACCACTTCCTGAAACTCCTCGTTTCAATTCATACACACGATCAGAATTATCAGTCAATTGTGCGGTTTCAAAATTATCTTTGGTTTTTAACTCAAGGCTAAGATCTTGTGGCCCTGTAAAGTGAATCACTTGCTCATCTTGAGATACTGCAACATCGTTTGTTTGTGCAGTTGCGGTCGTTGCCTCTGTTGCAACATTTTGTTCTGATGGTGCTTTTTTATCGGTGCAACCCACCAAAGCTATAGTTAATAACGTCGCAGTTAAAATATATTTCATTTTCTGAAGTTCCTTTATGCCATGTAAATTCAATTATCAACTGAATAATTTCATACACATTCTGCAAATTACATTCGGAATATGAAAAATTACTTGTCGCTCAAATTTTAAAACAAGTTTGACATAGCTTTCATTACAGGAATTCTTCCAATACTGAATTTAAAAAGATATGTCCCTGCTCGGTACAAGACAAAAGTGTTGGATCACTGACCATCAATTTACGTTCACGTAATGAGTTCAATAACTCGGCAATCGGCTCTAAACTTTCCCCTGTACGCTCGCTATATAGCTTGGCTTCCACCCCATGATTTAAACGAAGTGCATTCATCATAAATTCAAAAGGCATGTCGGCTGCTTCGATGCGCTTAAACTGAAGATGTTCAGCAGGTACTTTGGCTAAATAGTCTTTCGGCAATCGGGTTTTTTGGAAACGATACACCCCGTCTGGCATGGTCACTTTGCCATGTGCGCCTGCGCCAATCGCCAAATAATCGCCAAACTGCCAATAATTTAAATTATGTGCCGACGGCTTTTCTTTACGCCATGCAGATACTTCATAATTGATAAAGCCTTGCGCTGTTAAATAGGCTTCGCCCTGTTCTTGAATATCTTCAAGCACATCATCGACAGGTAAAATCGGTTTTGTGCGGAAGAAAACCGTATTGGGTTCAATGGTCAACTGATACCACGACACATGCGTTGCGCCATTTTCCACAGCCAATTTCAAATCCAAAAGCGCTTGCTCAATGGTTTGTTCAGGCAGGCCATGCATCAAGTCGACATTTACCCGTTCAAAACCCGCCTCTTTTGCATGCTGAATGGCAGAAATCGCATCATCATTCGAGTGAATCCGCCCCAGCTTTTTCAGCTGGTCGGTATTAAAACTTTGCACACCGATAGATAGACGATTAATCCCTGCATCTAAATAACCAGCAAAAGGATCGTGCTCAACCGTGCCCGGATTGGCTTCCAAGGTAATTTCACAGTCCGCTTCAAACGGTAGCAACGCTTTGAGCTGAGCAAATAACCATTGATAGCCTTGGGCAGAAATCAATGATGGTGTACCGCCACCAATAAATAAACTATGAATCAGGCGACCCTGAGCAAAATCGACTTGGGTTTTAAAGTCTTCAACCAACGCCTGTAAATATTCTTGTTCTAAGTCCAAAGACAATTCACCATTCGGCACCGCATGCGAATTAAAGTCACAGTATGGACATTTACGCACACACCACGGCATGTGAATGTATAAAGACAAAGGAACGAGTGCAGGATTTAATTCAGCCAAGGAGATTGCTCAAAATGCGTTGAAGAATGCTGCGTATTTTAACATGACTGCATCAGAGTGCTTGTGAAAACTCTGATTGAATACAGTAGACTGATCATATTAAAAAAGAATTTGCTGATAACAAGATGAAAATAAGCAGCCATTTATTGTACTTACTGCCGCTCGCGATGGGTGTTGGTATCGCCATGACCATTCAAACAGCGATCAACAGCCAATTGCGTGAATATTTATATTCACCGCTGCAAGCTGCCCTTTTTTCTTTTTTGGTTGGTACAATAGTCCTCGCCTTTATGGTGTTTTTTCAATCGGTCGAAAAACCGGACTTTGCAAGTTTTGCTCAAATCCCTTGGTATTTATGGCTGGGGGGATGTTTGGGTGTTTATGCCATCAGTATCAGTATTTATACCGCACCGAAACTGGGTTTTTTATCCCTCTCCGGTCTGATTATTTTTGGACAGATCTTAATGTCGATGGTAATTGACCATTTTGGCTTGCTCGGCACTGAAAAAACCCCGATTAACTGGCAACGCTTATTGGGTGGCGTGGTGATTTTTATTGGTGTGCTTCTCACTTTCCAACGCTAAGACCTCATTCCTAAGCACCTCACAAGAAATGAGTACATTCTGTGTCTATTGTCACGGCTGTAACAAGCAGCAAGTATGAATTAAAACAACTGTTTCATTTAATGATCCCGATATTGATCACGCAGTTTGCGCAAGCGGGATTTGGTCTCATTGATACCATCATGGCTGGACACATGTCCGCCAATGACCTTGCAGCCATTGCGGTCGGGGTCGGCTTATGGATACCAGTCATGCTGCTGTTCAGCGGCATTATGATTGCCACCACCCCATTGGTTGCCGAAGCCAATGGTGCTCGGACGCCTGAAAAAATTGCCACCATCGCCCGTCAGTCTTTGTGGGTTGCGTTGTTTCTTGGCATTATCGCTGCACTGGTTTTACAGGCAATGCCGCTTTTACTTCCTGTACTTGGTGTACCTGAGGCCTTGCTTCCCAAAGCCAGTTTATTTCTACATGCGATTAGTTTAGGTATGCCTGCTGTCACCATGTACGCAGCTTTACGTGGTTACTCAGAAGCATTGGGGCATCCGCGTCCAGTCACTGTGCTGAGTCTATTGGCCTTATTGGTGTTAATTCCACTGAACTTTATTTTTATGTATGGTTTAGGCCCAGTCCCTGAATTAGGTTCTGCAGGATGTGGTTTTGCCACCGCGATTTTGCAATGGTTGATGTTCTTTGCTTTGGCGATGTACGTTTTCAAAGGATCGGCCTATCAAAAGACCCAACCTTTCGCTGCTTTTGAAAAAATGAACAGTGAATGGATCAAACGTATTTTAAAACTTGGCTTTCCCATTGGCTTAGCTATTTTCTTTGAAGTCAGTATTTTTAGTACAGCCGCTATTGTGTTGAGTCCCTTAGGCGAAGTTACCATTGCAGCGCATCAAGTCGCCATTTCGATTACCTCGCAATTGTTTATGATTCCAATGTCACTAGCGATTGCGCTGACCATTCGGGTCGGTACCTATTATGGGGAAAAAAACTGGCTAGCTATGCGAAAAGTCCAGAAAGTCGGTATGTTGACAGGGACGGTATTTGCCCTAATTACCATGCTGCTGCTTTGGCTTTTACGTAATGAAATTGTGTCACTCTATACCAATGACTATGATGTGACTCAGCTTGCCGTGTACTTGGTCTTGTTCGCTATTGCCTATCAGTTGATGGATGCATGGCAAGTCAGTGCCGCAGGGTGCTTACGCGGTATGCAAGACACCAAAGGACCGATGTGGATCACTATGATCGCGTATTGGATCATTGCCTTCCCTGTCGGGATCTATCTTGCACGCTTCACTACGACTGGTGCTGCAGGCGTTTGGATTGGCCTGATTGTGGGTCTGACTGTCGCATGTATACTGCTACTTACACGTTTATTTATGATGAATAAACGTTTAGCACATGCGGGATAAGCCCTAAAAAATCATCTAAAAAGTTACTTAAAAATACGGCTACGCTATGCAGAAGATTAATGCAAATTAACACCCTGTATAGCAACGCCATAAATAAAAAAGCACGAAGAAGAGGAAAATAAACATGTCCCATGTATTTCGCTCGATCAGTCTCTGTCTGAGCTTGAGCTTTTCCATGTCACTACAAGCTGAACAAACGATCAACCGACATGAATTTCCTTTGTATCACGCACCCATCAAAGTCCAATCACAACCCGAATTTGATTACATCAATCAAGCACTTTGGACAGCCTTTCGCTTTTATCATGAACAACAAGCGGACTCATATACCACACGTTTAAAATTAAGTTGTCAGCAGACTGGTATGGCATACACCTATCAGGACTTCATCAAGGCCAATCAAAAGTTTGTCTCTGCGGATGATCAGGATTTTATCGTGACGCAAAACCTTATCACCTTGAATGAAAATTTACACCATAACCAATGCAGTAAATATCTCAGTCCACATTTAGAACTCGAAAAAACTGAAGCAACTGATATTACGGAATAACATCAGTTGCTCAATTTGATTCAAAAAAAGAACGATACACGAAAATGTCATCTGCAATTGTTTGAGACAGGACTAGTTCTAATCAAAAATGTTTTTGCGATACTTAAATAATTAGACGCTAGTGAACGAGTTTTGTCGGTGAGGTGATTGCACCGCAAGATGGTTTCCTTGCGAGGCACGCTTCTCATTTTGCCGAATGAGAAACAACGTTTCGTAAGAATACCTCCAGCTGAAGGCTAATCCCTTTATTCAATCCCTAGATGAAAGACTCTAAAGAATAGAATTGAAAATCTTTTTTTTAATGCGTAAATACTTTTACATGCATAACATCAGTGAAGCAAGCAAAGCACCAAAACCAACTAATTAAGCGCCTCGATGGCATTTTTTAAACCTTGTGGCACTTGGCTGTCGTCTTCTACGTCTTTCACGATCGCCTGCCCGACAATCACCTCTGTCCCATTAAAACTCATGGTTGGTGAGCCATACAATTCATAGCCTTCATTTAAAGCTTTGGTCACACGGGCACAGAAATTGACATCATCTTTACCGGTTAAATAGCGATACACTTTCATCGTTCAGTTCTCTTCTAGCGACGCGATATTTTAAACCATTCAGCGCGTGGCTTAAATTTGCCTGAATTATTTTCAGTATTTACATTTTTGCCCATCATTTTATCAATGCAAATAAAGTCTTAACAATTTAAAGTAGGCAGTTTGTGTTTTGTCGCCTATGATCGGTAATAGATAATAAATGATGATCTTGAGGAACATCACATGGCAAAAACGGCTAGCACACCGGGTCGTCGCTTTATGAAACTTGCCAGTATGACGGCAAGCATTGCTACTAAAACCGTTTCCAATTCCATCCGCAATATCACTGCCGATGAAGAACAGAAAAATGCATCTCGCAGTAAACTTTTTCAGGACATCGGTCTGCAAATTGCAGACACTTTGGGTGAAATGAAGGGTGCGGTGATGAAAGTCGGACAAATTGCCTCGCAGTACAAAGACATTTTTCCACCTGAAGTCGCAAAAGCGATCAGTAAATTACAACGCCAAGCGCCAGCCATGCCTTTTGCTGAAATTAAGGCTCAAGTAGAACAAGAACTCGGCAAACCCCTCGCGCAAATTTTTAAAAGTTTTGAAGAACAACCTTTTGCCGCTGCATCCATTGGGCAGGTGCATAAAGCCGTGTTACCTAATGGTCAGCAGGTTGTAGTGAAAGTCCAATATCCGGGTGTCGAAGAAGCCTGTGACAGTGACTTAAAACAAGTTCGGCTTGCACTTCGTCTGATGGGCGTATTGAAAATTGATCGGAAGTTACAAGACAAGCTATTTCGTGAAATTCAGGACAGTTTGGATAATGAACTAAACTATGAAATTGAAGCACAAAACTTAGATGTGGCCCGTGCGTTTCATAGTGCGCTGGATGACAAAATCATCATTCCACAGGTCTATAAAGATTATTCTTCACGTCATATATTGACTTTAAGCCTAGAGCTTGGCGACAGTATAGAAACTGCCAGCACATGGTCACAAGAAACCCGAAATGCCTTGGGAAGACGGTTATTCCGTGCCATTGGCCGTGAAATTTTCTTCCTTAAACGTTTCCACTGTGACCCGCATCCGGGCAACTTCGCCTTTCGTGAAGATGGTTCAGTCATCGTATATGACTACGGCGGTGTGAAAACCCTGTCTCCTGAAATCGTGTCGCACTTTAAGCAATTGATTAATGCTGCACGCAAGCACGATATTCCACTGATGGAACAGCAACTCGATGCCCTACATTCCCTCAATGAACTCGGTAAATTCCCTACGGAGTTGTATGAGCAATGGCTTGAAGTACTGATGCGTCCGCTGACCACACAATACGACTTTGCTGAAAACTCAGCACACCATGACGGGGTAGAATTAATTAAGCCATCTCTTAAATACTGGGATGTGTTTAAACCGTCGCCAGACACCCTGATGGTGAACCGGACTGTTTCAGGGCATTATTGGAATTTGATTCATTTGAAAGTGAATGACAATCTCAATGATCTTTTTGATGAGTTGGTCCCACCTAGCGCTTAAGGGAGCGTAAAGCGCTGATGATTGCCCGATGAATTTCGGGCAATATTTGCATTTTTAATTGTTATGTTATAACATTTCTTTAATCAATAAATTTAAGGAACAGAAGAATGCGTGCCAACATCCATCCCGAATACCGTGAAGTGCTCTTTCATGACACCAATGCCAATGCCTTTTTTGTCATTGGCAGTACCTTAAGCACCAATCAAACCAAAGAGTTTGAAGGCAAGACCTATCCATATGTGACGCTCGATATCTCAAGTGCATCACACCCTTTTTATACAGGTGAACAACGTCAAGTAAATAATGAAGGACGTATTGCGAACTTTAATAAACGCTTTGCACGTTTCAAACGCTCACAATAAGTTCAGTCTCGATTAAGTTTTTGCTTTTAAAATTAAAGCATTGAAGAAGTTCAAGGTTCCCCTCCTCCAGCCTGAGCTTCTTTTTTTTATGTCTGAAATTTTGTGGATTTCAAGCGTTGTTTTAAACATCTATTTTTAAAATCGACTGAAATAAGTAATATCCCAGTCCCAATACGATGACGCCAATCACCACACTGGAAATAGCATAACTGAATGCTAGCCCACTTTGCCCTTGTCTAAGCAGTTGAAAGGTTTCTAAGCCGAAACTGGAAAAGGTGGTAAAGCCACCTAAGATCCCAACCATAAGCAATAAGCGTGCTTCATTTTGTAGAACGGGATATTTTTGGCTAAATGCAAAGAACACACCTGCACAAAAGCAACCTAAAATATTCACCCACCATGTTGCCCAAGGAAAGAGTACTGTTGGCTTGGCCAATAACAGTCCTGCTGCATAGCGAAGTGTTGCCCCAATTGCGCCGCCACATGCGACCAAAAGCCAGTTCATAGTTGTCCTACTTCAACATCATTGGTATCTACAATTTAGGCAACAGACTGCCTAAGGTCGCCCTTCAATATACACGCATTTAATTTACGCAAATAGTGTTAAATGTTTGGGCCAAAGCTTGCTATAGTCTGCAACACTTTGCGGTATTTTTTATTGAAAGAGGACATTATGGCTCAGGAATTATTAGATCAACTTCAAGCAGGGACTGCGAAATTTTCAGATGTGATTGCATTTATTGAAGCGCGTTATAACCACACACCAACTGCTTTTACCAATGGCAAACAAGCCAATGCAGCGACTGAAAACCAAGGCAGTGCCAAAGTATTTTCTTTTGCCCAATTGAATGGTCTAAACCAAGCTGAAACCTTAAGTCTTTTTGCTGAACATTATGCTGCTGTATTGGCAACACCAGACGCAACTGACCACCAAAACATTCGCCAATTTATGCAAAATGGTTGGGAAGGTATTCAATTTGACGGTCAAGCGCTCAGCGCGAAATAATGCTTAAGCAGACGTTCTAAATCAGTTCGTCTGCAATAAAAAAGCCAGTACAAATACTGGCTTTTTTATCGTTCATCATCGGTTCAAATCAAGACACTCGAACTCTACAAGTCCATTCAGCCATCGCGTTTTTTTCCCAAGCCCGTGCATGCTTCAAATGTAGAAATTCCTCACCTGCAATTGTTGCAGTAAAACGATAGGTCTTTTGACCACCGGCACCAAGCACTGGTGTCGCATCTGCAGCAGCTTGTTGTTGCGCTGACTGAAACACTTCTTCAACTTTAAAAAGTTTCGGTTGCTCAGCCAAAGCCCATACATAACCAGTACTTGGATTTTCGTTTAACAGTACTTCCAAAGTCTGTCCACGATCCATCTCAAGCAAGGTCGGACAACTTTGCTGTTCAGTAAATACATGGGTTTTCCCATCTACAGTTGAACTCATACTGTTACATCCACCAAGCGCCAAACCACTCGCCATCATTAGACTCAAAATAAGCTTTTTCTTGATCGTCATTTTCATCATCAAATTATTTTACCTTGCATCTAATGCACACCGATTTCAAATACGATCTCGATGCAATCGAAATTTAGCCTTTGACTTTTTCAATCCACTGAATGGAACTGACACGAAAAACCTCACAAGCCCCATCACCCGTATCTGTTGGGGTCAAAGATGAAGTCCAAACCAAATCTTTGTCTTTCACCTCAACCAAATCCCCTTTTAAACGCACAAGATCACCACGTTTTACTTGAGTAATTTGTTTCGCAATTTGCGGGTTTGCAGGAATGATGTGCATATTAGACACCATCATCATGGCTTGCTTTTGCGGTACAGGAACGCGATCCATTTTCCAATTTAAGAAACGGTCATATTGATTGACTGAAATCGTACGAGCTATTTCTGGCTCTGCAAATAAACCCCAACTGACCGCATAATCGATCGGAGAAAATTTTGCTTGTTCATCTGTTTGATAGGTTTTTGAACCTAAAATTCGGAAATCACCTTTAAATTCTTTCAAGGTAGAAATCGACTGGCCTTTGGCAACAGGTGCTAAGCCTTTGGCAATATTATAATCTGAAGACGCTTGGACACCGACATTCAATAAAAAGCCTGCAAGCACAGTACTTAATGCAATTCGCTTGATCATCGCGTTATCCTCTTACCCTGTAATACTTCACATTACTCAATTTTCATTCTGCAATTGAGCCGACTTCATCTATACATAATGCCCCAACCTGAACATGAGCTTAAAATCGCGTAGGTTGAGCCTGATGAATGTCGTTTTCACTAGTTGTAACTCTATATTACGCACACAGTCTGCATAAACCTTATGAACTTGGTAACAAAATGCTGTTATTCAGTCAATTGGCCCATATCCACGTCCCACCACATGATTTAAAATTAAAAAGACATGATTTACACTTTAAAAAAAGCCAACAAAAATACTCGCTATGATTTATAAATTTTATCAACAACACATTTTTCCGCACCTTTTAAATCAAGTCATGCAAGTGCCGAGCCTGATGGATAAACGACGCGAACTCCTGTTAGCCGTGTCTGGTGAGGTACTCGAAATTGGCTTTGGTACAGGTTTGAATTTAGCGTTTTATCAAAATGTCGATACGGTTTTTGCCCTTGAGCCCAATCCTGATATTTTTCATTTAGCTGCTGAACGTGTACATGCGGCACCCTTTGAGGTACAGCATATTTTAGCCGGTGCTGAAAAATTACCCTTTGCAGATGAAAGTCTAGATCATGTCGTGAGTACATGGACCTTATGCAGCATTGCCGATATTGAAACTGCGCTTGAAGAAATCTACCGTGTCCTTAAACCAACAGGAACATTTCATTTGGTTGAGCATGTACAACACAATGAAAATGGGAAAATTAAGCAGTTACAACACTTATTGACGCCCATTCAAAAGAAAGTCGCGGATGGCTGTCATCTGGATCGTAATATGCAAAAGTTGCTTGAAGATGCCCAGTTTGAATGTTTTGAAACGCAGTATTTTGATGCTGAAGGCATTCCAAAAATTGGACAGCGCATGTTGCTCGCCCGCACACGGAAGTTGAGTTAAAGCTTCCAAGGCCATGTTTAAGCAAAATCAAATCTAGTTAAAAGTACCTAGTCTTTGATTAATCGAATGGCATTAATTTTTAGGATATGACAGGGCTTTTTATTCAACACATTAAAGGTGCTATACGACTTCCCTGTTTTGGTGGAATGCACATCCACCCATTCACCCAAAATCTCCACACGATCCCCTGATTTCAAACGCCGAATACGATTTGCGACGTCTTCGGATTGAGCAATCACACTGACATTTTGCAATTCGGAGTTGAGCTGTTCAATTTGTGTCGAGGGCACATCTTTCGCTTGTACGTTAAAACAGCGGTTCTGCTGCGACCATTCAAGATGATATTTTAAAGACTGGAAATCATTTGCGCCTGAACTCAGTAGCAGATCAATATTGCTGACATAGGCCATGTCTTGAAAGCCACCCACCACGGTCGGTGCTGCCGGATGTAATGTACGACTACTCGCACTGTAGTAGTGTTTATCCAACAGCAAATATTCACCGGAAAATGCCTGAGTCGCTGTGACCTGAAAATTTTTCAGCACACCAGTCTGCTCTAAATGTGGAATGGCACGAAAATATTCAGACCATATCCACAGCATGAGCGCAAAAACGGCTGCAGTCGCTAAGAGTTTTTCCATGTGGATATTCTGTCCTTATTACTTTTCAACTGTTCTGAGGCTGAGTCACGCGAGCTTAAATATGCTCAAAATCAATTCGGATAGTTTCAAAACGCACTCGCCCTTCGGCAATGGCTTGAGCAATCGCTTGTTGCCCTTTGGTCAAACGTGCGCCACCACTTTTAATATCAATCAGCACCACTTCGATGTCTTCAGCGAGTCCATCACCATCACGAAAGTCGGTATAGCCATCAAAAACCACATAATCGATCGGGTCACCGAGAAACTTTGCATCGCTAGGTAAATATTGAAATTCGGGCATGATCGGCGCCATTTGTTCGGCCATTTTGCCTTTTAAAACAGCACGACTGGTATTTACACTGCGTTTTTGTGCATGGGCCAAGGCCTGCTGATGTTCCAATTCTAGTTCTGCAATATATTGCTCGTATTCTGCCTTAATCCTTCCATTGCGACTGCCACTTAAAATTAAGGTGGTCAGTACAATCCCAATACACGCGCCAATGAGCATGGCCATCCAGACAGACATTTAAAATTCCTAATCTTTTTAATATATTACAGCGAAACCTATAGGAAAAACTTAGACTTTGGTTCTTTGTCATATTCTCCGCATTAAACAATGATATGCTAGGGATGAGCAGAATAAAATCTATTTAGGTCGATGAAAACGATATTAATTGCCAATCAAAAAGGTGGTTGTGGCAAAACCATCACAGCAATCAGTTTAGCCTCTGCACTTGCGCAAAAAGGTTATAAAGTGGCCTTGGCAGATGCTGACAATCAAAAGTCTGCACGTCAATGGCTCAAACAACGCCCAGAGACTGCCGCCCCAATTCAGAGCCTAGATTGGCGTCATGAAAAGTCGATTGGTGATGTGCCGAAAGGGATTGAATATCTAATTATCGATGCTCCAGGTGCGTTATCGGGTGAACATGCAGATCAGTTGGTCAGTGAAGCTCATGCCATCATTACCCCGCTACAACCGTCTTTCTTCGACATAGACTCGACCCGTCGTTTTTTAAAGCATTTGCAAGAAATTAAACGGATTCGTAAAGGTAAAGTCCAAATCCTATTGTTGGCCAATCGTGTCAAACCCAATTCTGCTCATTCCAAAGAAATTCAAGATTTTTTCAATAAAGTTGAACAGCAGCCCGTTGCTTGGATTTCTGAACGTACCGCTTATGGTCAACTTGCCATGCAAGGTCTTTCGGTTTTTGACAAAACGCAAAAATTGTACCTCGGTATGCAACAACAATGGCAACCTGTGCTCAATGCCATTATTGAAGACGAAGCCGAGTGGTTTTAACCCATCATTCCACATTTTGTTGATATAAAGGCCAATCTTGCAAGGATCTAGCCTGAAAGATATTCACCATAAGTTAACAAGCTCTCGTTTTCGGGAGCTTTTTTTTCGGTTAAGATTGAACACAACATGATGAAAAAATCAGAGCACGCATTGCCAACGTTCGCACCTACATTACAAAAAGTCTTATTGTTCGGATTATTTTTTATCCTGATTTTTTTGAGCTTTAGCGTACTCAAATACTTTATTGTGCCCGTTGTTTGGGCAGCGATTATTGCCTATATGACTTGGCCGCTGTATCAATCGGTGCATCGTTTTTGTGGCAATCGTGCAAATCTAAGTGCGGCGCTGATGATCTTACTGGTGGTGCTCGTGGTGGGTCTGCCGGTGATTTTTGCGATCTTCTTGCTACAACATGAAGGCCGTAACTTGTATTTTGAATTACAAAAGCAAGTTTTCTCTGGTCATGTCAATGTGCCTGATTTTATTCGCCAACTGCCGTTTATTGGTAAAGAAGTCAGTCGTACCCTGCATGAGCTGAACAATGACCCGAACAGTATTATTCAATCGGTACAAATTTGGATTCAGGGGCATTTGAACTACGGTAAAGTTTTGGTCGGCGAAGTCAGTAAAAATATCTTTAAGCTGTGTTTTGCCGTGATGTCTTTATTTTTCTTCTATCGTGATGGTCAAACCATTTTAAGTCAGGTCAGTAAAGCCCTCGAAATGGTCATTGGGCCACGTATTCATCATTATCTTGCCACTATTTCGGATACTACACGTGCCGTCGTGTATGGCATCGGTCTCACCGCCATTGCCCAAGCTTTACTTGCCGGTCTCAGCTATTTTGTTGCCGATGTGCCTAACCCGATGTTATTAACCATCATTACCTTCATGTTGGCACTGATTCCGTTTGGCCCACCAATTTCATATACCGCTGTGTCGTTGTGGTTATTTTCACAAGGTCAAACCATTGAAGCCATTGGCGTCATGGCTTGGGGTGTATGTATCGTGAGTACAGCCGATAACGTGATTCGTCCTTTAGTGATTTCAGGGGCAACCCAGATTCCATTCTTATTAATCATGTTTGGTGTTTTAGGTGGGATCGCCAGTTTCGGTCTTGTTGGTTTATTTATCGGGCCAGTGATCTTAGCTGTATTGTTAGCCATTTGGCGTGAATGGTTGCATGAAACCCAAATTGAACCCGTCATGATGCCCAAAGCAACATTGGCACATAACTTAGACAATATGGATGATAAGCCTGAACAACCTTAATTCAGGCTTGAATTCATTAAACAAATATTACAATCAAATACTTAAATTATCTGTCATCCTGTATCCGCATCTGTTTCAATGGTTGAAACTCCATAAAAACAGACAGGATGCCAAACATGTCTTCACTATTTAAATTCGGTGCGCTTGCTGCGGTCAGTGCCCTGATGTTTACAGGCTGTGCGAGTACCTCGACTTCAACAGGTCTGAATGCAAAAACCGTGACGGTCAATGCCGTGACTGCTCAAGGTATTGGTCAAAGCATCGGTCAAATTAACTTGGTTGATAGCCCTGCTGGCTTGGTTATTCATACCAATTTAACCCAGCTTCCTCCGGGTCCACACGGTTTCCATATTCATGAAAAAGGCTCTTGTGCCCCAGCTGAAAAAGATGGAAAAGCGGGTGCGGCACTCGCTGCGGGTGGTCACTTTAACCCTAAAGCTGCACCTCACCACGGTACACCGTTAACCGGTCACATGGGTGACTTACCGATCCTTCAAGTTCAAACGGATGGCACAGCAAAAGTGAATTTAATTGCACCGCGTTTGAAATTGGCGGATGTACAAGGCTTAGCCATCATGGTCCATGCCGGTGGTGATAATTACTCTGACGACCCTAAACCTCTAGGCGGTGGCGGTGACCGTATTGCCTGTGGTGTGATTCAATAATCGACCTTGCATATAGATTTGAACAAGCGGACTTTAAGTCCGCTTTTCTATTGAATAAAAATTGACAGTTCACAGAAAAAAGCTCAGTCTAATTTACAAAATCATTCGAATACTACAGAACTCTGTGAACACGCGACTCTCTTGGTTTCAACAGTTTCAATCCAGTGCAATCATTATGTATTGCCTGCAAATTTGTATTGTTTTGAGTGGCACCACGCTCGGATTATATTTTCTCGGTTTTCATAGTTTTATTGTTCCCGTCACCTTAGGTGCGATTGCTACCGCGCTCACGGACTTTGATGACCGACTCAGCATCCGACTACGTAATTTGCTCTATGTCTGCGTACTCTTCTTTAGTGTCAGTAGTATTTTAGATTTTCTCTATCCTTATAAGCTGCTGTTTATCTTGTATCTTTCACTGTCCAGTGCAGGATTTATTTTATTGGGGGCTTTGGGGCAACGCTATGCCACGATATCTTTTGGCACGATTTTACTGTCGATCTACACCATGTTTGGCTTGGGCGAATATGACTCGTGGTATTTTCAACCCAGTTGCTTTGTTCTAGGGGCCTTATGGTATGGCTTCACCTCGATTCTCTTTTACCTGATTAAACCCACCCTACCTGTACAAGACAATCTTTCACGTTGTTTTTTACAAATCGCCGAAGTACTCAATGCAAAAGCACGTTTATTTGACCCAGATAATGTCAATAATGTGGAACATTTACTGTATAAATTATCACTCAAAAACAGTGATGTCATCCCGAGTTTAAACACCACCAAAGCTTCTTTACTCACTCGTTTAAAAGCCTCAAGAGCCAATAAAAACACCATCTACTGGCTGAATTTATATTTCTTGGCACAAGATATTCACGAACAGGCCAGTGCGAATTATTTACACTATGAACAAATTCATCAAAATTTTAGCCGTACCGATTTAATTTTCCGTTTTCAAAAAAATATTCGATTACAAGCGCAGGCTTGCCAACAGTTGGCCTACTGCATTTTGCATCGACAGCCCTATCAGCCTGATCCGATTACTGCGCAAGCACTGGCACATTTGCATGCCTCTTTGCAGGAGTGGATGGCCAATAATCCGCAAAATATAGAAGTGAAAAATCTACAGCTGATCTTGAGTAATTTGGACAGTGTGCAAGAACGCTTTTCGCATGTGCAGGATTTAGATCATTCACAGCAACAGGCCTATCAGCAGCATATCGACAACCTCAATTTACTCGATGACGATATTCACGGTTTGCACGATTTATGGCTCAAACTGAAACAGCATTTGAGTCCAGAATCTGCCTTATTTCGCCATGCTGTTCGCATCGCTTTTGTCTTTGCTATGGGCTATGCCATTTCCCTCTTGCCCTTTGCCAAAAATGGCTACTGGATATTATTGACCAGTTTATTTGTCTGTCAGATGCGTTATTTTGCGACCAAAAGTCGTTTAAAAATGCGGACTTTGGGAACCATATTAGGGGTCTTACTTGGCATTCCTATTTTGTATTTTGTGCCTAGTGTCGAAGGTCAATTACTACTGACGATTATTTTTGGCGTGTGCTTTTTCTATCTGAGTGCCAAAAAATATGCCATGGCGACCCTCATGGCAACCTTAATGGTCTTGCTGATTTTTAATTTAAAAGGCGCTGGTTATGCGGTCATTTTACCGCGTATCGTTGATACCCTACTCGGCTGTTTTATTGCATGGTTCGCGGTGAATGTCATCTGGCCAGATTGGGACTTTCGCAATATTTCCAAGACCATTCAAAAAAGCTCTGCTGCGACCCTGCATTATTTTGATGCCGTGGTTGAGCAATATCTCCATGGAAAAACCAATAGCATTGATTATCGCCGTGCCCGTCGTTCAGCCCATAATGCTCAAACTGAACTGTCGAGCATGATTTCTAGTTTAAGTACTGAACCTGATCCTGACCAGAACTTAATACAACACGCATTTCGCTATTTGGTCTATAGCCATAGTCAACTTAGTTATATTTCTGCGTTGGGGAGCCACCGTGAACAGGTACAAGACCAACAGGTCCTTGAACTGCTGCAATGGTGTCAAAGCACCTTAGACGAGGTCTTAATTCAGCAAAAACCGCTCAACCCTGAGAAAATTCAGCAAAAACTCTTTGAAATTAAAACACTCAGCACTGAAGAAATGCGGTCTAATCACCTACAACTGGTGCTCAAGCAAATCAGTTTATTATTAGAAACATTAGCCGAACTGATTCAGCTTCGAACACAGCTGATTCAGGCGGAAATTAAATAAAATCATTCGAGACTCATGATGAAAATGCTTAGTTTAGGTTTTAGACGCCTCATATTACCTACGATTGTGGCGACCTCATGTTTAGCTGCGTCTTCTGTTTTTGCAGCACCGACAGCACAAGATTTGAAGCGTATTTTGGAATGTCAGGCCGATTACGACACCTACCATAACACTTTGCTCGATTATGAAAAGGCTCTGGGGCAATTGGGCTGGAAACGCCATGATGACCCACATCAACCGTTTATTTATATCTATAAAAATAAGCAGCCTGTTGAATTTTTTGGCATGCCAACCCAAGAGATTGGCTTGTCTTCCAATGCAGTATTCGCGATCTATCGACAAGCCGATGTGAAAAAACTTGCCCAAAAATATGGCATTGAGCAGCATCCAATGTTTGCCAATATGCCATTTTTGCGTGGTGAAAAAATCCTACGTACGGAAGCTGAAACAGATGATCTGCATGCCATCAATCACAAACTAAGCCTGTCTGAAATGACCGGAAAAAGCCCGATGATTTTATTCGGCTGTAACTATGAATTTGATCAGGGTTCGATTGAAGACGCCTTAGCGGATCTAGAGGATTAATCCGAGTAGATGAATCAGAATTAACTTTAAAAACATTTACTTAGATTCAATATGCGAATCAATTATTTCAACAGGAACGCTTCGTTCCTGCTGTGCTTTCAGGTACACTCAAGACTGAAATCACTTTGAATTTAGACTTCGCATGAATATCAAGACCTTACGCTTTGTGGGCCTACTCGAAGGCATCTCCTTTTTATTATTGTTGTTCATTGCTATGCCAATGAAATACCTGATGGATAATCCAATATTGGTCAAATACGTCGGTATGGGACATGGCGTCTTATTTATTGCCTTCTTGGTGGTGCTATTTGTGGTCTGTGAAAAGCAAAAATGGGCGCTTAGCATATTTCTAATGGGCTTAATTGCATCAATTTTGCCTTTTGGCCCGTTTATTTTCGATCGCAAATTAAAAAATGCAGAACAACCAACAACATCAAATTAAGACTGTATACCACAAATAAAAAAGCCCAATGTTGTTCTACACAGCATTGGGCTTTTTCTATGATGGTATGAATTCGAATTTAAAATTCACCCGTCAATTTACGCTGTCGCATAATATCTCGCACCACCAAGCGTGGTAGGCTGAACCACAAGATAATGAGGGTAAAGCCAGCCAAACTATAGGCCCAAAGGCCAAAGTTTTCATACAGCACGCGCACGATTTCAATCACGGCAAAGAACGTCAGCATCATGATCACAGACAGTGCCGCAGCCACTGTGCCCTTCGACATTTCAGACGACATTAAGGCAAATCGATAGAGCACAGAAAAGCTAATCCCTTCACCAAAACTGACCAAACTCATACCAAGAATGAGCAATGTCAGAAAATAACTTTCAGTCATCGTCCCAATCACCACGAGGCTCGTTCCGAGTAACATCAGCGGTAGCCCGATCATCACAGACTGACCTAGAGGCAATTTATCGATGATTTTAATCAGGACAATATTACCGAGGATCAGACCGCCCAAAACGGGAAACTGTGCCATGCCATATTGCACGCTACTCAGTCCTAGCTGCTCCACCAATATCACCGGAGATAGCGCAATCCATAGCATCAGTGGCATTGCTACCATCGGTAGCCCCAGTGTCAGCGCCAAAAAGCGTTTGTTTTTTAACACCTGCTTAAAGTCATCGATAATATAACCCACCGGTTGCTTTGGAATACTGATGTGCTGAGTCGGCATCTTGGCTTTTAAACCAAACCAACTCAGAAAAGATAGAAATGCGATTCCTATAAAGCCCCAATGCCATGACACGTGATCAATCATAAAGGCACCGAGGACAGGGCCGATCAGTGGTGCCAGTAGTGAGATATTGGCCATGATCGCCATGACTTTGATGGCATCTCGCTCTTCAAAAGTTTCCTGAACAGCAGCATAGCCCACGGCAGAAATAACCGATAAACCGAAACCTTGTAAAAAACGCAATGTTAAAAAGCTTTCGATATTATGTGTGAGCAATATCGCTAGACAGCATAAGCTAAAGAATGCCACACCACCCAACAGGACTTTTTTACGGCCTAATCGGTCTGAGAATGGCCCTAATATCGCAGCGACACAGGCACCTCCCAATAAGTAAAATGACATCGACGAGGGTGCCCATGCACTACTCACGCCAAACTCTTGGGTAATCGCAAGCATGGCGGGTTGGACTAAGTCGTTGCCGATATAGACAGAAAATTCAAATAAAACCAGTGCCAAGGGAAACATTAAGGTGGCACGACTTAATTTTGTGGTTTGTACGTTTTGCATTGTTATCTACATATCAAATGTGTGCTGTCGAGCTTGAAATGACAAATAGGGAGAGACACTTCAGCCCAATGACGAGCACTGTAATATTAATTTTAAAAATGAATTTGCGGCGTATCCGCCATATGTGCGTCGTATTCACAAGACGCTAGATAGAGATAAAATGAACTTCAACGAACCGATCTGTCGGTTTGAGTCCGACTATTTTAACAGTGTTTGCTGGCATTGTATTGGTCTTTTTATACTGCCGCTTTTATGGTTTTTCATTGTCTGCTTTTTAGATAAAGCGACCTTGTTTTAGGTCCTCATAGGCTTGCATGACTTCTGCAAAATGATTCATCACAAAATAGCCTCGCCCATAAATGGGCTCATTTAAAGGCTGCGCTGATAAATACAACATGTGGCTATCTTCGACTGCCGTCAATTCGACATTTTCACCTTGACTCGACATGACTGCCATATGCTGTGCATTTAACGGTTCATCTGTTTCAGTAAATTTCAGCTTGCCCGAACGTAAATACACAAGCGTGGTATCCCCTTCTTGTGCAGGCAGGGTGATGCTTTGATTGGCTCTGACAAAGACATCAAATACTTGTATAGGTGTATGTGTTTCTGCAGGGCCTTGGGCTGTTAAATATTGCCCTGCAATGACCCGTACATAACCTGCATCTTGGGCTAAATTGATCTTTGGAATACTGGCTTTGGCTAAGCTCTGATAGCGCGCAGGATTCATTTTATCTTTAGCAGGTAAATTGACCCACAATTGCAATATTTCAAATGCTCCGCCCTGCTGTGCAAAGGCTTGGCTAAAGACTTCTTCGTGTTGTATGCCTGAAGCAGCAGTCATCCACTGCACATCGCCCTCACCAATGACGCCACCGCCACCTGCCGTATCATGATGTTCGAGTTCGCCTTTAAACACTAATGTGACGGTTTCAAACCCTCGATGTGGATGTTCCAGCACGCCTTTTTTCAGTTTGGTTGGTTTCAGCACCCCAGGCCCTAAATGGTCGAGCAATAAAAAAGGCGAAACGGTATTGCCCAACTCATAATGGGAAAAAACTGAAGTCACTGGAGCAAAGTCACCGACAGGTGAGCCTGAGTCATTGACGTGAATAAAAGCGAGGGTTTTCATCATAAATTTGAAATCTGATCATGATTTGAATTCGATTCAATATTATTAAAAACTATACGAACTCACGAGAATATTTTTAGGATTGAATATTCTATGTTTAGGATGAAAATTAAGATACGCGGAAACTCATCCGCAACTGTCCGAGTCAGGACACATTCAATATGTAAAGTTTCTGCGACCTACACAATTGAAGATGGTATTTGACGAGTTTTGCGGATGAAAGATAGTTTTGCTACTTTTGCCGAAACAAAAGTAGATACGAGCTCCAATCATCGAATTTAAAATGAAAGGACCCCGTCATGCTGAATATTTAATAAGAAATTTAGACCTTAACTTTTTATAATTTAAGGACACTTCGCCGCTTGGAAAGTCTTGGTATTTTTACCACGTTGGCACTGATATTCCTTTTGCGTATTTACACGCTGCCAGTCACCATCCACCAATCTAAAACTATAAATAGTACGAATTGATTTCACCGAATCATCCATCAAACCCGTTTCCGTCACTTTCACCTGCCCCGCATTTGGCGACTCAACACGGTTAAAATACTGACGAATTTCCACAGTCGACAGTTCTTTACGCAAATCAGGACGTTCTTTTAACACCTGATCGAGTGGCGTTGCAGAAGAACCGACTTTAGACACAATTTTCTGCGTTGTCGCACAACCCGCCAACATCCCCACACACAATGCAGACACAGCAATTAAACGATACATAGAACCAACTCAAATTTATTATTCAGTCCTATCATGCCGAACATTTGTCCAAAACACTATTTAAGCAATGTAAAAGAAGTACCTCACTCCACAAATCAACGTGCGGTCTCTCATCCATGTGCGGCTAAAAAGGCCTGCTATAACCATAAAAAAACGCATCCGAAGATGCGTTCTATTAGGTCTTTAAAAATTAAAGATCGAACAATTTACCTGGGTTCATAATTGCATTTGGATCGAATACTTTTTTCAATGCTTTCATATATTCGATTTCTTCTGCTGAACGTGTGTAATCGAGGTAAGGCTTTTTGGTCATACCCACGCCATGTTCTGCTGAAATTGAACCGTCATATTTTTTCACAGTTTCAAATACGTATTTGTTTACCACTTGGCATTTTGCAAAGAATTCATCTTTACTTAAATCCGCAGGTTTCAAAATATTTAAGTGCAAGTTACCGTCACCAATATGACCGAACCAGCAAATTTCAAAGTCTGGGTAATTCGCTTCCACAATTGCATCAATTTCTTTAATAAATGCAGGCACATGTGTAATCAGAACTGAGATGTCATTTTTGTATGGAGTGAACGGTGCGATTGACTCTGAAATGTCTTCACGTAAACGCCATAAGCTATGTACTTGGTCTAAGCTTTGGCTCATCACGCCATCCAGTACCCAACCTTGTTCCATGCAATGTTCAAAGATTTCCATTGCCGCATCCATGATCGGTTCAAATGGTGCTTCAAACTCAAGTAAAACATAGAACGGACATGGTGTTTCAAATGGACGTTGTACATGACCATTGTCCAATACTTTTTGCATTGCAAGCTCACCAAAGAACTCAAATGCAGTCAGGTCGATTTTCTTTTGGAAGGCATGTAGAACAGGCATAATCGCATCAAAATCAGGCACACCGAGAACCAACACTTGTAAGTCATGGGGTTGACGTTCAAGTTTGATTTCAGCTTCAGTCACTAAACCTAGCGTACCTTCACCACCAATAAATAAGTGTTGAAGTGCATAACCAGTCGCGTTTTTGATCATGCCTTTGTTCAAGCGCAGGATGTCACCTTTACCAGTAACCACAGTCATGCCCAACACCCAGTTACGAGTCATGCCGTATTTGATAACTTTAATACCACCCGCATTGGTACCAATGTTGCCGCCAATTTGAGATGAACCTGAAGATGCAAAATCAACTGGGTAGTACATGCCTTGTTCTTCAGCATAGTTCTGAAGTTGTTCAGTCACTACACCTGCTTGTACGCGAACCATACGGTCAGCTGGAAAGAATTCCAAGATTTGGTTCATCTTGTCCATGCTTACCACGATTTCACCGTTAGCAGCCACAGCCCCCGCAGACAAACCTGTACGACCGCCACTTGGTGTGATCGCTACATTAAATTGGTTCGCAAGTTTTACAATTTGTTGAACTTGTTCTGTGCTTGAAGGGAAAACGACGACCGACGGGTTTGGATCGAAGTGCTTAGTATGGTCACGACCCCAATTTTGGAGACTATCCGCATCTGTTTTAATTCGGCTTTCGCCAACAATAGCGGTCAATTGGGTCAATAACTCTGGGGTTAAAGCGACTGGAGCATTCATCGTTTTCAGACCTTGCAAGAAGTAAACAAGTTTTTTAAAGGTCCAGACTTCATTCAGTCAAAACTGCGGTAACGCATATTTCAAGGGAAAAAGCCTGAAACAGAGCGCATCAAAATATCAGGAAATTGGTCATGTTGATTTTGAGCGGCACCATTATAAGCTATAACTGGGCTTTTTTTGACAAAACCCAAAGAAAAACGTGATTTCAAAATGTCACGAGGAATATGACCAAGTTAATTAGACCAAATCTAAAAAATATTGACTCATCATTCGCCAAAATAGCCATGACGTCAGTCATAAAGGAAATGTATATCAGGCGACTTCCTATGCTATTATATGCGCACTAAATTTGGCCTTTGTAGCGGAGCCGTAATGAGCCAACATCTTTCTTTACCTAAAGATAAAATTCGTTTCTTGTTGTTAGAAGGCGTTCACCAAAACGCAATCGACACTCTAAATGCTGCTGGATACACCAACATTGACTACCGTAAAACTGCGCTTGAGGGTGAAGCGTTGAAAGAAGCGGTTAAAGATGCTCACTTCATTGGTATTCGTTCACGTACTCAATTAACTGAAGAAGTTTTTGAAGCGGCGAACAAACTGATTGCTGTGGGTTGTTTCTGTATCGGTACAAACCAAGTGAACTTAAATGCTGCAATGATTCGCGGTATTCCTGTATTTAACGCACCATACTCAAATACGCGTTCAGTTGCTGAACTAGTACTTGCTGAAGCGATTCTATTACTTCGTGGTGTTCCTGCAAAATCTGCTTCAACTCACCGTGGTGGTTGGAACAAGTCTGCAGTCGGTTCATTTGAAACTCGTGGTAAAACTTTAGGTATTGTTGGTTACGGTTCGATTGGCTCGCAACTTTCTGTACTTGCTGAAAGTTTAGGTATGCACGTAATTTATTACGATGCAGTGACTAAGCTTCCGATGGGTAATGCACGTCAAGTCGGTTCTATGGGTGAACTTCTTGCCAATGCAGACGTCGTATCTCTACACGTTCCAGACGTTCCATCAACTCGCAACTTCTTCGGCAAAGACCAATTTGCTCAAATGAAAGAAGGCGCAATCTTCCTCAATGCTGCACGTGGTACATGTGTCATCATTGAAGATCTTGCTGATGCAATCAAATCTGGTCATATTGCTGGTGCGGCTGTAGACGTATTCCCTAAAGAACCAAAAGCAAACGGTGAAGAATTCGTTTCTCCACTTCGTGGCTTAGACAACGTGATTTTGACTCCTCACGTGGGTGGTTCAACCATGGAAGCGCAAGCGAACATCGGTCTTGAAGTTGCTGAAAAATTCGTTGCTTACTCTGATAAAGGTATGACTTTATCTGCAGTGAACTTCCCAGAAATCGCGTTACCGTTGACTGAAGGTAAACACCGTTTACTTCACATCCACAAAAACGTGCCGGGCGTTCTTTCAAAAATCAACAACTTGTTTGCTGAACACGGTATCAACATCTCTGGTCAGTCTTTAATGACTAAAGGTGATGTGGGTTATCTTGTGATGGACGTTGACGCAACTGCTTCTAAAGAAGCATTGGATACACTTCACGAAGTTGAAGGTACGATCCGAGTTCGCGTATTGTTCTAATCACCTTAGACACTGAAGCCACAGCCTTCGGGCTGTGGTTTTTTTATTGTAATAAACTTTTAAAATCTGGCTAGTGCCACTCTCCCGCTCTTCGAGTCATCGAAACAAATTTAGTTTATGCCAAATTTTAAAGTTGCACCGGCTGTCCAAGCACCGCTGATCTTGCTTATTGCCATGATCAGCATGCAAAGCAGCGGTTCATTTGCCAAATATCTTTTCGGTCAATTTCCCATACTGACCGTTTCGGCCATGCGTTTAATGCTAGGCGCTTTGATTTTGGCGATTATTTTTAAAGTTTGGCAGATCAATTTTAAACAAGTGAAATGGTCGTCGATCCTCAGCTATGGCTGTGCCTTAGCAGGGATGAATGTATTATTTTACTTGTCGATTGATCGCCTGCCTCTCGGCATTGCCGTGTCTTTTGAATTTATTGGCCCGCTCAGTGTCGCACTATTTGCTGCACGCCGAAAATTTGACTTTATTTGGGTCGGACTGGCTATTTTAGGCCTTATCCTACTTTTTCCTTTTGACCAAGCTGCACAAAGACTTGATCCCGTTGGCATTGCCCTCGCCCTTGGTGCAGGTGCCTGCTGGGCACTCTATATCGTGGCAGGTCAGAAACCTTCTGGCGTTTCAGGCAACCATACAGTTTGTTTAGGTATGTTTGTCGGCATGTGTATGCTTATGCCGATTGCATTATTTGTAGGGATTCCTGCGCATGCCTTTGAACCGATGAGTCTCCTCTATTTTCTTGCTTTAGCCACCTTGGCCAGTGCCATCCCCTTTAGCTTAGAAATGATTGCACTCCGCAATTTAACGGCGCTCAGTTTCGGAACGCTTATGAGCCTAGAACCTGCAATTGCAGCACTCTCTGGTTTTGTCTTTTTAAATGAACAATTACTTTGGACCCAGTGGTTAGCCCTTGCTGTCATTATCTGTGCCTCGATTGGGTGTACCTATACCACGCAAAAAGCCAAAGCCAAAGCCATTTAAATTCAAAATATGTTCCCATGACAATGGATGAACTACATGAATCTCAGACTCAATTTTTTGAATTCAAATTGAATCATGACGTGCTCAGTCCTGCTCTTACATCAGCCGAGCCATAGAATTTTAAATTCAAAATCCATCATGATTTGATCAAATGTTAAAATTCACTCAATTGTCAGCATTACCCGCTATACTGTACTGATTCAAAAATAGGGCTTAACACCGCCCAACAACTGTGTGCCACATGCCAAATTCACAACTTCTTGCTGTCGTTTTCATGGTGCTCTCCATGATCTCCTATCAGATCAGTGCTTCCTTTGCCAAACAACTGTTTTTGGTACTAGACCCACTGAGCGTGACCATTTTAAGACTGTGTTTTGCCTCGATTATTATTTGTTTGATGTTTCGCTCTTGGCACATTTTAAAACGACTTTCATTTTTAAAATGGCGTGATTTACTCTGCTATAGCGCAGCCCTGTGCCTCATGAATGTCTTATTCTATATGTCACTGGGCAAACTCCCTCAAGGCATTGCCGTTGGATTGGAGTTTATTGGGCCTCTAGGTTTGGCGCTGCTGTCGATAAAAAATCGTAGCGACTACATCTGGGTGTTTTTGGCGATCTTAGGGATTGCGCTGATGGTGCCTTGGGGACAAGCTCAAAGCGGTAATTTCTCACTGATTGGTGCGGCTTGTGCCTTGGCTGCCGGACTCTGTTGGGCCTTTTATATTTATTTCGGGCAAAAAGTGGTACACCAAAATATTGGCATGCATGCACTGACCATTGCCATTAGTTTATCGGCATTGACCTTATTACCTATCGGCCTCTATAACAACGCAGCAGCTTTAATGGACACACAATATTGGCCTAAAGCCTTGTTGATTGCCATTTTAGCCACAGCGATTCCTTACGCCCTAGACCTCAAAGCATTGAAGATTCTAAGTAAGCTGAGTTATGGCACATTGTCGAGTATCTCGCCTGCTTTGGCAGCCATTACGGGTATGGTGGTATTGGGGGAACGCATTAATATAGGGCAATGGCTTGCTTTGGTGTGTATTATGCTTGCCTCGGTCGGGGTGACAATGCGCTCCTCTCGCACTACAACGACTAGCAGATCAAACTAATTTTCATCTTTATCGCTGAAATAAAAAGACGGCCTCTGCCGTCTTTTTTTTGATTTTGCATTCGTCTTCAGGCTTCACTTGCGTTTAGCCCGTCAAACTGTCTTTATCTGCTTTCTTGTATTTCTTATATTCCGCCAAATATTGTTTGGCTAAACTTTCCTTTTGTTTTTCATCTAAGATTTTACCCGCTTGCTGAAAAAAGCCATGTTCTTCTTCCTGCAAATGATGATGTACCGTTTCAGATAACTTTTTCGCAATTGCCAACCAACCTGGATTACTAAATTCAGTTTCCGTCAGTTGCTCTAATAATTCATCCATCTCATGATGTTCAGCCAAGGCATGACGGGTAATATTCAGCCCCGAATCGGTCATCATTAAAGGAATATAAAAATATCGGTCTTCCCCGACAGCATGCGCGAATAACTCATTTTTGAGCAGCTCAAATAAATCTCGACGCTCAGGTGTATCCCCTGATGTTTGAATGAGTTTTTCAGCAAGTTCACGTTGCTTTTCATGACTTTGGCGTAAAGCTTCAAATATATTCATTGTAGTGATGACCTCTGATGCTTAGCTAATTGTGTATTATGAAATTTAATTATTATCCACAACTCAAACGAGTCGCTTATTTTCATACTAATCATTTCAGCGACAGAATTCAGCAACGCTCTGTTAAGATTTGTTTTAAGCTTGTCCCGTAAAGGTTTGATAACCCAACCGTACAATCAAAATACTCACCAAAATCAAAAATAGAATTCGAATAAAGCCACTACCGTATTTAATTGCCGCACGTACACCAACGATCGAGCCTAAAATATTTGCTACAGCCATCATTAAGCCTATCGCAAATAACACATGGCCAGTGGGCGCAAAAAAACTCAGTGCTGCAAGGTTGGTGGTTAAGTTGGCGACTTTTGACAAAGCAGAGGCATGTAAAAAGTCTGCTTGTAGATAACGAATAAAAAAGAAAATAAAGAAACTGCCAGTGCCAGGTCCAAAGATGCCATCATAAAAGCCAATCACCAGACTACCAATAGCGGCAAAACCGAGGATTTTAGGAGTCAGTTCTTGGCGTACATGCACCTGACCAAATTGTTTTTTGGCAAAGGTATAAATTGCAATCACGATCAACATGACCAAAACGAAAGGACGTAAGACTTCTTTTGGAATCATTGATACACAGGCTGCTCCCACAAAGGAGGCAACAAATGCACAGCTTGCAATGACCGCAAGTAATTTCCAACGGAGTTTGACTTGGCGTAAAAAAGAATAGGAAGCTGACGCTGTACCAAAAATCGAAGACAACTTATTGGTGCCAAACACCGTCGCCGGAGATAAGTGCGGCATGGCATTCATAATGGCTGGAATTTGAATTAATCCTCCGCCCCCCACTGCTGCATCAATTGCACCGGCAAAAAATGCAAAAAATAAGAGGCTTAAAATAATTTCAAAGTCCATAAGAAGTCTTCAATGCTGTATCAGCTACTCTAGATTTAACACACGCTTAGGCACCAAACGTTTACGGTCTGTAATTTCAGCCAGCCCTAAACAACGCTCACCATCAAATACCAAAACCTGCGCTTCCGCAGCATGCTCAATATTACTTTGCATTCCACGACTAAAATATTCAGCTCGACCTTCCGGCGCTTGCACTTTGCAGAAATGATCGACAGGTGAATACACCGGCAGCAATAATGCTTCACGCTCAGCTTCGGTCAGACTCTCTAAATATTCAATGGTAAAGCTTGGGTTAAGATCAAAATGACCTGTTTGAATACGGTGTAGATAGGTTAAATGTCCGTAAGTACCCAATGCTTTAGCAATATCTTCGCCTAATACACGAATATACGTGCCTTTGGAACAGGTGATGTCGAGTGTAAGACTATTCTCAGTAAATGATAATAACTCGATGGCATAAATCGAAATTGGACGTGCTTCACGCTCAATTTCTATGCCTTTACGCGCCAACTCGTACAGCGGGCGACCTTCTTTTTTCAGCGCAGAATACATCGGTGGAATTTGTTGGATATCTCCCACGAACTGTGCCAGTACCTGCTGAATCGTGGCTTCCGTCAAAACAGGTACGGCTTGTTCCATCAGTACCTCACCCTCCACATCACCCGTCGTGGTGCTGTGTCCTAAAAAGACCGTGGTTTGATAACGCTTGGTCGAGTCGAGCAAGAAATGTGAAAACTTGGTCGCTTCACCCAAACAAATCGGCAATAAACCTGAAGCCAGCGGATCAAGCGCACCAGTATGCCCTGCTTTTTGTGCACGAAACAACCAACGCACCTTCTGTAAGGCTGCATTCGAGCTAATACCTAATGGCTTATTCAAAAGAAATACACCATGTACAGGACGACGTTGGATCTTAGGAGAGGCTTTTTTCATGTCAAAATTTGGCTAATACAGGAACAGCGCAATGGTAACAACCCACCTCTAACGTTTACAACTCTTCTATGTTTTTATCTGCGTTTTATGTCATATTGAGTTCGCATTTAGAACTCTAAAACAATTAAAAACGGAATAAAGGTGCATTGGGATATGCAAAAAAATAAACTTTGGCTCATCATTGCCTTGGTCGTTATCGCTGTTGCTGCATTTATATTTTGGCTGGCGCCAAAAGCATCACAAAATGATCCTTCAGATCAATCGATTCAACAACAAAATACGCCTTTAGCTCAGGGCGAAAGCTCTACAGCACAAGCTACAAGCGGTTCTTCACTGCTCAGTCCAAGTCAACAAGACACGGAAGTTAACTGTCAAATCAGTATGGATGGTTCAAACCGTCTGATCGTGAACGAACAAACGCGGAATTGTTTTGAATATTTCATCACTCAATATGGTGAAAAGTCGATCGATCAAATCAAAAAGGATTTTAAAGCCTACATTGCACAAGGTCATAAAGAACCGGCGCTGTCCCAAATTTATGATTTGTGGGATCGCTATATGAAATATCGTGAACAATTAGGTCATTTACAGCCACCGAGTGACGACAAAGAATCACCTCAATATTATCGCTCGATCTATAGCAGCACCCAGAATTTAAGAAAACAGTTCTTTTCTGATTATGAAATTGAAGGTTTATTTGGCAAGGAAAATACCTATCACGAATACACGCTGAAACGTATGGAAGTGGTGAATGACAAAAAATTGTCTGAGTCGGAAAAAGCCAAAAAACTAAAAGCCCTGTTTGATGAACTCCCAGAAGACTGGAAAGAAAATCTGGAACAAATCAATAAACTTGAAGATTTACGCAAACTCACAGCGGACATTAAAGCCCGTGGTGGTTCAAGCGAAGAAATCCATCAAATGCGGTTAAATTTAGTGGGTCCAGAAGCCACTCAGCGCCTTGAAAATCTAGACAGCCAGCGCAGCTCTTGGAAATCTAGCGTGGATCAATATCTCACAGAGCGTGACAGTATTGTGAAAAGCAATATGAGTGACAGCGCCAAACAACAAGCAGTGCAGCAACTCCGTAATCAACATTTTAAATCCAAGGAAGATCAGCTCCGCGTCAGTACCTATGAATCTGTGCATGATCAGGGTGGAAAATTACCTTTCGCAGAATAAGTGCAAATAACAATTTAAAAATAACTTCAATTTCAGGATGAAATGATGAAAAAATCACAAGCTCTTTTATGCGCAATTATGGCTGCATCAGCAGCGATCGCAAATACACAGTCCCAAGCTGCGGCTGGACTCCAACATGTCACCGCCAATAGCTCGGCAAGCTATGCCAAGACCAAATATCCGATTGTATTTACTCATGGCATGTTCGGGTTTACTCGCATTGGTTTTGACAGCTTTGGCATGGATTATTTTTATCAAATTTTGCCAGATTTAGCCCGCAACGGGGCAAATACCTTTGCTGCCCAAGTTTCTCCGCTAGAGTCTACAGAAGTTCGTGGTGAACAGCTCCTGAGCCAAGTCGAAGAAGTCCTTGCCCTGACGGGTCAACCTAAAGTGAACCTCATTGGTCATTCACATGGTGGGCCAACAACGCGTTATATTGCAGCGATCAAACCTGAGTATGTAGCATCAGTGACTGGTGTTGCAGGAACATACCGAGGTTCTTTAGTCGCAGATAAAATTCAAGCCAACAAAACCATAGACTCAATCTTTGGCATACTTGGAGATCAACTTTTAGCACCTATTATTACTTGGGCTGAGGGCAACTCTAGTCTACCTAACAGTGTTGATGCATCACTTACCGCGATCAGTGAAAAAGGTTCGGCTGAATTTAATGCAAAATTTCCAACCGCAGCACTAGCAGCGAACTGTAATCAATCGGGTGCCAAAGTCGACAATGGCGTGTATTACTACTCATGGACTGGTACAGCGCAAACCACGAATGTATTAGATGTATTAGATACGGTCATTAGTCAGCTTGCCCCTTTGGCCTATGGAAATCGTGACAATGACGGTTTGGTTGGACGCTGTAGTACTCACATCGGACAAGTAATCCGTGACGACTACAATCACAACCACTTAGATGAAGTGAATATGGTCTTTGGTCTACGCAGCCTATTTTCACCTGACCCAGTTGCGCTCTACCGCCAACATGCCAATCGTTTAAAATTACAGGGTCTGTAACCTCAAAAGTTGGTTCCCTTTCAGCACTGAAAAGGATGCCTTTAAGCGTCCTTTTTTGTTTACAATGTTTTTATTTGTAAGTATTAAACAAGCTAATTCAATAAGTTATTAAATCATAACAACTAAAATAAATAGCAAAAATAAAAGACGAATGTATATAAATATACTTGTCACCTCAACGCCGCCCATGTCCTAAAATGACATGGAATTTCAAACCGAGCATGAAAAAATGGCAAGGCATCTTTGTCTATTCAAACTCTCTAAAATCAAAGATATGGCCTGGCCAATCACAAAGATGTTGCTTAAAAACAGAGAGTATTTTCATTATTAAAAAGTAATAAAAACAACATCAGATCAAGGAACATTTATGCGATCTTTAGTAAACACGGCCAAGATGGCCTCTGTAGCTGCAGTTGCAGGCTTAGCGATGAGTATATCGGCAAGCACTCAAGCTGCGCCTAGCGCCCTCCAGGTGAAGGAAACGGCAAAATCTGACTACGCAAAAACCAAATATCCAATTTTAATGGTGCATGGTTGGCTCGGTTGGTCACGTATCGGCACTGACACCATCGGACTAGATTATTGGTACCAAATCTTGCCAGATATGGCACGAAATGGCTCAACCGTATTCGCCGCGCAATTATCTCCTGCAAACACCACAGCACATCGTGGCGAGCAGTTAATTGCACAAGTTGAAGATGTTTTGGCTATTACAGGGAAGCCAAAACTTAACTTAATCGGTCACTCTCATGGTGGTCCAACTGTATTGTATGTGGCTCAAACAAAACCACAGTACATTGCGTCTATTACAGGTGTTGCAGGGACCTATCACGGCTCTAAAGTAGCGGATGATATTCAAGGCAACTCACTTTCTCGTACTGCCTTCAATATTTTAGGTGATTATATTGTCGGCCCACTGATTGCTTTAGGTCAGGCAAAACCAGAGCTTGAAATTGATTTCGATGCTTCAATGAAATCACTATCACAAACAGGTTCTGCTACATTTAACAGTACGGTTGCAAAATCTGCTGTAGCTGACGGTGTTTTGGCGTCTTCAGAAAATTGCAGTAAGAACTTAAAGCAAGTCGACAGCAAAGGCATTCAATACTATTCATGGACCGGTGTTGCGCAAACCACGAACCTACTTGATATCGACACGATCCTGATGCAACTCGGGCCATTGTCTTATGGTAATAAAGACAATGACGGTATGGTTGCACGTTGTAGTGCTTATATCGGTAAAGTCATTAACGACAGCTACAAACTTAACCATACCGATTTAGCCAATATGATGTTCGGCTTAACGGGTCTATTTGCACAAGATCCTGTGGCACTGTACCGTCAACATGCTAACCGTTTAAAACTGCAAGGACTTTAATTTTTATCGTTGACGTTTCAATTCACTAAGGGGGCTTCGGCCCTCTTATTTACTTTTATCAATCTGAAGTTCTTGATCTTTTATTTTGTTACATTTAGCGGCGCAGTTAATCTTTTTCAATTTGCAACAGGTGATCTTTATTGCTTTATTAGAAGTGACAATAAATATTGTCATAAAACAATAATACATTGAGGATCGCTCATGAAATACGGACCATTTTTAGCAGGTTTAATTGCAGCTACATTCATCGGTAATGTATCTGCATCGCAAGCAACCCAAGTCACCGCCAAAGCTAGTTCTAGCTATGCAAAGACCAAATATCCAATCGTATTTAACCATGGTATGGGTGGTTTCATTACCGTCGGTACGGACTCATTTGGACTCGACTATTGGTATCAAATCCTGCCTGATCTTGCCCGCAATGGTGCAAATGTCTGGGCAACGCGCGTATCGCCGTTTAACTCCACCGAAGTACGTGGCGAACAGCTTCTACAACAAGTCCTTGAAATCCGAGCACTCACTGGTGCGGATAAGGTGAATTTGATTGGACATAGCCATGGTGGGCCAACAATTCGTTATGTTGCCGGTGTTCGCCCAGATGTAGTTGCTTCATTAACCAGTGTTGCAGGACCTCATCAAGGCTCCCCTGTTGCAGACTTAATTTTAAAAGCTGAAGGCACCGCTGTCGAAGCACCCTTAGTCGGAGCTGTGAATTTTGTCTCTAAAGCCATTGTTTGGGCGCAAGGTCTAGATCCAACGACTTATCCTCATGACGCATTGGCAGGTGGTTCAAGTTTAACGCTAGCGGGTTCTGCAAAGTATAACGCCGCATTCCCTCTGGGCTTGCCTAAATCCAATTGCGCTGATGGCAATAGCGTTGAGAAAGGCATTTATAACTATTCATTTACAGGTGTGGGCCAAATCACCAATATTTTAGATTTAGACTCAGCACTAAAAGTGACCGCATTACTGATCGATGGCGGAAAAGACAATGATGGCCTCGTATCACGCTGTAGTGCCAAATTTGGTAAAACCATTCGTGATAACTACAACTGGAACCATTTAGATGAAGTCAACCAAGTGCTTGGTCTCAAAGCGTTGTTCGCACCAGATCCTGTCGATGTTTATCGTCAACATGCCAATCGTTTAAAACTTCAAGGTTTATAATTTAGTAAAGCTATACATTAAACCCTGTAAATTCAGGGTTTAATGATATTTTCATTAATCAATGTACAAAATATCTTTCATTCTATCGATTAGTTCTCACATTTTTCTTTCCTTTTTTATAATCCTTAATGACAATAAAAATTGTCAGATAGGCAATTTTGTCTATTTCCAAACTAAACTGAATCAAAGTTTGAAAACCAAAACAAAAAGAAAGGAATGAAAAATTGCTCTGTGCCACGCTCCTTGCAAGTATGGCAGTGACCCAAACGCATGCTGCATTGGGTATACAGCAAGCGACCACTAAAAAAGTCATCGACAATTATGCTGAAACCAAATACCCCCTAGTGTTTGTACACGGGATGTTTGGTTTTAATCGCTTAGGCGGTGCCGTTTTTGGTCTAGATTATTGGTATCAAGTTCTCCCTGATTTAGCAAGCCATAAGGCTACGGCCTTTGCTACACAAATCTCCCCGTTGGAGTCCATTGAAGTTCGCGGTGAACAACTGTTAGACCAAGTTGAACAAGTGGTTGCGATTACTGGCAAACCTAAAGTGAATTTAATTGGTCACTCACATGGTGGCCCTACGGCTCGATATATTGCGGGTGTACGACCTGATTTGGTTGCCTCTGTCAGTACGGTCGCAGGAACCAATGACGGTTCACCTGTGGCAGATTTAGTACAGAGTGTCCCGATTTTAAATGGCGTATTAGCGACTGTTATGGATGCCTTAATGACCCCAGTGATTAACTTCGCCCAGCAGTCTAACCTCCCTTCAAATTTTAAAGCTTCGATCTACAGTATGTCTCAACCGGGTGTGAAAGCCTTTAACGCAAAATTTCCACTCGGTATGCCTGCAACCAAATGTGCTGATGGCTCAAGTGTTGCCAATGGCATTAGCTTCTATTCATGGACAGGTATATCTAACACCACCAACTTACTTGATCCAGATACGATCTTTACTGCAATGGAGCCAATTGCATTTAGCGGACAACCGAACGACGGCTTAGTGAGCCAATGTAGCAGTAAATTGGGTAAAACCGTCCGTGATAATTATAAGTGGAACCATTTCGATGAAGTCAATCAAGTATTGGGCTTGAAAGGACTATTTGCACCAGACCCTGTTTCAGTCTACCGTCAACATGCCAACCGTTTGAAACTTGAAGTTTTATAACTTTCTTTCATGCATAAAAAAATGCGCCTAAAGGCGCATTTTTTTACAGCGTTGTAAAACAAATTATTTTGCTTTACGAGCTGGTAATTTTTCACGAATACGTGCAGCTTTACCAGACAATTCACGTAGGTAGTAAAGTTTAGCACGACGAACGTCACCACGACGTTTCACTTCGATACCAGCAACGATTGGTGAGTGAGTTTGGAATACACGCTCAACACCGAAACCGCTAGAAATTTTACGTACTGTGAACGCAGAGTTCAAACCACGGTTTTTCTTAGCAATTACAACACCTTCAAATGCCTGAAGACGTTCACGCTCACCTTCTTTTACTTTAACTTGAACAACTACTGTGTCACCAGGAGCAAAAGCAGGGATGTCTTGTTTCAACTGTGCATTTTCAACAGCTTGTACTAAAGGATGTTTACCGCTCATGGGGTATCTCCGATTATGCGAGTTAGAAGAGGTCTAATCATCGCTGGGGCTAGAGGCTAAAGCGCATAGACCCGATTGACTTTCCCTTTATGCTTGACCGCTTCAATGCATAAAGAGCCTAATATAAGATTTAAAAAATTTAAACCTTGGAATCTTTTAGCCATTTCTTTTGCTGCTTGGTCAATTCAACTTTTTCAACCAACTCAGGTCGGCGTTCTAAAGTGCGCTGATATCGCTGCAAAAACCGCCATTTCTCAATATTGGCATGATGTCCCGATTTTAATACTTCAGGAACATCTAAACCTTCAAAATGGTCTGGCTTGGTATATTGTGGGCAATCTAAAAGACCATCCACAAATGAGTCTTGCACATGTGATTGTTCATCAGACATTGCACCCGGAAGTCTCCGAATCACGCTATCCAATAAAACCATCGCAGGGAGTTCACCACCAGATAAAACGTAATCGCCTATTGACCATTCCTGATCAACATATTGTTGGATCAAACGCTCATCTACTCCTTCATAACGACCACACAATACAATCAATCCATCATATTTGACGAAATCTTGTACCGCAGGTTCATTTAAGGTCTTTCCTTGTGGCGACATATACACCACAGGGACATGAACAGCACCCGCTTGCTTGGCAAGCTCTTTGGCACGATGAATTGCTTTCGCTAATGGCTCAGCCATCATCACCATACCTGGACCACCACCAAATGGACGCTCATCCACTCTTTTGTAGTTGCCCTCAGCAAATTCGCGTGGATTGATACAATGAACTTGCACAATGTCACGTTTTGCTGCGCGCCCGCTAATACCGTAGGCTGTAATCGCTTCAAACATTTCAGGAAAAAGCGTAATGACTGCAAAAAACATCGCAGACTCCTCTATTTTCCTGCTGCGTCAATCCTTAAAGGATTAATAATCTACGCCCCAATTTACGTAGATACGACCAGCTTCGAGATCAACACGCTGTACCACATCTTTATGCCATGGAATCATTCGCTCTTCGCTATCGACGCTGTCAGCAGTAGCGCGAACTACCATCACGTCGTTAGCACCTGTTTCAAACAATTCGTGGATTTGACCGAGATTGACTTCTTGCTCATCTTCTCCCAGACCTAACACTGTTAAGCCCTTCAAATCTGACCAGTAGTACTCGTCCACGCCTGCTTGCGGCAGTTGCGATTTAGAGATCCAGATATTTGCACCAACCAAGTTATCTGCCGCGGTACGATCACTCACACCTTTTAGCGAAACAACCAAGCCTTTGCCATGTGGTTTCCAACGTTTTACATCTACTGTTTGCCAACCTGCTTTGGTCTCAATGTACCAAGGAAGGTAGTCAAAAATATTGCTCATAGGTTCTGTATTGGAATAGACCCAGAGCCACCCATTTAATCCATATGCTGAACGTAGCTGTCCAATCTGAATACGATCTTCGGGAACATTCTGTGTTGGTGTCATGGGTAACCTACTACTAATTAAGCAGTAGCTGCAGCTTTCTTAGCTTCAGCAGCTAAAGAAGCAACACGTTCTGAAGGTTGAGCACCTTGTGAAACCCAGTGAGCAAAACGGTCAGCATCTAAACGAAGTTTTTCTGCTTTACCTTGAGCTGTAGGGTTGAAGAAACCGATACGTTCGATGAAACGACCGTCACGTGCATTACGGCTATCAGTCACAATGATTTGATAGAACGGACGTTTTTTAGCACCACCGCGTGCAAGACGAATAACAACCATGATAGAACCTTATAGTTTTTACGGATTATCCCTGTACCGACCATCGATACATTTCAAACCCCTTTCATAGAGGGCAATATTTTACGTGAAATTTGCCCTGAATGAAAGATCAAAAAGTGTTTATCCACAATTTTGAATTTGAGGTTATTTGCCGTCCCAGTTTGAGGTGGCAGATGGAGTACAAGCAGTACTAGAATTATCTGTACCAACAGTCCAACACCGCTCACCTTTATAATTTAGTGCAATATGCCCATCAAGGTGCTGAGTTGAAGTTGCAATTGGTGTAGCAACTAATAACCACCTTTCTGAACCTAAGGGTGAGGATGTATCAATAACTCCACTATCATCAAGCCATTGCAGTTCTAACATATACAAAGGATTACCCTGTATCGGGTATGTAGTCTTAATACCAATATCAGTCATAGTTGCGCCTGTTACCTTAAAATTAGCAATTTTAAAGCGCTGAATTTGTGCAGCGACTTGCAACATATTTGCTTGCATATCAGTACGTTTAGTTTTTTTCACATATTGAAGATATGAGGGATATGCAAATGCTGCAAGAATTCCAACTATCGCAACAACAATCATCAATTCAACAAGTGTAAAGCCATTTTTTCTTACCATGACTCTGCTCCGGAACAATCAAAATCTATTGTCTTCCCTTGCTTAAAACACTGTATACCAGTACTCGTTACTACATAACTATTATTTTTTTCATCAGTTGATGTAGCCATAATTGCCCAACTTTGCCCGGTAGAAGATGAATTACTTAAAGTATTTGCTGTATTCGCTCCATCTCGAACACTAATATTATATTTAATATCAGTGCCCGTCGCACCATTAGGTACAACCAACAAATTGGATGAAGCATTAAAATTTAAATAATTAAAATTACGCGTTTTATGCTTCTCCAAATCAACAGCGATTTGTTTCATCGTTTGTTGTGCTTGCGATGCTAAAGATTTTCTTGCATAAGCTTGATAACTAGGAATAGCAATAGCTGCAAGTATTGCAATGATGACAACGACAACCATCAACTCAATTAAAGTAAAACCTTTTTGAGCCAATAACGTATTTTTGTTATACATACAGCCCACCTATTGTAACTTGGCATACCAACGCTGAGGAATTAAACAAATCCTACTCGCTTCACCTGGATTACCACCCATACCATTATAAATAGTTCGAGTCCCAGTACTTAAACAATAATTGTTTTCACTACCGCCAGTTCCACCACCATTTCCACCACCATTTCCACCGCCAGTTCCACTACCAGACCCGTCATCAACACTGACCACTGTACCTGTATGAATACCTACACCAATTTCATCTTTGCCATACCATTCAGTACCAAATTTTGTTTTATCACATTGACCATAAGGCAAACAAATTCGTGACAAGTAACTTTGACCTTTTACACCAGCACCACAATCACCCGAAATACCCGGACGGGAACCATCAAAAGTTGTTACGTAAAGTACGTAATTCATTGCGATAGGAGTTCCAAATACTTTTTCACTTTGAGCTTTATAATTTGAACATGGTGCAGTTCCTGAGCAATTTTTATACTCATAATACCATCCTTTAGAGGTGGCATATGGGGCCTTAAGAGTTGTGTCATCTTTTCTATCTGTATCAGTGATAACAGCTAAATCACCTTTTATTATATCTTTGGTGCTATAAGTAGATAATGACATTAAGTTTTTATTAGCAACATCTTTATCATAAATATTATAAACTGCTTCATAATCTGCTGTACCAGCAGTGTAATCCTGTAATGGCTTACTTCGGTTCCCTGAACCAATGCTGATTAAAGCAAATACCGTCCCTTGATCACTATATAGTGAAAATGCAGGCATATCATAAAAACGAGGACTCATTCCACTAGCTTTATTAAGGTTCAGCAATCTAACGGGATTCTTAATAATCGTGCCTAACGTTGATGCTTTATTATTGAAGTCTACGCGGAACACTTGCCCACCTAAATCTCCAAAATAAATGTTGTCAATAAGATCATCCCCATCACGATCTACAGTCCGTATTTCACTGACAACACTGTTAATCATTGTTGAGACATTAGATGCTAAAGGAACAGAGGTACTGTTTGTTGCATTAGCACCTGTCCACCATAACAGATCACCATTTTGTGCATCAAACATATATACTCCAGCCCCTTTTGCTGGAGCTGATGTAGAAGGTGCAAATTTTTCACACTCATATCCAACGGTCTTGGCTACCGTATCTGTACCAGTATTACATGCTGTTGTCCCAGTTTTTGCATCATAACCACCACCAACAAACATTACTTGCTTACGAGTCGTTTTGCCTGTTGAGTCCTTCCAATTAATCCAACCAATTGCTGGTTTAGACCAACTTTGTCCCATATGTTGAAGCTGGGTGAACGACTTAGACGTATTATTGAAAAAAACTTTTTGATTTTCTGGGTCTATATGGAACTTCAGCTTTGGATCGCTCATATTTTGCAGATCTAACGCGTAGTAACTTTTTCCGCCCATGCGTAGTCCACCATAAACCATCTGTCGGCCTTTTTGCGTTCCCTTTCCTGAACCAACGGTTAAGTAACCATTATCATCTACCACATATTCGGTATAAGCGGTCCAAGGCCCATCTATACCATAATAAAGATTATTAACACCACCATTTGTAGAATCATATTTTAGAAAAGCATTTTTTTGCTTTTCAATCATTTCATTTGGCACAAATGTAAATACTTCATCACCACCAGCATCAGAACTTCCCGACCCATTTTTATCACCAACTACAATATCGCCATTTTCTAAACGTTGTTTTCCAGCTTTAACGACATGTAAAACACCTTGTGTAGTACCAAATAAAATGTAATCTTCACGCCCCTCGGAACTGAGTCGCTTGACATCTTTATCGTATGCAATTTTACCCTTATTCGTAATTAATAAAGGAGATGAGTGCATTACTGCACCAATTTGGCGTAACTCTTTATTTAAAGTTGTTGATGTTGGGTTGCTTAAATCATTTACGCTATAACCAAGTAGAGCCATAAGATAACTATTATTTGCATTATCGGCTTTATAGGTACTGTTTGTTAAATCTGCCCGAGTAACTTCTCTAAGCTTGGTCCCACCACTCCAAACACCTGAGTTTACATCTCGATTTGTTAATACTTTACGTTGCTCTTTAGTGTTATCACTCGCACTAAACCCTAATTTTAGTTGAGAAAATACCCCTCCACGCAATGCAAACTTAGTACTACCTCCTGTAAACTCATCACCTTCTTTATTTGCTTCAACAACTGATGCGGCCCACAGATCATAATTATCTTTAATCGCACCATCATCATCTAAAATTGTATTTTTATTTTTATCTTTTAATACACCGTTGATAACAGCATATTTTTTTAAATTACCAGCCCAAAGTTGAAAACTTTTCTCTGGGGTTGGTTGAAATTGAGGATAATATGCAAAATCTTGAATAACTGATGGATTTAGAGCGTCTTGTGGTACAGATGGTGAGCCTGTTGTCACAGAAGGTATTGTACCTCCTAAATCTCCCAAGAATGAGTTTACACTGTTTACGATATCTTCCGAGCTATTCCCTGAATACCAGCCACCCTCTCCTATAATTCCCCAGTAAGCTGCTTTTTGGACATTACTTTTCCCTTCCGACCAATCAATCGTACCTAATGCAGCAATATTTTGAGCTTGTGTTTTAGTCTTATCAAAAGAAGTAACACTATTAAAACTATTACCAAACCCAACTACTGCTGTTTTAATTTTTAAACCTAACGGATTTTTAGCTGCATCAAGTAAATTTCCGGCAAACTTGTGTGTGCAATCCCAACTAGTTTCCGAACTAGTACATGAAGCTAAGGCGGAGCTCTTTGTATCTAATGCCGCTCTCATCAGCGATTCTGCACTGCCATTACTACTTGGCTCACCATCTGTTAAAACATAGATACCTTGTCCGCTACATTGCTTAGCTGCATCCGTTTGTATTAGAGATGCTGGTGAACTATATAGGCTCCCATCTGCAATCTTAGTGTCTGTATATGAATAAGGAAAACCACTATTGCCGCTGTCAGAATTTGCTGCATTGTTTTTATAATAGTAATAATAACCACTACTTGATAATCTATAATCATAACTTGGCAAACTCGTGTATGTAGCAGAATAGCTATTACACCCGCCAGTTGCTGTCTTGTCAGTACATTCAAAAAATCTACTTGTATTTGAAGTTGTTGAACGCCCAAGAAGTGCCGAAGTAAGAGTACCTGTACGTGTACCAAATAAATATGCTGCCGTTTCAGCATAGGCATGTGAGGTTGGCGTCCCCCCCCGCGCTCCTAATGTCGCAATCTCATTGAGTAAAATTTGTCTCTGTGTCACCCCATTAACCACAGCACCAAGAGCTCGGGCCGGAATACGTACTTGTCCACGAGTATTATCGGCAGTACTTGGTCTACCCGAACTATCAAAACCTGTTGGTCTAGAATATGTTGATAATCCAATAACTTTCGCATCATCTAATGCACCGATACCTTTAGTTGCATTGCCATTCAGCAGATCAAACATACCATCTTTCAAACGAGTAATTCGGTCGTAGTACTTATCTGACTGCTTTTTCTTATAATAACTTGTTGCAGAACCAGAAGTGCTGGTCGTCATATCTCTTGCATCATCTGGTAAAGCAGCAATTTCTGTAGAACAAGTTGTGTTTGTTGCAGTAGCTGTACCATTTGTGCCACATTTAAAATATTTTAAACTGCTTCCAGAACCTGTACTACGATAGAAATAAACATCTTTTGTTGCAGTGCAATAATAACGTGTATATTTGGGGTTTCCATTTGTAGAGAGTACACTACCATCACCATAAGCCTCTGTTATTGATGGTAAATCACATGCACTAGCTGATTTGATTAATTGTGGCGCTCCCATACTGCCCGAAATATCAAGCATAAACATTAAAGTAATATCGCCCTCTTTCGCAGTTTGATAAATATCAATATCACTTGCTTGCGCTACACTTGATGCTACTAGACCCGTATAAATTGCTGCGATACTGGTCGCAAGAATTTTCTGACGATAGGATTTTTTTATCGCATTCTGTTCAATCTTTTTCATCTTTTCTTACTCCCAAATCACGTAAAATCTTGTGCAATCACATACTCAGTCGCATGTGAAGTATATGGAACATTTAACCCCGACAAACATTCCGTCACACTTTTAGTTGGATCATCCTCGATGGGATCAACTTTAGATGGTTTTGTCGTACCATCAGGTATGGAAACTTCATTCATTCTTGCATTAAAACAAGTATCAATTTTCGAGCGATCTGCTGTGCTGAGCGCAGGCATAATCGAAACAGCGAACACTTTCACTGGTTTACTTTTTTCAAACTTCACACCCTTTTCATCAGAACCGAACTGCATTCCATAAAATGGATCCGCATCAGACTGAGTTGAATATTTCACAGCAACTTGAGTAATAACAGCCTTACGACCACTCGTAAAAAAATTGCTTGTCGCAGATGTTGATGTACTGCAATAACCATCCATTCCCATTGCATTTGCTGTTGGTTTTGACTGTCCACCTTCCCATTGCATAATGCTGGCACGATTAATATCAAAAAAGTCCGCCTTATCACCTCTATAACAAAATACTAATTCTTTATCTTTATTTTCAGCCCCACTGATATAACCAAACATTCCACTCGTGGTTAAACTTTGAATTAAGTTCTCTTCTTTTTCCACACTAAAAAAAGCTGAATCAGCATTTTGTAAAAGTAGTTGTTGAGCTTGGCTGTTTGTAGCAATGCTTAAACCCACTACACTATTTTTTATAGCTAATGTCCCAATTACAGTTATCGCCAATAAAAGTACCAATACAACAATCAAGGTTGCACCATTTTGATTTTTCATTTTCCTCGCTCCCCAAACGTGTTACGTAACGCAATCGTTTGCGACACAACCTGTCTTACGTACTTAGAAGATGAATTAGTTTTTGGCGTTTTAACAACGACTGTCTGATCCAAAACTTTAAATTCTTGATCATCCTTAAAAGCTGAATCACTCCCAACACTTTGGGTCGAACGACCTAATAGCCCTAACTGTACAGATAAAATCCGCGGTTTAGGCTCTTCTGTTAAATCCATATATTTTTCTTGAGAAATATATTCATAACCATTTTTCGTATGAATCCCAAATAAAACCCGAAAGTGGTCAACTCGTTTCATTATAATTTCACCCTGACCACCAAAATCAGTTAATACTGTTGGATTGACGTCTGCAGAAGCGCTATTTTTATAAGACTCCCAATACCACCCTGCATCACAAGCTAAAGAAAGCGATTCATTTGGTTCAGTACCTTTATCGGTATCTTCCCTTAAGAAATAGCGCTGTACAATAATTCGCTTTGCAGGTTCTGTTTTTAAAAATTCAATTTTATTACCTTCACAATCATATCCCCCAAACCACATATCATCTGATGTAACTGTTGTTCCTTTATCATCTGTGACATATTGAGGTTTGTATTGAATAACTAATTGATCACTAGACACATCACCTGACTCACAACCATTATCTATTACATCAGCACAAGAGACATTAGATGAATGAATCCCACTAGATGTCAAAAAAGATTCCGCCGTATTAGCGCCTATTAATGTTGGATATAAATTACTAAAAACTTTTTTGGGTACGGTACCAGTTGCAGGAATAGTTCGTGCATTTGCAGCAGATGTAAATACTATTCCTCCATATGTTGTTTCGTCATTAATGATAGATTTAATATTGTTTAAATTAGTAGATCTAATTTCGTCAGTAATATAATTCAAACCAAAAGTAGTATTATCCTGTAAATTAGCCATACCTTGTTGTAAAGCATAACTTTTTTGAGCCGTAATAAACATCAATATTGCTGCAGCAGAAACAATCAAACCCAATGCTAATGCAATCATTAACTCAATTAATGTAAAACCATGTTGAAGTTTCATATTAGTACACCTCCATGATCAGGCATGTTGAACTTGGATCATAAGAAGTCGAGTTAGTACATCCACCAGCCCCTGCATCCGTTTCATTCGTCGGGCTTGTCTCCCCCCACGCGACATATATACATGCACGACCATCATCATTCCCCTGACAATCGATCAAATTTACTGCCATGGCTTTTTCATGTGCTTTTTTAACAATTTCAGAAACATCAAAATCAGCCATTTCATCTGCATCACATGCGGTCTGATAACAGTTTTTAGTAGACGTTTTTTGTTCAGCCGGCGTTGTTATTTCAGACTTATATTTTTCCAAAGCACCCCGATTTACACGAATGCGCTCGGCAAAATCACGAGCCAAACTCATGCCTTCTACTCGATAGGTACTTTCAGCCGATGCCTCAATTGCACGATATTGCAATGCAATAAATCCAAGCACGCCTATTGCTAGCACTAATAGCGCGACTAGGACCTCCATCAATCCCAAACCTTTCTGTACTGATATGTAATGATGCATTAGCAAGTACCCTCTACAATTTGTTGAATTATCCCCATTCTTGAAATCGTAATTATCTTTGATTTCTCTCCGGAATTTTCATTACAGACTTCAATGACTACGTCAGTCATTGAACTACTCACTCTTCCTGTCATATCAAATACAATAGGGCTAACTGATGTTTTTAATTCAGATTTACCAGAAGGACTCCACCCAAACAAAAGCTTTTCTCTCATTTTTTCTTTTTCAGCACTACTCGGGGTAACAGTATTTAATGAAAGATCAACCTCTACATTTTGACGATTTAATACAGCTTGAGCTCTTGCCTCATTCATTACCGAGATTAAAGTATTCGTACTTTTATTTAGATTCTGATTTAAAAGCATATTATTCATAAATGGCGCTGCTATTCCTGCAATAATTGCTATCACAGCAATCGTCACCATCAACTCAATTAACGTAAATCCTTTATTTTTCTGCATACTCCCCCCAAGGCGCGCCAAACTTTACCCTATTAAAAATAATATCTAATTAAATTACAAAACAAACACAAATCAGGATAAAAGGCATAAAAAAACAGATAATTGCCAAAAAGCAATTATCTGTCAATTCTTAAAAAAAATTCAGAATGTTAAGTCATTAACACTTTATGCTTGAGTTACAGGAATACGTAACTCTTTTGGCAAACTAAATGTAATATTTTCTTCACGACCATCAAGCTCTTGCGGCGCTTTTGCCCCCCAATCTTGTAGTCGCTGAATTACCTGTTTAATTAAAATTTCAGGCGCAGATGCTCCAGCAGTTACACCAATTTTAGTGTGTTCATTAAACCATTCTTGCTGTAACTGATCGGCATTATCCACCAAATACGCATGCTTACCCATCCGTTCAGCCAATTCACGTAATCGGTTCGAGTTCGAAGAGTTCGGTGACCCCACAACCAATACAACATCACATTGTTCAGCAAGATCTCGTACGGCATCTTGGCGGTTTTGAGTGGCATAACAAATATCATCTTTGCGCGGCCCCTGAATTTCAGGGAACTTCTGACGTAGAGCATCAATCACTTTTGCTGTGTCATCTATAGAAAGCGTGGTCTGAGTTACAAACGCTACTTTTTCAGGATGCACCACTTTTAGTTCAGCAACATCTTGTTCATCTTCAACCAAATAAATCGAACCACCATTTTTGGTGTCATATTGGCCCATCGTCCCTTCAACTTCTGGGTGACCTTCATGACCAATCAAAATCGCTTCCACCCCTTCACGGGCATACTTGGTCACTTCTATATGTACCTTGGTCACCAAAGGGCACGTCGCATCAAAAACTTTTAGCCCACGGCGCTCAGCTTCTTGTTGTACCGCTTTAGATACACCATGCGCACTGAAGATCACGATATTGTCATCTGGCACTTCATCCAGCTCATCCACAAATATCGCACCGCGTTGACGCAAGTCGTCCACCACAAATTTATTATGCACTACCTCATGACGCACATATATTGGGGGGTTAAAGCATTCCAGTGCACGGTTCACTATCGCGATGGCGCGATCAACACCTGCACAGAAACCGCGTGGATTGGCTAAAACAATTTCCATAGAATCCTCAATGCCCACTCAATTTTACGGGTATCACTTGAAATAAATGTAAACAATAGACGTCTGACTATTTTGTTTGGCGCGCGTCTACTCTAAAATAGAGAAGATATTTTATCATATCAGGAAAAATATCATGTCGGGTCTCTTGTTTGTCGTTTCTGCTGCTTCGGGAACGGGCAAAACATCCCTCGTTAAAGCCCTGCTTGAACGTGTAAACAATTTACATGTCTCTGTTTCTCATACCACTCGTGGTCAGCGTCCTGGCGAATTAGACGGCGTACATTACCATTTTGCTAAAAAAGAAGACTTTCTATCTTTGGTGAATGAAGGTGGCTTCATTGAATATGCTGAGGTTTTTGGTAATTATTACGGTACTGCACAGCGCACAGTAAAAGAACAATTGGCCAAAGGTCATGACGTTTTACTTGAAATTGACTGGCAAGGTGCTGAACAGGTTCGTAAACTTTTTCCTGAATCTAGACAAATTTTTATTCTTCCTCCGAGTCAGTTCGATTTACGTCAACGTTTATCCAATCGTGGTACAGACTCTGTCGAAGTAATTGAACATCGTCTTAGCTGTGCCGTAGAAGATATGCAGCAATACGTTAATTTTGACTATATCATTATTAATGATGACTTTAATAAAGCACTGCATGACTTAGAGTCCGTTATTATTGCCAATCGTCTTGTTTTAAAACAACAAGCTATGCGCCATGAAAAACTGATTGAGAAATTAATCACCCCTACGGAACAGTGATTAAAACTTGAGTCTATAGACAAAGCACCTTATACTGCACAGTCTGTTAAAAATTTATATTCAAACGAGAATTCTTATGGCACGCGTAACCGTTGAAGATTGTTTAGACCATGTAGACAACCGCTTTGAGCTTGTACTAGTGGCAAGCAAACGCGCGCGTCAATTGGCACGTCAAGGTATCGAACCTACTGTTGAGTGGGACAATGACAAACCAACCGTTGTTGCTCTTCGTGAAATCGCAGCGGGTCACGTTTCTAAAGACATTTTGAAACAACGTGAACAAGACTACCAAACTTCAAGTTTAGACCTTGCACTTTCTGCAAATAACCTAAACTTAGACGGTTTTTCTTTCCAATAAGATAAACCTGACCTTAAAAGCCTAGTTTTTAACTAGGCTTTTTTTATGGATTCTCTTTAATATTTTACTCAGAACAGTTATAACATAAGCTTAAGAAGTGCAAAGCAAGCAAAAAAGATTTTCATTTTTTTAAACTAAAAAATTGACAAGTCATGCAATATGCATTTCATTAAAGTATTAACCGTTTCATTTGTAAATCAGTAGTAAAAGGGTGTTCTATGCCAGGCCCAATGGTCAGCCAAGCCAAGCAACAGTTAGATGTGATTATCGACGCTTACCTTTCAGTAAGTGAAGTCGAACGCGTGCTTGAAGCTTGCGACTATGCGGATATTGCTCATGATGGCATTACACGTAAAAGTGGCGAACCCTACATCCTCCACCCAATTGCGGTGAGCTGTATTTTGGCGCATATGCGTCTTGATGCGGAAACGTTAATGGCCGCTTTACTGCATGATGTCATCGAAGATACCGAATTTACTAAACAAGATATTACTGAAAAATTTGGTCTGACTGTTGCTGAACTCGTCGACGGCGTCACCAAACTCAGCCATTCTAGCGATAAAGAATATAATAAAGCCGCATCCTTCCGTAAAATTCTGCAAGCCACCCTACAAGACCCACGTGTCATTATTATTAAACTGGCAGATCGATATCACAATATGACCACACTGGGTGCTTTACGCCCCGACAAACGTGCTCGTATTGCCCAAGAGACCTTTGAAATTTTTGTGCCTATGGCACGCCTCGTCGGTATGAATGAAATGGCCGATAACCTTGAACATTTGTGTTATCAGAATCTAGATTTGGATATGTATAACAATGTTCAAGAAGCGTTATTGCAAACTAAACCGAAACGCTGCGAATACCAAACCAAGTGGGAAAACAACCTCACTACCCTACTTGAACAGCACCATATTTCAGGTCGAATTAAAAAGAAAAATAATAATATTGAATTACTTCGCCACTTCGTAAAAAACGATATCGATCTGCAAGAGCTCACTCATAGTCATGCCTTTGAAATTATTTTACAAAGCATCGCAGACTGTGACCGACTTGCTGACATCCTCAAAGAAAGCTTTAAAGTCCTTAATTACGCCGATCATATCCGTCGCCCACTCCCAGGTGGCAACCAGTCACTGATGATGCGTTTAAAAGGTGAAAAGACCATTTTATCGCTGACCATCCAAACAGAGCTAATGCGTAAAGCGGCGCGGTTTGGTGTGGTCCTCGGTGAAAATGCACCGCAAGCTTGTCGTTCAGCGATCCAAGCCTCCATGCAAAATTTAAATGTGTTAGTCGATGGTGCATGCGCCAAGACCACATTTAGTGAATTACTCGATTATCTACATCAAGAAAAAATTTGGGTTTACACCCCACACGGTCATTTGCATGAACTCCCTCAGGGTGCCACAGCGGTTGATTTTGCTTATTCAGCAAGCTTATTTTTGGGCAACCATGCCGTTGGTGCAAAAATTAATGGTGAAACCAAACCCCTTTCAACACCATTATTGAGTGGTCAAGTGGTTGAAATCATCACCGATGTTCTTGCAACACCGAATCCTGACTGGCTGAGCTTTATTAACACCCAAAAAGCCCGTCGTGCATTACAAAATATCCTTCGTGACCAAGACCAAGATGAACAACGCTTAGTTGGTCAGCAAGCTTTAAATCGTGCATTAAAGCTCTTTAACCGTTCTGTGAGTGATTTAACATTAGCCGATTGGGAAAATGTGCTGAATTGGCGTCATTTAAATGATAAAGAACAATTGTTTGAACAGATTGCCGTGGGTGATTTACTGCCTCAATTGGTTGCCAATCATTTATATGCTCAAGATACTATTCAGACTTCAAATTCTGCACGCTTGATCTTGGGCACAGATGGTGTCGACGTTAAATATGCGCACTGCTGTAACCCGGTTTTAGGTGATCCAATACAAGGGCATTTATCACGTCGTGGTTTGATTGTGCACCGTTCACGTTGTCATAATTTATTGCATGAACAGCATTTACATCCTGAAAATATCATGCCTTTACACTGGACTACAGAAGACAGTGAAGACATTAGTTTTACAGCCTATTTATGCTTAAACATGCTGTTAAATGATGAGCAAATTTCAGAACTGATCTATCTATGCCGTAAAGAAAAAATAGGTGTAGAAACTGTCCGCTCACATGAAGAAAAAACCTATGTGAATATTGTTGTACATAACCGTAAACAAATTGCCGAAATTATCCGTAATTTAAGAATGCATTTTGGCTTCCCACGCATCAGTCGTTTGGCACAACCTGTTGCCATTGCTGAGCCTGCGAAAGTTGCCAGCTAACCTGACACCGCATTTTTATATATGTTGTGTCTGTGATGATAATAGGAGAAATAGATGTCCCGCCAGGTAATCCATACTGAAAATGCACCCGCTGCAATTGGTACTTACTCACAAGCCATTTTAGTGGGCGACACTTTGTATTTATCAGGTCAAATTGGCTTAGATCCATATAGCATGGAGCTGGTAGAAGGCATTGAAGCTCAAATTCGCCGTGTATTCGACAACTTAAAAGCGGTATGTGAAGCTGCAGGTGGTACGTTAGCCGATATCGCTAAGCTGAATATTTTCCTCACTGACCTTTCTAACTTCCAATTGGTCAACCAAATTATGGGCGAATACTTTGCTCAACCCTACCCAGCACGCGCAGCACTCGGTGTAGCAAGCCTACCAAAGGGTGCTTTAGTAGAAATGGATGGTGTGGTGATTATTAATCAATAAGTTAGTAAACATTGCTTAAGCCATTCACTAAATATCACATTCCAAAAGAACAAAAAGACTCACATGGAAATCTGAGTATTACTCAGATTTCCACTTAAAAGACATTTTTTATTCAAAAACTCAATCACCTTAAAAGCATTTTTAAATGATTTTTATTGACAAACAATAATAATTATCAATAATATTACTTATCCCATTTATTCACTTGGTTTGATTTCATGTACGTTTGTTTGTGCCGTGGTATTACTGATCAAGACATTAAAGATGCAATTGCCAATGGCGCAGAAAGCTATCGTGAAGTTCGCGATATGCTCGATTTAGGCACCTGTTGTGGTCGCTGTGCTCCTGAAGCCCGTATGATCATCAGTGATGAAGTTGCGCAAATTGCAGCCCGTATCGCAATTGCTGCTTAAACCAAGTTTTTAAGTTTCATCAACAATCATAATTATAAAACCAATGGTCTCAGACCATTCCTCCTCCCCCGCTTCTGACTCTAAGCGGGTTTTTATTGTCTGCTTTTTAGTGTATTTGATTGCGATTTTCATTTGCTGTTCAATAAAGTACTCGCCATCTAAGTCCATCTTGTTTAATATATTTTTTAATACAGTTTTTAGTGCCTAGGTCGATTTACTTTGGCAACATTGATGGAGCAAATGCAATGAAAGGCAATCGTGATGTAATTAATCAGTTAAATCAGGTGCTCTACCATCATTTGACTGCAATCAACCAGTTTTTCCTACACTCTCGTATGTTTAATGACTGGGGAATTGAGCAACTTGGCTCAGCTGAATATAAAGAATCAATTCGCCAAATGAAGCATGCTGACAAAATTATTGAGCGTGTTTTATTCCTAGAAGGTTTGCCAAACTTACAACACTTAGGAAAACTTTATATCGGCCAACATACAGTTGAAGTATTAAACTGCGATGTACGTAAAGTAAAAGAAAACATTGAAGCCATTCAAAAAGCTGTTGCCTTAGCAGAAGCACACATGGATTATGTAACACGTGATTTAGTCCAAGAAATTCTTGAGAAAGAAGAAGAATGGTTGGATTGGACAACAACACAATTAGATTTAGTTGAAAGTGTTGGTGTTGAAAATTATATTCAGAGTCAGATTTGATATTTTAAAGCCCGCAGTTGCGGGCTTTTTATCCATTTTAACAATCAAATTTAACTACAACCGCTCGGTTTAAATTTTGTTGCTATGCCCAGTGATGTTGAACAAGTCCAAGCTCCTGCTAAGTCCCTATTTAAATATACAAACTCACCAGCAATAGGTGTCGCAACATGATTTAATTGACAGACGAGTGCTTTATTTGCAACACCACTCACTGGTGGATTAACATCATATATACAGACATTAGATTGAGAGCCACTAAAAAACATATTCACCACTGTAAAATCAGTGGTTGACGATGCAGTTGCCCCACTTAAAACCAGCTCATATTGAGTTTTAGCCCCATTCAATTCAGCCAAAGCCGTCGTAATTTGGGATTTCGCTACATAACCCTGATACAAAGGAATTGATATTGCAGCTAGCACACCAACAATAGCAACCACAATCATCATTTCTATCAATGTAAAACCAAAGTTTCTATTCATAGTAAAAGTCTTTTGCAAAAATAAAAGCTTTCAAAATTCATACCATTATTTTTATTTATAAAAATCATAAATATAAGAAGATATTCTTTATATGCTTTTTATATTTTAAATCAATTAGTATCAATTTATTAAATTATCTGACAATTATCGTCATATATTTAACTTTCTTTCCAAGGCCTCAAGTTTACAATTCCAATAACTTTTGCATTCGAACGATCAAGCAACACAACCAAACCAGAACCCGTTGTACGTAAAGGCATCCATGCATTGGCTTTTGGAAATTTTTTCAACTCTATAGCAATAGCATTTGCTTGGTTAAACTCATATAATTTTTTTAAATCCTGAGCATAATTTTGAATTCTTGGCTTAGCAACACTTAAATCTGCATATAAATTAGGCACAAGTGTTTGCTCAGCATAATATTCATATTTAGAATTATTTGTATCTACAGCTACCCATTGAGGACTCAGCCAGCCATTTTTCTTATATTTATTATTCGCTTGCACTTGGTCTTTTGGTAAGATTGCATTTGCACGAACTAACTGAAAAATACCACCATTCTGAACAATCCATACAGGCCTAGAGGAAACAATACTAAATAATCCATATCCCATCGCCAAAATTTGTAAAATAAGAATAATCCCTAAATCCATTTTTAAGCTTTTCTTACCTTCCTTATAAACTAGAAATGCAAGTAGAGGCCCAACAATCACATCAATTGCTATCAGCATTATAGCAATTACGCCAACACCTTCATCAGCAGCAATGGGCTGTGGATACCAAATAAAGAAAATAAAATACAAAATCAAAAGGGCGAATAAAAGAGATACTGAAAAATGTATTGAAAAAAAACGTAAACGATTGGAAATTTTCAATTTATTACCCTCAAATTATTTATATTAAAAAAGCCCTCACAAGGAGAGCTTTTTCTAAATGGCTTACAACTTATGAGCAAGAAGAAGGTTTGTATTTAGCTGCTGCAGTCGTAGCACAAGACCAAGAACCCAATGTAGAACGAGTCCATGTTACAGTTGTTGTAGCATCAGTAAGCGCTGAAGAAGCTGAACCGGCAAATGTACCAGCAATAGTACCAGTAGAGGTCAATATATCAGTGTTCGTAACAGCTGCTGTTGGTGGGGTGCCAGCCGTTGTTGTTGCAGGAGCAGTTAAGCTCATAATTGAAGAGCCTGTATAACCTAAATCACAAGCACTAGCTGCAGTTTTGCCATTGTTTAAACAATCTTCAAAAGCAGTTTTAATTGCACCCAATTCTGCAACAGCACGGCTTACTTGAGATTTAGCGATATAATTTTGGTATTGCGGAATCGCAATTGCAGCAAGAATACCAATAATTGCAACAACGATCATTAATTCAATAAGGGTAAAACCTTTTTGAGCGTTCATAACATTCTCCACAAATGTATAATTTAATTATTAAGCTTTTAAAGCTAATTTATTGTTAGCACTAAGTGTGCCAAGAATGATTATAATAAAAAAACTCAAAAAAACAGCATTTTAAAAAAATATTTATTTTTTTGTGAAAACTTTGTCTCTTTTTGTGTTTAAAAGTGACAATTAATGTCACCATCTTACTCATATTTCATGCCTACAAGATCACTGGCAAATCCGAAATTTCGTTTTTTTCGTCTATTCCCACTTCCTCATAAAATTTTCCAAGCACATCCCCTATTTCCATCACCCCATTCACCACAGAATCGCGATAATTCCCTTGCTTTAATGCAACCAGCATGGATTCACAAATATCTTGCCAAACTTTTTGTTCAGTTAAGTTTTTAATGCCTCGATCAATCACAATCTCGACACTACGTTCACATAAATTGAGATATAACAACACACCACTATTATGCTCAGTATCCCATACGCCTAATTCTGCAAATAATTGCTGTGCCCGTGCATAGGTATTTTGTGAATAGGCTTGATGTGCAGGAATATGCCCCTCAATAACGACTTGTATTTCCCCTACATGCCCCTGCTCTGCACGCGTCACAGCTTGTGCAATCGCATGCTGATCTTGTTGATCAAAATAGCGTTTTGTCGCAGGTAAAAAGCAAAAATGCTTAAGCCAACGTTTGAAGCTTGGCTGGTGCAAATCTTGAATTTTAGGTTGCGTTAAAATTTTTGTTGTTTCAGATGTTGTTACCATGAGCCTGAAGCACCTCCTCCACCAAAACCACCTCCGCCTCCACGGTAACCTCCACCGCCAAAGCCGCCACCAGAGCCACCGCCGCCTCGCCCACCACCTGAGAGGAAGGCTTGAAAGATCACTTGTGCCAAAGCCGTAATTAATAAAAAGAAAATACCACCACCAATAAGCAAGCTAGTAATTAAACCTGCACCATTCACTAGCCCAGCAACCGTACCTGCGACAGCTGCTGTTGCTGCACTCAATCGATTACCTACAATATACGAGCCAATAATGCCTGCAATTAAAATAAACAAAGCAGTCATCATGGTTTTTTCTTTGGCTTGTTGCTCATGTAAAGCCTGCTCCTGTTGCTCTTTTAAAGTTTGAGCGGCTTGAGCTGCCACTTCTGGGTCCATATTCAGGACTTTTTCAATCTCATTTAACCCTGCTTGAATCCCTTGAGCATACTGATTTTGCTTGAAATAGGGTGTGATGTTATTCCGAATAATTCGACTCAATACCACATCTGGTAACACACCTTCTAATCCATAACCCGACAATATTTGTATACGATGATCATTCACAGCAATCGCCATTAACAGACCATTGTCTTGTTTGGCTGTTCCAAGCTTCCACTGATCTGCAACTCGCATGGCATAAGAGAAAATGTCTTCTTGTCCCGTGGTCGGTACAATAACAATACCAACCTGTGCTTTGGCAGTTTTATGTAGTTGTAGGACTTTCTGGCTAATGGCCTGATTTTCCGCTGCACTTAATAAGCCTGCTTGATCCACAATCGGTGTGTTTAGTGTGGGTAAAGCTCGTTCACTTTGGCCTTCCGCCATATCATTGGCAATATTAGGTGCAGGCTGTGTTACTGCGTCAGCTGATGCCGTTGCTGTTGGTTGACTCGTCTTTGTCGCCGATTGTTGCTCTTTTATGATCTTTGAGGCTACTGCGATTTCATTCACAGCCTCATCTTGAGCAACAGCAGTCTCACTCCAGCTATGACTACTCAGACTCAATAGACTTAAGCACAGAGCGAAATACACCCCCAAGTAAGCTTTAGAGTTGTGCAAACGTTTAGACATCAGCATTCCTTACAGGCTTTAGCGCAACAATTTAATCAAAAGTCACTTTAGGTGCAGATTGAGCACTTTGCTCAGCACTAAAGTTTGGTTTTGTTTTCATTCCAATCACTTTTGCAGTCATTGCTTGAGGAAATTGGCGAACATAGCCGTTATAGTCCTGAACAGTTGAAATATAACGATTACGCGCAACTGCAATACGGTTTTCTGTACCTTCTAATTGCACTTGTAGATCTTTAAATTGTTCATTGGCTTTTAAATCTGGATAATTTTCTGAAACTGCAATCAAACGTGATAACGCACTGGTCATTTGCGATTGTGCTTCTTGATATTTTTTAAATAGTTCAGGATTTTCAAGTACTTCTTTATCTACTTTTAAACCGGCAACATTTGAACGAGCCTGCGTCACTTCAGTCAGTACTTGTTCTTCATGTTTTGCATAACCCTTCACAACATTGACCAAGTTAGGCACTAAATCTGCACGACGTTGATATTGGTTTTGTACCTCAGACCACGATGCATTGACTGCCTCATCCTTCACTTGCAAAGTGTTATAGCCACAGCCTGTTAAGCTTAAACTACCTGCCAAAGCCAGCGCCAACATACTATTTTTTATTAAATTCATCCCAATTAACCTCGAGTATTTATTTGTATTTGTTTAAATAAATTTATTCTAGCGCTATTTTCTTTTGGTTTTGTTGCATTTCTTTAACAAAGTGAAAACACATAAAAAAAGCCCAATTCTTGGGCCTTTCATCATCATTCAACTATATCCTATAAGCGTCTGCTCCGTTTGAAAGCTTTCCACATGGTATTCATCTGCAAGTTGCTGTTTCCAATACTGCACAATGTCCGTGTAATCAATTTCAGAAGGATGAAAGTTCTGTTTGTAATAAGATAAATATTCTGGAATTAACTGTATAAACATTTTACCCAGCAAATACGTGCCAAAAATATTACCGCCTACTTTAGGCAAACTCTTTTTACGGTCTTGCATAAACAGCTTAGTGGCAGAATAAAAAGTTAAACTGGTAAAACCTGTAGTCACACTACGCATAATCATACGGCGGATCTTGTCATCACCATAAACATGCTGATAAACATCAAATGCCACTGAGCGGTGTTCAATCTCTTCTATCGCATGCCAAACCCAGAGCTTTACAGCATCTGAATCTAAAGTACTTAACACCTCTGGATGACGCAGAATATAGCCCCCCAATAGCGCGGTAAAATGCTCAAAGGCACAGGTAATTGCTAATTGAATTTTAGGATGTAAGTTTTTCACATAGCTATCTTTGCGCGCTAACCATGCTTGAAAACGATCTAAGTTATAATCGTCTGAACGCCAAGCATCATTAAATTCGGCATGCGCCTTAGAATGCATCGCCTCCTGACCAATAAATGCAGCGATTTGCGCCTGCAATTTTTCATCCGTCACCTGATTTCGCACATTACGTACACTATGTACAAAAAATTGCTCACCAATTGGAAATGTTGAAGACAGTGCGGTCAATAAATGTGACATCACAGGTGAATTGGCAAAATAGTGCCGGCGAATAGCCTTAGGATTAAACTGTAATTTACGTACAGTAATACCAATGGCTTTGGGACGATTTTGATATGATTTTTGTGTCGTCACTGCAGTCATTTTGAACATCTCTAATTTAGAATTCAAGAATCCAGTATGAGCATCATAAAGCCATGCACACATGGCAAAAAAGCTTAGCCCATTTGCAAAATTGTTCAATTTTCAGTCTTGTTTTACAATCTGAAGATGGATTTATCCGAATAGACCACATACGTATCATTTTAGGCAGTCAGCCCAATAAAAAACCCGCCGAGGCGGGTTTTAAAACGATATAGGCTCAATTAAACATCAAGGTAATCTAAGATGCCTTCCGCAGCCTGACGACCTTCTGCAATTGCAGTAACCACCAAGTCAGAACCACGAACCATATCGCCACCGGCGAAGATTTTTGGATTTGACGTTTGGAATTTAAATTCTTGCTGTTCTGCTGCCACTACACGACCAGAACCATCCAAATTAATGTTCACACCTGCAAACCAATCTGCCGGAGAAGTACGGAAACCAAAGGCAAGAAGTACCGCATCAGCAGGAAGAACTTCTTCAGAGCCTGGAATTGGTTCAGGACTACGACGACCACGGCTATCTGGCTCACCCAACTGAGTCGTTACCACTTTAACGCCAGTCACTTTGCCATTTTCACCGACGATTTCGATCGGTTGACGGTTGAATTTAAATTCAACGCCTTCTTCTTTCGCGTTTTTTACTTCACGACGCGAACCTGGCATGTTTTCTTCGTCACGACGATATGCACATGTTACAGACTCAGCACCTTGACGAATAGAAGTACGGTTACAGTCCATCGCAGTGTCACCACCACCCAGTACAATGACCTTTTTACCTTCTACACTGATGTATTCAGATGGGTCTTTTTCCCAGCCTTGAGTACGGTTGACATTGGCGATCAAGAAGTCCAACGCATCAACAACGCCGTCTAAATCTTCACCCGCAAAACCACCTTTCATGTAGGTGTATGTTCCCATACCCATAAACACAGCATCGTAGTCTGCAAGTAGCTGATCAATGGTCACGTCTGTGCCAATCTCAGTATTTAAGCGGAATTCAACGCCCATGCCTGTGAAAATTTCACGGCGACGTTTCATCACATCTTTTTCCATTTTAAATTCTGGAATACCAAAAGTCAGTAAGCCACCAATTTCAGGACGCTTATCAAATACAACGGGTTTTACGCCATTACGTACCAAAATATCTGCACAACCTAAACCTGCAGGGCCTGCACCAATAATCGCAACTTTTTTGTCCGTCCATGTCACAGATGACATATCTGGTCGCCAGCCTAAAGCAAATGCGGTGTCATTGATATACTTTTCAGCATTACCAATAGTCACAGCACCAAAACCATCATTCAGTGTACATGCACCTTCACATAAACGGTCTTGTGGACATACTCGACCACAAACTTCAGGCAAAGTATTGGTTTGATGGCACAGTTCAGCCGCTTGGAAAATACGACCTTCTGCAATCAACTTCAACCAGTTTGGAATGTAGTTATGTACTGGACATTTCCATTCACAGTAAGGGTTACCACAACCTAAACAGCGATGTGTTTGATTGGCAGCCACTTCCGCAGTGAACGGTTTATAAATTTCCACAAACTCTGCTTTGCGGACATCAATATCTTTTTTCTCTGGATCTTGGCGTGGTACATCCAGGAATTGAAAGTCATTATTTAGGCGCTCTGCCATGTCTCTCTCCGTGGGTAGATGCAGACTGATTCCAAGTCAGCACTGCATCTGCCTATATCTCTGCAGTAGTGGAATTATTGTGGATCAGCTTGAGTTGTTTTTAACAAAGTCTGCAAGTTTGCAGCTTTTGGTTTCACAAGCCAGAATTTACGGCTATAGAAGTCAAACTCATGGCGGATCTTATACGCCCAAGCACTACCTGTTTCTTTAATGTGTTGATCTAAGATACGAAGTAAGAATTCTTGATGCTCTTCCATCGCTTCTGTAGAAATACGGTTCAACTCAATCAGTTCGTGGTTGTAATGATCAACGAAGTCATTATCCAAATCAAGTACATAAGCAAAACCACCTGTCATACCAGCACCGAAGTTATGACCTACTTTACCCAGTACAGTCACAATACCGCCAGTCATGTATTCACAGCAATGGTCGCCTGCACCTTCAATCACCGCAAATGCGCCTGAGTTTCGTACCGCAAAACGCTCACCCGCAGTACCTGCAGCAAAGAGTTTACCGCCAGTCGCACCGTACAAACATGTGTTACCAATAATTGCCGTATTTTGCGTTTGGAATGGTGAACCTTTTGGTGGGAAAATTGAGATACGACCACCCGCCATACCTTTACCCACGTAGTCATTTGCATCACCCTCAAGGCTAATATGCAAACCACCCGCGTTCCACACACCTAAAGACTGACCCGCAGTACCCGTTAAATTCACTTTAACTGGGTGTGCTTCCATACTCAAGTTACCATAGCGTTTTGCAATTTCACCCGAGATACGTGCGCCAATTGAACGGTCGCAGTTACCAATCGTGAAGCTATATTCACCCGTTGTACCCGCTTCAATCGCTGGAAGCATTTCTGCCACCATTTTCTCTGCAAGCAAGCCTTTGTCAAATGGCGCATTGCCTTCAACTTGACAGTACTGTGCTTTACCTTCAGCTGCTGGGTGTGATTCAAGTAATTTGCTTAAATCTAGATGTGCATGCTTTTCAGTTTCGCCAGGTAATGCTTCTAATAAATCTGTACGACCGATCAAGTCTTTTAGACTTGCCACACCTAATGCTGCTAACCATTCACGCGTTTCTTCTGCAATAAAGTGGAAGAAATTGATCAACATTTCAGGTTCACCAATATAGTGTTCCTGACGTAAATGATCTTGCTGTGTTGCAACACCCGTTGCACAGTTATTTAAGTGACAAATACGTAGGTATTTACAACCCAAAGCGATCATTGGTGTAGAACCAAAACCGAAACTTTCAGCCCCAAGAATCGCTGCTTTCACAACGTCTAGACCTGTTTTCAAGCCACCATCAGTTTGAACACGGACTTTACCACGTAGGTCATTCACACGAAGTGCTTGATGTGCCTCGCTTAGACCAAGCTCCCAAGGAGAGCCTGCGTGGTGAATTGAAGAAAGTGGAGAAGCCGCTGTACCACCGTCATAACCAGAAATGGTAATGAAATCGGCATACGCTTTTGCTACACCGGCCGCAATCGTACCAACACCCGGCTCAGAAACAAGCTTAACTGACACCATCGCCTGTGGGTTAACTTGTTTTAAGTCAAAGATTAACTGTGATAAATCTTCAATTGAGTAAATGTCGTGATGCGGCGGAGGCGAAATCAGCGTTACACCCGGTACAGAGTAACGTAAACGTGCAATTAAGCCGTTCACTTTACCACCCGGCAACTGACCACCTTCACCTGGTTTTGCACCTTGAGCCACTTTAATTTGAAGCACTTCTGCAGAAGTTAAATACGCAGGAGTGACACCAAAACGGCCTGATGCAATTTGTTTGATTTTCGAGTTACGGATTGTGCCATAACGCGCTGGATCTTCACCGCCCTCACCAGAGTTAGAACGGCCACCGATCGTATTCATCGCAATTGCAATCGCTTCATGTGCTTCAGGTGATAAAGCACCCAAAGACATCCCTGCTGAATCGAAACGAGGTAAAATAGCTTCTACTGATTCAACTTGATCCAATGCAATTGAATTGTCAGTTTTGAGTTTGAATAAATCACGAATCGTTGCGATTGGACGGTGATTCACTAACTCAGCATATTCTTTAAAGTCTGCATAGTTGCCCGAACGTACTGCTTTGTGTAAAGCATTAATCACGTCTGGGTTAAATGCATGGTATTCCTTGTCAAAGACAAACTTCAACATACCACCTTGTTCGATTGGCTTACGTGATTTCCACGCTAAATCTGCCAATTTTTTCAAATCATTTTCAAGGTCTACAAATGTTGCACCTTTAATACGACTTGGTACACCCGTAAAGCACTTCGCAACCACTTCATCCGACAAACCAACGGCTTCAAATAGTTGACCACCACGGTAAGAGGCAACGGTTGAAATACCCATTTTAGAAAGTACTTTGAGTAAGCCTTTCTCAATGCCTTTACGGAAGTTTGCTTGTGCATGAATTGGGTCACCCAATAACTCACCTTTCGCGATCAAATCATTAATCACGTCATAAGCTAAGTATGGATAAATTGCTGTCGCACCAAAACCTAAGATCACGGCAAATTGGTGAGCATCACGTGCCAAAGCTGTTTCAACAATAATGTTAGCATCTGTACGTAGACCAGCATTAATCAAGTGATGATGCACTGCGCCTGTTGCCATCAAAGCATTGGCTGGCAAGAAGCCTTGGCGGATTTTACGATCCGTTAAAACCAACAAAGTTTTGCCTGCGCGAATCGCCGTCGCTGCTTCTTCACAGATACGTGCAATTGCAGCTTCTAAGCCTTCATCTTCTGCATAGTTCAAATCAATATCTGCAATTTCATAGCCAGTACGACCAATCGTACGGATTTGATGCATTTTTGAATTGGATAGAACTGGGCTTGAAATAATCAAGCGATCTGCATGCTCTGGACTTTGTTCAAATACGTTTTGCTCGCGTCCTAAACATGTTTCAAGCGACATCACAATTGATTCACGTAATGGATCGATTGGCGGATTCGTAACCTGAGCGAACTGTTGACGGAAATAATCAGAGACGTGACGAACTTGACGAGACAATACTGCCATTGGCGTATCATCACCCATTGAACCTACTGCTTCTTGACCGCTTTCTGCGATTGGACGAAGCAATTGGTCACGCTCTTCAAAAGTCACCAAGAACATTTTTTGTGCCGCTTTTAGGTCATCGCCTTTTAAGCCTTGCTCACATAAATATTCTTCAAGCTCTGGGCTACCCTGAATACGAACTGAGTTTTCACGTAACCATTGACGGTATGGGCGCATGCGTTTGAGGTGATTGCTCACATCTTTGGTATCGAGCATTTTGCCCGTATGCGTATCAATCACTAAGATTTGACCCGGACCTACACGACCTTTAGAGATCACATCTTCTGGTTCATAACCCCATACACCAATTTCAGATGCAAGCGTGATGTAACCATTTTTAGTAATCACCCAACGCGCTGGACGCAAACCATTACGATCAAGCATACAAATCGCATGACGACCATCTTGAATTACCAAGCCTGCTGGACCATCCCATGCTTCCATGTGCTTCGAGTTAAACTCATAGAACGCACGTAAATCTGCATCTAAAGTTTCAACGTTTTGCCAAGCAGGTGGAACGAGCATACGCAGTGCACGGAACAAGTCCATACCACCACCGACTAGGAGCTCAAGCATGTTATCCATACTTGATGAATCCGAACCTGTACGGTTCACAATTGGATTCAACTCTGTAATGCCCGGCAAGAGCGGGTTTTCAAATTTAGGCGTACGCGCCATTGCCCAGTTACGGTTTGCGGTAATGGTATTGATTTCACCATTATGTGCCAAATAACGGAATGGCTGTGCCAAAGGCCAACGCGGTAAAGTGTTGGTTGAGAAACGTTGGTGGAAAACCACAATATGAGAGGCTAAGCGTTCATCAGCTAAGTCTGTATAAAAGTCTGCAATATATGCAGGCATCATCAAACCTTTATAGCTGATCACAGTTGAACACAAAGTTGTTACATAGAAATACGGATCTGCAGTTAACGCTTCTTCAGCGCGACGACGCGCCATTAATAACTTACGGTTAAATTCAACCTCAGTTACACCCATTGGGCAATTCACAATAATTTGTTCAAAGCCAGGCAATGACTGCATAGCAATTGAACCTAAAGCGTCATTATTTGTTGGAATAACACGCCAAGCGATGACTTTACAGCCTTCGTCTTCGATTTCTTTGGTTAAAATTTGTTTTGCATGTGCGGCTAATGCAGGGTCTAGATTTAGAAATACCGTACCCACAGCAAAGATTTCACTCAATGTAATGTCACTGAGTTTTTTCGCTTCTTCACGGAAAAATTCTTTTGGCATAGCAAGGAGTAGACCACAGCCGTCACCGGTTTTGCCATCTGCGGCAATACCACCACGGTGGGTCATACAACTTAAACTATGCATTGCGGTTTTGACGAGATCATGGCTTGCATCACCCTGCATATGGGCGATTAAACCGAAACCACAGTTATCTTTAAACTCATCCGGTTGGTATAAACCTTGAGCGGGAGCTACAGTATTAGGCGATGGCATGTGCATAGCGTACCCTTCTTTTCTTTACAGCTCTTTCGAGCACTTAACAAACTAATTTCTTGTTGCGATTCGTCTTAACTTACTCACATGAATTGTTCTGTCGAGCAAAATTATTTCTTATTCACACCCTTAAGATAAACCGAATTCACCTTTGATGCATGAATAAAAAGTCAAATTTTCTGCTTTTGCAGTTCAGATCAGGGATAACGACTGGATTAATGACTTCGCACTTTTATCGAATCATTTTCGCGCCAAAACAGGGAGAAAAGTTCAATTTACGCACCAATTAAGCAATTTTTATGCCAACTTGATACACTTTACCCTAAGATGGCTGATTACAAGCACTTTTTAGTTATAACAAATAATTCAAATTGTTCTTTTTTTATTTTATGCACTTTTTCTGTGCAGTTTAGGCTTTTCCCAAGAGGTCTTGCGCTATTTTAGAACTAATTAAATGGATCGGTTACTTCTTGCTCTACCGGTGCAGGTTTTGGACGTGGTGCATCTACACTACTTTGTGATTTTTGCACATCAATCACATTTCCTTCAGCATCTCGACGTGTCACCGTAGTACTTGTCGTTGCATTAGTTGGTGTTGTTACCGTCGTTGCAGCCGCTGCTTTTCGTGCGGCGATTTGAGCTTCATCAATTTTCGGTAAAGGTACAGATTTTAATTTAACAGCATATAACTTTTGACTCGACGACATTTCTTCCGTGCCTAAGTCATTCACATATGCTTGATATTGTTTAAATTCAACAACCTCAGGTTTGATTGAAGCAGGCAAAGCGATGTTGAGGCTCGACATTGCAGCTTTGGCATCATTTTGCGACGAATATGGTCCTGTTAAAATGACGTATTGCTCAGGATGGTCTTCACCAGAAAGACGTAGATAAATAAATTTATGACGCTCAGGCTGCTTGCGTAAGAAGCTTTTTAAAATATCTTCTTCAGAAACCCGAAATAATTCAACACCATAAAGCTTGGCAGAGTCATTAATAAATTTAGTGCCGCGAAATTCTGGCTCATGTTGAGCTGTAGCAACCACACGGGTCGTCATATCAAGTGGACGTACTTCTTCATTTAATGCACCAAGATGAGACATTGCTGCCACTTTCTCTGGCTGAATTTGCAAATCCACTTCGGTTTCAGCTTGCTTTTCAACTTCAACCAATTCTTTGGTATCTGTAATCGCCCAGAAAACCAATGCAGCGAACAGACACACAGCTCCACCCACCAGCCATGCGTAGTGATGAACTTTTTGCCATTGAGACTGCCGCGCTGCCATGATGTACCTACTCTGCCTGATTTGCCAAAATTGCCTGTTTCATTAACTCAACATCAAACTCTTTGGTGATGATGGCCTGACCTAATGATTTCAGTAAAATAAGTCGTAATTGCCCATTCAATACTTTTTTATCATGGGACATATACGACAAAAATTCCTCTAGCGGAATTTTAGGGCAAACTATCGGTAATTGTGCACGTAAAATGATTATTTTTGTACGTTCTAAATCTTCAGCAGTGATCCAGCCCATACGATGGGACAAATCTGCAGCCATTACCATTCCTGTTGCAACAGCTTCACCATGCAACCATTCACCATATCCCAAGTACGATTCAATCGCATGACCAAAGGTATGACCCAGGTTTAATAAGGCACGTTCGCCTTGTTCTTTTTCGTCATTGGCCACAATACGTGCTTTATGAGCACATGAACGATAAACCGCTTCAGCCAACAAAGTTGCATCACCTGCAACCAAAGCATCCATATGTTGCTCAAGCCAAGCCAAGAATTCAACATCACCCAACAATGCATATTTGATCACTTCGGCCAAACCTGCAGAAAGTTCACGCGCCGGCAAAGTTTTTAATTGCGCCATATCCGCAAGGACCACTTGGGGTTGCTGGAAAGCGCCAATCATGTTTTTACCCAGTGGATGGTTTATCCCAGTTTTTCCACCGACACTTGAATCCACTTGAGAAAGCAAAGTCGTCGGCACTTGAATAAAATACACACCACGTTGATAGCATGCAGAAGCAAAACCGGTCATATCCCCAATGACACCCCCACCCAATGCTAAAACCGTACAATCGCGGTTAAAGCCTGCTTCGAGCAAGGCATCAAAAATTAAATTCAAATGCTCTAAATTTTTATACTTTTCACCATCAGGCAAAATACATGTCGCAACAGTTTTCCCTAATGCCTCAATTGCTTCTACATAACGTTTTAAATAGAGCGGGGCAACAGTGGTATTAGAGACAATCATCACTTGTTTACCCTGAATATAAGGCTCAAGTAAAGTTTGTGGATTAAGGTCACTCCCAATAAAAATAGGGTAGCGACGATCACCGAGTTCAACATGTAAGGTTTGCATGAATTTAACCTTTTCTAACGAGATATATTTTGTGAAACAATTAAATTAAAAATTTTTTGCGCAAGATCTCTCGCGGCACCTTGATTGGTTTCAATAATATAGTGCGCGACTTCACGATAAAGCGGATCACGGGCAGCCAATAAATCTCGTAGCTTTTGCTCTGGATTTTCCACTTGAAGAAGTGGGCGATTTTTGTCGCGGTAGGTTCGTTGTAACTGAATTTCCACCGGAGTATATAGATAAACAACAATACCACGTTGTTTTAAAAATTCACGATTTGGGGGCTGAGTCACAGCACCACCGCCAGTCGCCAAGACCAGTTGTTTCTTTGCAGTTAACTCATCAATGACATTCGTTTCACGACTTCTAAAGCCTTTTTCCCCTTCCTTTTCAAAAATCCAAGGAATGGTCGCACCTGTTTTACGTTCAATTTCATGATCACTGTCTAGAAATTCACGTCCTAACAATTCTGCTAAATGTCGCCCTACGGTTGTTTTTCCTGCCCCCATCGGCCCTACCAAATAGATATTTGGTAGGGTTTCAAACTCTTTGCTTGGCAAGGAGTCACCTATTTCTTTTGTTAAATTGAAAATATATTAATGATTTCTGGTAACACTGTCATTAACAATTCGCGGAGTAACAAAAATCAGTAACTCATTTTTTGCATCGCTTTTCAAATCTTTACGGAATAAGCGACCTACATAAGGAATATCACCTAAGAACGGTACTTTAATTTGCTTACTTTGTGTTTCCTGATTAAAAATACCGCCGAGCACAACAGTTTCACCATTGTTGACTAAGACATCGGTATTAATTTCATTTTTATTCAGGATAATTTCACCATTTTGTGCATATCCTGCTGGTGAGTCGCTCTTGATATTCAGCTTCATTTGCACTTTACCATCTGGAGTAATGCTAGGCGTGACATCCAAACTTAATAAAGCTTCTTTAAACTCGGTAGAAGAAGTTGCATTTGAACCTGTACCCGTTGTGGTTTGATACGGAATTTCTTGACCTGATGCAACTTTGGCAGGTTGTTTATCCGCTGTCAGTACCTTAGGTGTAGAAATGACTTCACCATAACCATCCGCTTGTAAAGCAGAAAGCTCTAAATCCAACATAAAATCAGAAAGACTAATTAAGCCGAACGCAATTCGACTGGCACCTGCAGTAGTCACACCTAAGTCCACGTTTAAGTTACTTGGACGTTGAATGGTATATTTACCATCATCATCCGGTGTTTTTAAGTCCCAAAGCGTAGTATCACTACCACCCACCAATAAATGGTCATTTTGGTTAATCCCTTGAGACAAGAGACCCCATTTCACACCCATTTCTTTGGTAAAGTCGGTAGAAGCTTTTACAATACGTGCTTCGACCATGACCTGCTTGACTGATACATCAAGCAAATCCACCATCTTACGAATCTGATCAATGTTTTGCGCGGTATCATTAATAATCAGTGTATTTGTACGCGTATCTGCAGAAATCGTTCCGCGTGGACTTAACAAATTACCCCGATCATCATCAGCATTATTACTATTAGACGATCCAGTGTTGCCTGCTGTTTTAGACTGGGTAATCAGTTTCTCAATATCAGCTGCCTTAGCATAACTTAAAGTAAGATATTCTGTTTGAATGGGTGCCAACTTCATACTTTGACGTAAGGCTTTCGCTTCTTCTTCTTCCGCTTTAATCAACTCAGAAACAGGCGCAATCCAAATCACATTACCATTACGACGTTTGTCCAAATTCTTGGTTTTCAATACGATATCTAAAGCCTGATCCCAAGGCACATCTTTCAAACGAAGTGTAATATTCCCTTGTACTGTATCAGCAGCAACCATATTGATTTCAGTGAAATCAGCCAAAAGTTGTAGCACACGGCGTACTTCAATATCTTGGAAGTCTAATGAAATCTTCTTACCGGTATAATGATTGGCAGCTTTAGGACGTAATGGATTCTTATCTTCCGGACGTTTCAAACTTACCGTTAATTTATTATCAGTTTGGTACGCCATATATTCATAGCTGCCCGTCGACTGAATGGTAATCACCCCATTACCGCCATCATTATGTGCATCCACCGTTGCAACAGGTGTTGCAAAATCATTGACATTTAAACGGCGCGTCAAATGTGCAGGTACTTTATTGCCTAAAGTACGGATCACCACTTTACTGCCTTGCTGTTGAACATCAACGGGAGTATTTCCACCCAGTAAATCAACAACAACTTGACCTTCACCATTAGAACCACGGTGGAAACCAATATTTGAGATGCCCTGTTGCTGACGTTGTGCTACAGGCTGTACATAACTAGTAGCTTGTGCAGAGTTGATTTTTAAAATAAAGGTATTACCTTCAACACGCGTGGTAAAAGCACCCGCATTGGCTAAATTCACAGTTAAGCGCGCACGTTGTGCATCCGAACTCACATCCACAGTGCTCGCTTCAGCCGTTGCCACAGGAATTGAACTTTGTTTTAAATTTTGCTGTGCTTTATCAAAGTCTAAAACCAGTCGTGATGGTTGATCGAGTTGATAAGCTTGTGGTTGCGGCGGCAAGCCATTAAACATCACGCGAATTTCAGTCCCTTGACCTGGAATTTGCATTGGTACCACATTGGTTACACTCACCTGAGCATTGGCAACTTGCATCATCGCCATTGCAACAGCCCCCATCGAAAACTGACGAAACACATGATTCATTGTATTGCCATCCCCAAAAATAAAATCTTGTACACTATTCTTCATTTTTATTCCTTTAAGCTTAAGGTGCTGGTCCAATTAATATGAGACTTCTAGGACGCTCTACATATCCTTCTCGCCCATCCGGAATAATCTCAATCAAATCAATTTGAGTCGGGGTAATATTTACCACTCGACCATGATTGAGCCCCATATAACTTCCACGTTGAATACGTTCAACTTCACCATCAGGTGTCTGAATCAAGGCTAATATTTGCCCAGATTGGTTACGCATACTACCCTTCATATTCAGGGTTTCGAGTGCATAACTCTCCAAAGGTTGAGGCTGACGGCTCAAGTTTGGATAAACACGCTTACCCGCCATGATTTTAAGTTCTGCTGCCAAGGAACTTGGCAAGAACGGACTTTTTAATGAATGCGCTGCATAATTAAAAGTCTCGACAGGTACAAAATCTGGCGCAGGTTCAATCGCTAGTGGCGCTTGATTGCGTATATTTGCCATCTCTTGATTGACCACATCAATACGTGATTCACAACCTGCTAATACAAATCCAACCATCACAGAAAGTGCCAATTTATTCATTTTCATTTTGGAGCCTCCTGTGTACTTGCTGAATCTGCAGCTTTCGCAGCACTTTCAGTATTTCCTTCGTAACGATATGTTTTCGCAGAAATTACATAATCAATTTTTGGAATATCTGAGTTCTTTTCTTTATTTTCAGTTGCTGTAATCGTTAAATTATGCAAAGTCACAATCCGTGAAAGCCCGGCAATGCCACTAACAAATGAACCAAAGGCATGGTAATCACCCGTTGCTTCGATATGAATTGGCTGTTCCGTAAAGAACTCTTGCTTCACTTCAGGTTCAAGACGAATAATTTTAAATTTCAGTCCAGAATTCACGCCTGTTAAGTTGATATCTTCAACCAAACCTGGAATTTCAGTTTCTTTCGGCAATTGTTCTAATTGTTGATTAAAACGTGCTTCCATATCCTGCAACTGCAATTGATATTGTTGCAAATTACGTAGTTTTGAATCTTTTTCACGAAACTCATTCAACAAATTTTGTTCTTGTGCATTGGCACTTGAAATGGCTTCAATTTTGCCTTTAATCGCCAAGAAATAGCCCAAAATTGCCACAAGGATAATGATAAAAATCCAGCAGGTAATTTTGACTGAAATTGGCCAACTACCATAATTGTTTGGATCTAGCGTATTGAACTGCTGTACAAACTTATCAAAAGTCATTTTCTTTTTCGGAATGACAACAGCATCTTGATTCAATTGTTCAAATTCATCACGACTCATTTTGCAGCCTCCGGAGTTGGTGTTGCTGCAGTTTGTGCGTCAGATGTTTGCGCCGATGAAGCTGACTGTCCTGCATTTGCTGCTGGATCATTAATGGTCGGCTGCGCAATTTGCTCCAAATCAGCAGTCACAGTAAATGCACCATAAGATTCTTCTACGCGAGGAACCACTGACGTTGGCGCTTTGTCTTTTTTCTCTTCAGCCACAAGGAATGAGCTCATGAAGGCATTACGATACCAAGGCGATGCTTCCAAATTACGCAGTAAATCTGCAACAGTATTTGGACTTTCCGCACGCCCTTCGATCATAAATTTGTCGCCATTACGCTCAAATTTTGTGATGTACATATTGGCAGGTGTCACACGAACCAATTCATCTACAAGATGTACTGCGATTGGACGTTGACCTTGTAAGCCTTGAATCAACTTCATGCGTTCAATAATGGCATTACGCTGTTCTTGCAAACCGTCCAAAGACTTTAATTGAACATCTAAATTTTGGTTATGACTGATAATCAATTGGTTCGCTTGTTCTTGATCTTTTAATTTGTGATCAAAGTACAACCATGTTAAACCAACCCCAATTACCCCAATTAAAAAAGCCCCAATACAAAGTGCAATAAATTCTTTTTTTCGTTTCTCTCTTAGCTCATCACGCCAAGGGAGCAAGTTAATTTTTGCCATTAATCAAAACTCCTCAATGCTAGACCGCATGCCACCATGAGTGATGAGGCATCATTTTCAATTTTTTTAATATCAATTTGAGGTGAAAAACCCATTTGTAAGAATGGATTGGCAATCGTGACACGGTAACCCAATTTTTGTTGAAGTAGTTTTGCAAGCCCCGGAATATTGGCATTCCCCCCTGCCAATAAAATGTGGTCAATTTCGTTGAACTGTGAAGATGAGAAGAAGAACTGTAAAGAACGTGCTGCTTGTTGAACGACAGCTTCTAAGAAGGGTTCTAAGACTTCGATATCATAATCATCTGGCAAGGCACGTGTTTTTTTCGCACGACCCGCTTCTTCGAAAGACAATGCATAGCGATTTTGAATTTCCTGTGTCAATTGTTTGCCACCAAACACTTGCTCACGGGTATAAATCACTTTGTTATTCTGCATAACAGATAAGGTCGTCATACTATGACCAATATCTAAAATACCCACGGTATTTACACCCATTGGCAAAGTATCTGAGAAAACTTTAAATGCATTTTCAATTGCAAAGCTTTCTACATCGCCAATTTTTGGTGTCAGACCAGCAAGCTGAATAACTTCCGCACGCGCTTCGACATTTTCAATACGCGTAGCGACAAGTAGAACATTGACACGATTTGGATTGGATAGACGATCCGGCAAGACCTCAAAATCAAGGCTCGCTTCATCAAGTGGGAACGGAATATATTGCTCAGCATCATCACGAATCTGAATTTCACGTTCATCATCGTTCATATCTGCGTCCATTTCGATGATTTTTGTAATCACCATCGACGTTGGAACCGCCAAAGCTGCATTAGTGGTCTGCGTATTGGCCAAATTAATTGCGCGCTCTAAACAGTCACCGACAGCTTCCGGATTCAATATGTTCTTTTCAACAACACTTCCTTCTGGTAATGGCACCAAAGCATAGCTTTCTACCCAATACCGCCCACTCTTTACAGAAAGTTCCAAAACCTTAACAGAAGTCGAACTAATATCTACTCCTATTAACCCCTTATTTGGCTTACGATATAACCTGAGCACAATATAATTCCTATTATTTTTTTATCCCCAAAAAAATTAACCCACTAATTAGCATTGGTCTATAATTTTATACAGATACAATAACTCATCTAACAATCCGTATATCGAAAGGATATACTGACCACCAATTAGTTTGCCATTAGCTCTTATTAAAACTTACTTGTTATGAAAAAGCTATCTTGTTCAGGCCTTGTTCATCCATTTTTTTTGGCCATTATTATTATTTTGGTCGCAATTCCAATGGGTTTCTATGGCATGTATCTCTATATTGCCCCGTCTTTGCCTGAAATGTCCATCTTAAAAAAGGCTCCATTATTAAAACCATTGCAGGTTTATAGTGCTGATAATGAGCTGATTGCAGAATATGGTGGCAAACTTTCGGTCCCTGTAGAGTATGATCAAATCCCGTCTCATTTCATTCATGGCTTTTTAGCTGCGGAAGATTCTTCGTTTTTTGAACACAGCGGCATTAGTTTCAAAGGATTGGGGCGTGCCGTCAGTGAAAGTATTACCGGTTCCGATGTGCAAACCGGTGGTTCAACCATTACCATGCAGGTTGCAAAAAACTATTATCTGACTCCAGAGCGTACTTTAAAACGTAAACTGACCGAAGTTTTCCTTGCTCGAAAAATTGAACAAAATCTAAGTAAAGAAGAAATTTTAACGCTGTATGTTAACAAAATCTTTTTAGGAAAAAATGCCTACGGGATCGCAGCAGCAGCAAAAATTTATTATAACAAGAGCCTGCAAGATTTAAGTTTGGCTCAAATGGCAATGATTTCAGGCTTACCTAAAGCACCTTCAAAATACAATCCTGTAGCCAACCCAAAACGTGCTTTAGAGCGTCGTAATTGGATTTTAGGCCGTATGTTGCAATTGGGGTATATCAATCAATCTGAATATCAAAAAGCGATTGCTGAACCGATTAATCTCGATATGCCTGACCGCGGGGTCAGCAACAAATTTCCCTACGTCGGGGAAATGGTTCGCTCTGAGCTCGTAGAAAAGTTTGGTGAACAAGCGACGGATTCTGGCTATAAAGTCTACACCACTATCAACAGCCAACGCCAAGCCTATGCTGAGCAGGCTGTACAAGAGGGTCTCGAAGCTTACGATAGACGACATGGTTGGCGTGGTGCAGAAGCACATGATGAACCCTTAAAAAACTTTATTCCATATGCCAACACCTATCCTGCCGAAGTAACCAAAGTCAACAACACCAGTATCGAAGTGTTGATGCAAGACGGCAGTAGTGTGACAGTTCCATGGTCAGGTTTATCTTGGGCACGTCCCTATCGCAATGCCAATAGTGTAGGCAATGCGCCTAGCAAAGCCTCTCAAATTGTAAAAGTAAAAGATATTATTCGCCTACGTCCGAATGCGGACAAAAGCTCATGGGCTTTGGTGCAAATTCCCAAAGCGCAAGGTCAATTAATTGCACTTAATCCCAACAATGGTGGTATTGAAGCCATTGTGGGTGGTTATAATTTTTATCAATCTAAATTTAACCGTGCTCTACAAGGCTGGCGTCAGCCGGGTTCAACCATTAAACCCTTTGTTTATGCTTTAGCACTTGAACGTGGCATGACTCCGTATTCCATGGTCAATGACAATCCAATTACGATTGGCAAGTGGACGCCTAAAAACTCTGACGGTCGCTATTTAGGGATGATACCTCTACGCCGTGCCCTCTATTTATCACGTAACACAGTTTCAGTACGCTTATTACAAGTCGTCGGGATTGAACGTACTCGCCAATTATTTATGGATTTTGGCTTACAAGAAAACCAAATTCCAAGTAACTACACCATTGCTTTAGGTACCCCACAGGTGTTGCCGATTCAAATGGCGACAGGTTATGCGACTTTTGCCAACGGTGGATATCGTATTCAACCCCATTTTATTAGCCGTATTGAAGATGCTTATGGCAAAGTCATTTATCAAGCCAATCCTGAATATGCATGTATTCAATGTATCAATCAAAAGGACGAAGTTGAATCTGCAGATCCGACCACGCCGGATGATGAAGTGATTGAAGTCACCAATCAGGATAACAAGCCCGCTGAATCAAAAATTTCCGATACTGAAGCAGCAAACTATAAACAAGCTCAGCGGATTTTGAAGTCAAGTTCAGCCTTTGATATGGCGAACATCTTGCGTGACGTGATCCAACACGGTACAGGTCGTGCGGCTTTAAAAATTGGTCGCGGTGATTTAGGCGGTAAAACCGGTACAACCAATGATGCAAAAGACGCGTGGTTTGCTGGATTTAATGGAAAATTGGTCACTGTGGCTTGGGTCGGTTTTGACCAACCCTCTACTTTAGGTCGCCGTGAATATGGTGGTGTTGCAGCATTGCCTATTTGGTCAGATTTTATGGCGAAATCACTTAAAGGCACACCTGAAGCTTGGGTGCGTTTAGACACCCATGCCAAGAATCCAATCAACCGTAATTCGGCTAAAGCGACTCAAGGTCAACCTGAACAAGATCGTGCAGCAACGCCACCAATGGCTCAACCGCTGTATCGTCCTGCTCCTGTTGCACCGAAGCCTCAGGCTTCGCAAAATGATTTTGACGACCTTCCTGGGTCTACTGAAACCAATCTTGCACCGACTCGAACTGCGCCTCCGCCAATGCAGCCTAAACCACAAGGTGCAGAGCATAAAACGGACGCACTTGATCATCTCATCGATCAAGTTCAGTAAATACTGCATAAAAAAAGCCCTCAAACGAGGGCTTTTTTATCACTTCCAATGCATTATTTCTTTTTAAAGAGATAAATTTGATACTGCGCTTGCAACTCAAATTGTTCATTTTTTTCTAGAGCTTCTCGACGCTCAGCTTTCACTTTATAGGCATAAGGCGTCATTGCAATTAAGTTTTTGAGATCCTGCTGAGAAAGTGACATTTTCGCTTGAACCACTTGTTCACTTTCCAATTCAAAATCATTCGCCAGTTGTTCCACAAATTTATGCGGTTCATGTAGTTTTACTTCTTCAAACAGGGCTTCACGCATTGCATAAAGATGCTCTGGCGCAGGTGTAACCACCATCAAGTGCCCTTCAGGCTTTAACACCCGAAGGATTTCTTCTTGAGGAATAGGACTAAATAAACTCGTACACAAGTCAATCGAATGATCTAATACAGGTAAGGTTGCCCCTGTCCCAACCACCCAAGTCACCTCTTTATTCAGTTTAGCGGCCACTTGTACTGCATTTTTAGCGATATCGACACCCACACACTGTAATACTTCAGCTTGCATCGCATCGGTGTAATAGCCTTCACCACAGCCAATATCCAACAAGTTTTCAACCCTTAATTTTTGAATCAAAGCCACCACTTCCTGTTGCAGAGGTGCATAGTGACCGGCACTCAAAAACGCACGACGCGCCTGTACAGATTCTGGCGTATCGCCTGGATTTTTACTGTGTTTATGCTGAACCACATGTAAATTGACATAGCCTTGTTTTGCAACATCATAGCTATGATTATTTTCACAGCGCCATGTCCGCTCTGTGAGTTTTAATGCTTCACGGCATACAGGACACATCAACAGGTTCATCATTTACTCCACTATATTTTGAAATAAAAAAACCGGCATCTGTGGGAGCAAATGCCGGTTTCGTTTATTTATTTGCTTAACGTAATTTTAAAGTCATTAGACCCAAAACTACCAGCATAATTGTAATAATCCAGAAACGAATCACCACCTGCGTTTCACGCCATCCCTTTTTTTCATAGTGATGGTGTAGCGGTGCCATTAAGAATACACGCTTGTTCCGCATACGCAGCGAGCCAATTTGCAAGAAGACAGAAATAGCTTCAACCACAAAGACACCGCCCATAATGGCAAAAACGATTTCTTGACGAACCATGACTGCAATCGTACCGAGCATCGCACCTAGAGATAAGGCACCGACATCACCCATAAAGACTTGAGCAGGATGCGCATTAAACCATAAGAATGCCAAGCCAGCACCGATCATTGCCGCACAGATCACGACAAGTTCAGATGCATATTTCACATAAGGGATATGTAAATAATCAGCAAAACGGACATCACCAGCCAGATAAGCAAATACACCTAAACCTGCGGCAACCAAAACGATTGGCATAATCGCCAAACCATCCAAACCATCGGTTAAGTTCACAGCATTGGATGCGCCGTTAATCACCAAATAAGTAAAGACAATAAAGCCGATACCAAGTGGGATAATAGACAACGGAATGCTAATTTCTTTAAAGAATGGAATCAGCAGATCCAACATATTTGAAGTATGTACTGGGTTTGCTTGCTGTGTCGCAATCACATAGAGTGCAATACCAGCACCTAAAGATGCCACAGAAGTCCAAAAGAATTTCTTCTTCGCAGGCAGACCTGCATTGTCTTTATAACGGATTTTAATCCAGTCATCGGCCCAGCCAACAGCACCAAAGATCACCATCACGCCAAGTACAATCCATACATAAGGGTTTGAAAGATCGGCCCAAAGTAAGGTTGAAATCCCAATAGACAGTAAAATCAACACACCGCCCATAGTCGGTGTGCCCATTTTTTTGGCATGATTTTCAGGTGCAAATGAACTGACTGCCTGACCATATTTGAGAGCTTGCAATTTGCGGATCATCACAGGTCCAAGCAACAGACCAATGGCCAATGCCGTTAAGACACTGAGTAGCGAACGAAGCGTTAAATAACGAACAACCTGAAACGAGCTGTGATAACCCGCAAGCTGCTCAAATAACCATAACAGCATTAAAGTTTCTCCATCAATTCAGCCATCAAAGTTTCCATGTGGGTATAACGAGAACCTTTAAACAGGAAACTCATGGACTGAGGCTGATGTGTTTTGACTAGACTAATTAATAACGGTAAGGCCTGTTCTTGAGATAGAAAGGCCTGTAATTTTTTACCATATTGGGTACTGCGCGCGCCTTCTTGCACGGCAGGTGAAAACTCACCGACAGCAACGACAAATTGAAGACCGGCGTGTGAAACAAGGTCACGTCCCAACATGTAGTGCTGCTGTGCAGCAGATGAACCTAACTCACCAATATCCCCAATGACCATGACTTTGATGCCATCTTGCTGTGCAAGTACATCAGCAGCAGCACGCATTGAGGTTGGATTTGCATTGTAAGTATCATCAATAAACAAATAATCTTTATGTTGAATAAAATTTAGACGACCTTTGGCACCTGTTGCATGTTCAAGACCCACAACGATGTCATCTAAACTCACGCCAATCGACAACGCAAAAGCTGCGGCAGCAGTTGCATTTTGCACATTATGCTCACCCGCAAATGGCAGTTGAACAGGACGCGAACCTTGTGGCGTATTTAAGATAAATCGTGAAGATTGAGCCTGAAGTTCAGTCTCAGTCGCAAAAACATCCCCGCCCTGACCAAAACTCATTACTTGCTCAGTTTGCACCGCTTGACGAATGGCATCTGTAAAATCATCTGCCGCAGGGACAATCGAAGTTCCTGTTTTCGCTATATGTGCATAAATTTCAGACTTGGCACGACAAATACCATCACGCCCACCAAACTCCCCCATATGAGCGGTGCCAATATTTAAAATACCGGCAACCTGAGGCTGTACCAAATTTGAGGTGTAATCAATTTCACCTTTATGACTGGCACCAAGCTCCATCACGGCATACTGATGTTCTGGACGTAACTCAAGTAACATCATCGGTACGCCAAGGTCATTATTTAAATTACCGCGCGTAATTAATGTTGGTGCAAGACGAGAAAGGATACTCCCGAGCATCTCTTTGGTTGTGGTTTTACCACTACTTCCTGTCAAGGCAATCACTTTTAAGGCTGGGTTTTGGGCACGACGAAATGCACCTAAATGTCCAAGTGCTAAACGTGTATCTGCAACCACCAACTGACAAATATCCACATCGACCGGATGACTGACAATGGCAATTTCACAACCCTTTTCAGCCACTTGAGCAAGGAAATCATGCGCATCAAAGCGTTCACCTTTCAGGGCAAGAAAAGCATCTCCTTGCTCTGCATGACGTGAATCGGTCAAAATTCGTTTCACAGGACCTGTCGGCGCTTGATTATTATGCCAGTGCCCTTGTGTCGCTTGAACCAACTGTTCGGCAGTCCAAGGTTCTAACGGAACCGTACTGGTCGTTGAAGTATGCATATCTGTTTCCTATTGCGCTGGATAAGCCGAGTCAGTGTTGTGATGCTGTGAATCAATCGCCGATTTCACTTCCACCACATCATCAAACCAATGTCGAACACCATTAATTTCTTGATAGTTTTCATGGCCTTTACCAGCAATCACCACAATATCACCAGCTTGCGCATGGCTGACTGCGAATTTAATCGCTTCACGGCGGTCATGGATTTCATGGACAGTTTTTCCAGTAAAATCAATACCAGCCTTCATATCTGCAAAAATTTGTTCTGGGTTTTCAGTACGTGGATTATCCGAGGTAATCAACGCCACATCTGCATGGTTTAATGCCGCTTGTGTCATCAATGGACGCTTACCACGATCACGATCACCACCACAGCCAAACACTGCCCATAACTGTTGCGATACATGACGTTTTAAGGTCTGTAACACTTGAATCAAGGCATCTGGTGTATGTGCATAATCCACCACAAACAGGCGCTCATCATCACGGATCACTTGCATACGACCCGGCGCACCTTTTAACTCAGGCGCAGTTGCGATCAAGGCAGATAAGTCAAAACCCGCTTGCTCCGCTGAAATTAAGCTCGCCACAATATTTTCAATATTGAAGTGTCCCAATAATGGACTTTGCACCACAAATTCAGCTTGAGCAGTACGCAATTTAAATTGTGCGCCCGTTAAGCTGTATTGAATATCCGTCACTTGATAATCCGCAGCCTGACGCGTTGAATAAGTCAAAATTTTAGGCTGAGCCGGGTTTTGGCGCGCGGCATTCAGCATCACTTCGGCATGTTCATCATCGAGATTGATGACTGCAACTTTGAGCGATGGAAACTGAAACAAACGTGATTTCGCTTCAGCATAGGCTTCAAGGGTTTTATGATAATCCAAATGGTCACGACTTAAATTGCTATATGCGGCAATTTCAATTGCACAGCCATTTAATCGACCTTGTTCTAATCCGTGCGAACTTGCCTCTATGGCAGCAAACTCTGCACCCTCAAGCGCATAGGCATGCAATGCATTTTGCATATGCAACGCATCTAAAGTAGTGTGAGATGAGGCTTCTAAATTCGGTAAAATCCCGTTTCCAGTGGTTCCCATCACTGCACATTTTTTGCCTTGCAGCATGAGTAATTCAGCGATTAAGCGTGAGATCGTGGTTTTACCATTGGTACCCGTCACAGCCAAAATCCGTGCAGCTTGAGCTGGTTGAGTCGCCTGTAAATATTGCTTTTGCCACTGCCCCATCAATTGACGCACATCCGCGATCACGACACTTTGATCCAAGCCCAAATCAGTTTCTGAAATGACAGCCAACGCGCCATTCTCTAACGCTGCACGTGCAAATTGTGCTGTTTTTTCAGGTTGCGAAAACGAAGTCAGGGCAATAAATATTTGCCCTGCTGTAACTTTGCGACTATCCAGATTGAAGCCCTGAAAGGATTGCGACATCCATTCAGCGGGCTGTTCAACGGTGTATAGATCTTGAAACGTAATTTTCATTCATCACCTATTACTGGATCTTAGGAGTGTCTAAAGGTTTATCTAAAGGTACGTTCATTAAACGTAAAGATTCTTGCATTACACGAGCAAAAACGGGTGCAGCCACCAGGCCACCGTAATACTGACCTGTTGGGTTTTCCACCACAACAATCATGGCCAAACGTGGATCACTCACTGGTGCGACACCAGCAAAGAGTGCACGATATTCTGAAGTCGAATAACCTTTACGGTCTGCACGTAATTTATGTGCTGTACCAGTTTTACCTGCCACGCGATAACCCGGAATATTGGCTTGACGTGCCGTACCACCCGGTAAGGTCACCGCTTCCATCATTAAAAGCACTTGATCAGCAATTTTAGGGTCAACCATCTGCTCACCTTTCGGCTGTTCCTCAAGCTTGTACAAGCTCAGTGGCATTTTGACGCCTTTGTTGGCAATCATGGCATAAGCATCAGCCAGTTGGAGCACTGTAGCGTTCAAACCATAACCATAAGCCATGGTTGCTACTTCAGACACATTCCATTTGCTCTTCGGCAAAATCAGACCAGCACTTTCACCGGGGAATTTCACCGCTGAACGTTGACCAAAGCCAAGACGTTGATAGAACGTTGGTAATGTTTCATAAGGGAGAGATAAAGCGATTTTTGCCACACCGACGTTAGACGATTTTTGAATAATGCCGCCCAAAGTCAGAGGGCCATAGTTATGCGTATCTCGGATAGTATGATTCCCTACACGCATAGAACCGGGTGTGGTATTTACCACCGTATTTGCCGTGTATTTACCGCTTTCCAATGCCATTGCCACGGTCATTGGCTTCATAGTTGAACCCGGCTCAAAGGAGTCAATCGCACCACGGTTACGCATGGCATCTTTATTTAAGACACCTTTTTTATCATTTGGGTTGTAAGACGGCCAAGAGGTCATCGCTAAAATTTCACCCGTTTTGACATCGACAGCAATCGCGGTTGCAGAACGTGCGTTATTGGCTACCCCGGCTGCAGTCAACTCACGATACATAATGTATTGCAAACGTGAATCAATACTCAGCGTGATATTTTCACCCGACTCAACTTCTTTCACGATCTCAGGGTCTTTAACGCGGTTGCCTTTTTTATCTCGGACAATTTGCTGCGCACCATCTACGCCTGCAAGACGTTCATTCAATTGCATCTCTAAACCTTCGATGCCCATACCCTCACTATTGGTTAAACCAATAATTTGTGAGTTTGGCTGAGGCTGTGGATAGTAGCGCTTATAGTTTTTCTCAGTATATACGCCCTGAAAGTCACGTTTCATGATCAATTCAGCTTGTTGCGGCGGTACTTCTTTCTTTAAAACCAAATAACGTGAACGTGGACGCTCATTCATTTTGCGTTTCAGTTCAGCACGATCCATACCGACAGCATCGGCAAGTTCATCTAAGCTTAGATTTTTATCAGGTAATTGACGTTTTAATTTACGATTGTTTGGATCTTTAGCCAATTCAGCCGTGGTTTCTTCAAAGAGTTTTTTATTGTCAAAATAATCACGTGGATCGATCACGATTTTCATGATCGGGGTACTAATCGCTAAAGGCACACCGTGACGGTCATAGATGACACCGCGCATGGCTTTTAAGGTTTCAGTTCTTAAAATTTTAGCATTGGCTTTATTTTGTAAAAAGTCTTTATTAATGATTTGTACATAAAAAGCCCGCCCCACCAATGCAATGAAGCACAGCAAAACCACTGCCCACATCAAGTGATAGCGCCACATCTCCACCGAAATGGCTGTACGACCAGTAACAGACTGCTGTTTCTTACGCGGAGTTTGTTTGTTTCTCTTTTCAACCATGTGACCGGCAGCCTATTTTTTCTGTTCTGGAGTTTGTGGCAATGAAATAACAACGGTTTGTGCAATAGGAGGCGAATACATGCGTAATTGGGTAACTGCACGTGTCCCAATTTGGGCTGTTGCACCAAAAGTTTGTTGTTCGATCAGCAAACGTCCCCATTCTGCGTTGAGGTCATCCCTTTCACGCATATAGGTACTCAATTGACGATAATCTTGGCGATATTCAAAGACTTGAAAGACCACCATAATCGCACTCACAAAAACCAAGAGCAATAAAATGCCATATGTAATGATTTTCTTCGACTGCGATTGATCAGAGTTTTTTTCGATTGCTTCGGTTTTCATTCTTTGCCTTTTAAGCTAAACGCTCTGCCACACGAAGCCAAGCACTACGAGATCGCGGATTGGCTTTAACTTCTTCTTCACTTGCTTTAATTCGTGACACTTTTTTTAAGCGGCGGGTATCTTCGCGTTTTTGTGGTAAACCCCAGCCTGTGTCTTCTGCAAGTGTAGATTCTTTTTGAATAAATTGTTTAATTAAACGATCCTCTAAAGAGTGGAAACTGATCACTGCAAGAGTGCCTTCAGGTTTCAGCATATCCACCGCTTGAGGTAAGAAGATATCAATATCGTCGAGTTCTTTGTTAATAGCAATACGAATTGCTTGGAAAGTTCGTGTCGCTGCATGTTTATTTTTTTCCCATTTCGGGTGGGCAACTTTCACAATTTCGGCCAATTGAGCTGTGGTTTCAATATACCCTGCCGCTTTAATTGCTTTAGCAATACGGCGGCTATAACGCTCTTCACCATATTTAAAAATAATATTGGCCAAATCTTCTTCTTCAATATCAACCAACCACTCTGCGGCTGTTGGACCTTGTGAATTGTCCATACGCATATCGAGTGGGCCATCTTTCATAAAGCTAAAGCCACGCTCTGCTTGGTCTAGCTGCGGAGATGACACCCCTAAATCCGCCATAATACCGTCGACCAAATCGATACCACGACTACGCAGTTCCTCTTTTAAATCGGCAAAACTGGCGTGAATAATTTTAAAACGCGCATCTTCTTGTTCTAATTCTGCGGCAACAGCCAATGCTTGCGGGTCTTTATCAAAGGCATAAACACGTGCATTTTCATCTAATTTAGACAGTAATAAACGCGTATGACCACCACGCCCAAATGTGCCATCTACGAAAATTCCTGTATTGCGATCTGCCAGTAAAGCATCAACAGTTTCATGAAGTAATACAGAAATATGCGACATAAGGGTTCGTTCAACACAGCTAAAAATGTAACTGCACATTATTACCTTGTTTTAGCAAAGCTCCAAACGTCTTTTTGTACAGAAATATTACTTTCCATAGAGAAAACCGTTTTTATTTTTTGCCACCCATTAAAAAACCTCCCGAAGGAGGTCTTTGAACATCTCAAATCCTAGATTTCGATGTATTAGCGCTTGTTATTATAGATCTGATCGAAGATCGCACCATTCACAAAATGTGTTTGTTGAGCTTTTGCCCAACCACCAAACACTTCATCAATGGTAAAGGTTTTTAATGGCGGGAACTGTGATTTATATTTTGCTAAAACTGCCGCATTACGTGGGCGGTAAAAATGACGAGCAGCCATCTCTTGACCTAATGGAGAATAAAGATAATTGATATAGCCTTGAGCTAACCATTTATTACCATTTTTTTCGACAGTTTTGTCCACGATCGCCACTGAAGGCTCAGTCAAAATCGACATCGATGGATACACGATATCAAATTTATTTTTACCCAAAGTTTTTTGCGTAACTAAAGCTTCGTTTTCCCAAGTCAATAACACATCACCAATACCACGTTCTGCAAATGTAGTCATCGATGCACGTGCCGCAGAGTCCATTACTTTTACGTTATGGTACATCTTACCCACGAAATCTTTGGCTTTCGCTTCATTACCACCCGGCTGTTTCAAAGCATAACCCCAAGCTGACAAGTAAACCCAACGTGGGAGACCGCCAGTTTTCGGGTTCGGGGTAATAATTTGTACGCCCGGTTTGGTTAAATCAGACCAATCTTTAATATGTTTCGGGTTGCCCTTACGCACCATGAAGACAATCGTTGACGTATATGGCGCTGAGTTATGTGGAAACTCTTTTTGCCAACCCGGCTGAATCTGACCAGACTTCACAATTTCTTCGATGTCATTGGCCAAGGCCAAAGTCACGACATCACCTTTTAAACCGTCTACTACAGAACGGGCTTGTTTACCTGAACCACCATGTGATTGTTTAAATGCAACCGTTTTACCCGTACGCTCTTTCCAATATGCGCCAAATGACTTATTAAATTCGTCATAAAATTCACGCGTTGCATCATAAGAAACGTTTAAAAATTCACGATCAGCGGCCTGAGCAGACGCTGAGAAAGCAACACCAGTGGCAAGCAACGCAGCACTGAGCCATGCCTTAAATTGAGTTTTCATAACAGCCAGCATAAAGTTATATTCAATACTGCTAAATATATGAAATAAAGTCATAAATCGCAATTGCAGCGTGTTTAGACGCTTTGTTGAATACAGCTAACGCTATGAATTTAATTGTTTGTTTTTCATATTAAAATACACAAAAACAATCTACTTATTCCCTATATATAGATTTTTATGCATTACATATGCAAAAAACGGATAATCCAGATTATCCGTTTTTACAGCGCTCATTATGGTGGGGTGTTTTACTCTTTATTCTTTTCACTATAAATTTGATCAAAAATCGCGCCATTCACAAAATGTGTCTTTTGCGCTTTTGCCCAACCGCCAAACACTTTATCAATGGTAAAGGTTTGAACTTTCGGGAATTGGGCAGCGTACTTTGCAGTGGCTTTTGCATCGCGAGGGCGGAAGAAATATTTACCTGCTAGCTCTTGGCCCTTAGGTGAATATAGATAGTTTAAATAACCCTTCGCTAAATTTCGATTACCATTTTTATCGACGGTTTTATCTACCACAGCCACCGAAGGTTCAGCTAAAATCGAAATAGAAGGATAAACAATGTCATATTTATCTTTGCCTAGGCCCTGAGTCGCTAATAGTGCCTCATTTTCCCAAGATAGTAAGACATCTCCAATGCCGCGCTCAGCAAAGGTCGTGAGTGAACCACGTGCGCCTGAATCCAAAACTTTGACATTGCTATAGAGTTTTTTCACCAATTCTTTGGCTTTGGCATCATTGCCACCCGGTTGTTTTAAAGCATATCCCCAAGCTGATAAATAGATCCAACGCGGTGCCCCACCTGTTTTTGGATTTGGCGTAATAATTTCAACGCCCGGTTTGGTCAGGTCATTCCAATCTTTAATTTTTTTCGGGTTGCCCTTACGCACCAAAAATACGATGGTTGAGGTATACGGAGCAGAATTATGTGGAAATTGTTTTTGCCAATTTTTATTGATTTGTCCGGTCGCCACAATTTCATCAATATCGTTGGCCAATGCCAAAGTGACAACGTCTGCTTGTAAACCCGTTGCTACGGCACGAGCTTGTTTGCCAGAGCCACCGTGAGATTGTTTAAAATTAATCTCTTGTCCTGTACGTTTTTTCCAATATTGTCCAAATTCTTGGTTATATTCCTGATAAAACTCACGTGTTGGATCATATGAGACATTTAAGAAATCTTTTGCGGCATACACCTGTACCGCCACCCCACCCAACAATGCGAAAATGCCCGATGCTATTATTTTTTTCATCTGCTCAAACTCAAATTGATCTTGAGAGCACTATATAAATCAAAAATAACTTTAACAATCAGCTATCTATAATATAAATTCAAATCTATTTCTGTTTTAAAGATATCTAAAAATAACGTATTTAAAGCTTTAATTCAGCTAATGCAGCAACAATCAGAAGCGATCTCCATGCTATCTTCATAGTTGTTTGCTAAAACATCCGAAAATCTGGAGAAAACAGTCTATTTAGGTAATCCCAGTACAGACTTTTTTAGTTTTTTTGTAAAAATTGTGACGTAGTTCTACTTTTTAATTACGAAAGATGGTTAAATCGTAGTCTAAATATTAAAACTATTTTGCAAATAAAAAGTTCCATCACCAAAACTAGGGGGAGATTTGGACATGAAATTTTCATACGCGCTATGCCTAGGCTTAAGTTTAAGCGTGACTGCACAGACTGGATTTTGTGCTGCAACCAGCACCGCATCGAATAACAAACTTACGATGCCTGCTGAACGTACCTCATTGATCGAAAAAGCGATTAATCAACAAAAATCTGAAGGTAAAGGCCGTACAGACGATAATTTAAAAGTACTTACGTCTATTAAAGCAGCACCGACTCAAAGTTTCTTTGCATCACAAAACCAAAGTTTTTCTCGTTTTGTTCAAGCCATTTTTTCTGGTAGCAACTCATAACGACATCAGCATACTGATGCTGTCCAAGCTATTGTTTTAGACGAGTTCCCCTACTGTCGTCTAAAAAATACTAAAAAACGCCTGATCATTCAATGTTGAATTAAGCATTAAGTGATCAGGCTTTTTCGTTATAATAGATCCCAATTTACATTCTGATTAAAAGCTGATTATGACTGTTCGTACTCGTATCGCACCTTCTCCTACTGGTTTCCCGCATGTTGGGACTGCTTATATTGCATTATTTAACTTATGTTTTGCGAAGCAACATGGCGGTGAATTTATTCTTCGCATTGAAGATACAGACCAACTGCGCTCTACGCCAGAATCTGAAAAAATGATTTTAGATTCATTGCGTTGGTTAGGTTTGAACTGGTCAGAAGGTCCAGATGTGGGTGGTCCTCATGCACCATACCGCCAATCTGAACGTATGGACATTTATAAACAATATGCTTTGGAACTGGTTGAAAAAGGCCATGCATTCTACTGCTTTGCAACAGCAGAAGAACTCGATCAAATGCGTGCGGAACAACAAGCACGTGGTGAATCACCGCGTTATGACGGTCGTGGCTTAAAACACACTGCAGAAGAAGTGGCACAGCGTTTGGCTGCTGGTGAACCGCATGTCATTCGTATGAAAGTGCCTGAAGAAGGAATTTGTAAATTTAACGACTTACTACGTGGTGAAGTCGAAATTCCTTGGGCGCAAGTCGACATGCAGATTCTACTGAAAACCGATGGTTTACCGACGTATCACTTGGCAAACGTGGTTGATGACCATTTAATGGAAATCACTCACGTGATTCGTGGTGAAGAATGGATTCCATCTGCGCCTAAACACCAATTATTGTACAAATATTTTGGTTGGGACATGCCTGTGCTTTGCCACATGCCACTGTTACGTAACCCAGATAAATCAAAACTGTCTAAACGTAAAAACCCAACCTCAATTAACTACTACAAAGACATCGGCGTTTTACCAGAAGCATTATTGAACTATTTAGGCCGTATGGGCTGGTCAATGCCAGATGAAAGTGAAAAATTCACTTTGGCTGAGATGATTGAACACTTTGACATTCAACGTGTATCACTAGGCGGTCCGATCTTTGATGTTGAAAAGCTAAACTGGTTAAATGGTCAATGGATTAAAGGTTTAACACCGGGTCAATTGCTCGATACCCTACTGGCTTGGAAATCAGATCGTAATACCTTGGAAGAAATCGCCGCTGCGATTCAACCGCGTATTAATTTATTGTCTGAAGCAGTGAATTGGGCAGGTTTTTATTTCAACCAATTCCCAACACTCAGCAAAGAACAGTTTGAAAGCAAAAAATTGACCGAAGAACAAGTTCGTCAAAGCCTTCAATTTGCCATTTGGCGTCTAGAAAGCATGTTCACTTGGAACAATGATACTGTCAGCCAAACGCTTATGGATTTGGCGAACCAAATGGATATTAAACTTCGTGACTTCATGCCAACCTTCTTTATTGCTATTGCAGGTTCAACATCTTCGACACCGGTTATGCAATCGATGGTAACCATTGGTCCTGATTTAACCTTTGCTCGCTTACGTCATGCGCTTGAAATTGTGGGCGGTCCGAGTAAAAAAGAAACAAAAGCATGGGAAAAACTCAATGAAAGCCTAAAACTGCCGAAAAATGATGCAGTTGATGAAGCTTAATTGATTTTTTAGTTGACGGATGGGCGTTATCCCCCTAATATAGCGCCCATACCGAGAGATGGTGTCAACCAACTCTAAGTTGCCTCAAATTGTCCCTATCGTCTAGAGGCCTAGGACATCGCCCTTTCACGGCGGTAACCGGGGTTCGAATCCCCGTAGGGACGCCATATTCAAGGTGATGCAAATCATCTTATAAAAAACCCAAGCATTATGACTTGGGTTTTTTATTGCCTAAATTTTATCTGATTTAAATTTACGGTATTTTTGCTTTCTGCGTCATTCTGATTAAAATAAACCATAGATTAAAATTATGGAGTTGCAATGCAATACCGTTGCCCTAAATGTCAAAGCCCTAAAATTATGCCTCTTGCGCAAGCAGGCCAGCCTGTTGCTCGTCCTGTCGTGCCTAAAAGCCTGATTATCCTCATCCCTGCGGTATTTATTCTTTTACTATTGGTGATTATCAGCATCGCAATGTGGATTTTTGGTGACGGTGCAGGTGCTACATTACAAACTGCGACTGTTGTTGTATTTATTGCTTGCTTGATTGCTGGCTTCATGTTCTATCGCGACCTGCCAGATTTTAAAATCTCAATGCAAGGTTTTATGCAATCACAGAAAAAATGGAAATGCCGCGAATGTAATCATGAGTGGGAAATCTAAGCCGGCCATTTAAATTACATCAGCATTAGTGCTGATGTGATTCATCATGAGAATGCGCGTGATCATCTTGATGATGCCCATGTGCATGATCAGACTTTTGGGTATGTTGGTGTACCACACATTCATCTTCTTCGATTTGTAATGTCATCTCCGTGATTCCATGTTCATGTTGCAACATTTCAATCGCCTCAAAATATAAGGCATTACGATCGGCTTCAGGTGCAAAGAGATGAACTGTCAAATGCACATTCTTTGATGTTATTGCCCAGACCTTTAACTGGTGAATACTCTCTACCCCATTGAGTGCCAATAAATCATTGCGTAACTTTTCTATGTCAATTTCTTCAGGCACGCCTTCTAATAAAATATTGATACTTTGTTTGAGTAAAATCCAAGTCCTTGGTAAAACCCAAAAGCCAATGAGCACCGCAATTAGTGTATCGACCCACATCCAGCCCGTAAAATAAATAATCGCTGCACCAATAATTACACCAACCGAACCTAGGGCATCACTCAACACTTCTAGATACGCCCCCTTCACATTCAAGCTTTCTTGTGAACTGGAAAATAAAATACGCATCGAGATTAAGTTAATGATCAAACCAATAACGGCGACCATCATCATGCCCATACTTTGAATTTCTGGCGGTGTTGAAAAGCGCTGATAGGCCTCATACAAAATATAAATCGCCACCACAAATAGCATCAAGGCATTAAACAAGGCTGCCAAAATTTCAAAACGCTGATAGCCAAAGGTGCGTTTGTTGTCAGCAGGAAGCTTGCCAATTTTGATCGCGACCAATGCTATGGCAAGGGCTGCGGCATCGGTGAACATATGTGCCGCATCTGACAATAGCGCCAAACTTTGCGTCATAAATCCTGCAATGACTTCAATAATCAAAAACGTCGTGGTCAGTGCTAAGGCAAAACTTAATTTTTTGACATTCCCTTCCGTCACAACGGCATGGCTGTGGTCATGCCCATGATGCTCACTCATTATTTTCTGACCTTTATAAATTATATATTCTTCAGTCTTGAGCTTAACAGGTGCAGTAAACGTAATAAAATTACATTATTCAACCTTCAGTACTACGTTTTACCTTCAAACTTTAAAACTGCTTTTTTCAGCATCTACTTTCAATTTATTAAAAATAATTTTTCACGATCTAGATGACTGAAATCACTTATAAATATTTTTCAATACCTATTCACATATCATGACAAGCATGCTAATTTTCATCTTAAGTGTGATCTGTTTAAAACAATTAAATCATTCATCGCAGCGCACGAATGACTGCAATTAATATTTTTATTAATCAAGTGGTTATATTTAGAAACAAGGAGTTTAACAATGATGATACAAGCTCTGGAAAAAATCTATGTACTGTTGTCACAACAGATGAATCCAAAGTTGCAAGGAATGCATCTTTCGATTCCAGAAGCCGAAGGTGATTACGCCCAAGGGACTTATTTTGAAAGTCTTGCGGCTCAACACCATCAAGACTTTCTCAGTCACCATACTATGGATTCAGCAGACCAATCCCCTACTGACTATCGCAATGCCATGTGGAATTTTTTAAGTGCCGCATTAAAAGGTCATAAAGATGCCCAATATCGCTTAGGTCTTGGTTATTTACGTGGAGAACTCGGCTTGGACCGTAATTATGAACTTGCAGAAATTTGGCTCAGTAAAGCTGCTGCACAAGGCCATGAACATGCAGACTACGTCTTACATCATGCCTATGAAGACATTGTCGTATAGTCATCACACCCTAAGCAATAAAAAACCAGCCCGCAGGCTGGTTTTTTATTTTAAAACTGGAACTTAGTTACCAATTTTGCGGTATTTTTGACGCTTTGCAACAAGGTCATCACCATCACGTTTACGACGATATTCTTCAAATTCATGGTAGTTACCTGTGAAGAATTCAGGGGTTTCACCTTCAAATGACAAGATGTGCGTTGCAATACGGTCGAGGAACCAACGGTCATGCGAGATCACCATGACAGTACCTGGGAATACCAGAATAGCATCTTCAAGCGCACGTAAAGTTTCAATATCCAAGTCGTTTGACGGTTCATCGAGTAAGATGACGTTTGCACCCATTTGCAGGATTTTCGCAAGTTGTAAACGGTTTCGTTCACCACCTGACAATTGACCTACACGTTTTTGCTGATCTTGACCTTTGAAGTTAAAGCGACCGATATACGCACGAGATGCGATTTCGTATTCACCAATTTTCAAGATATCTAAACCGCCAGAAACTTCTTCCCAAACAGTTTTGTTGTCATCTAAGGTGTCACGAATCTGACCAACATAAGCCACTTTAACAGACTCACCCAGTGTAACTGTACCTGTATCTGGTTGTTGTTCGCCTGTCATCATACGGAATAATGTGGTTTTACCCGCACCGTTTTCGCCCACGATACCTACAATTGCAGCAGGTGGTACAACGAACGATAAATCTTTATAAAGTGTACGGTCACCAAAGGATTTACTAATACCTTCAACTTCTACAACTTTATTACCTAGACGTGGACCAGGTGGAATATAGATTTCAGACGTTTCGTTACGCTGTTGGAATTCGCGTGAGTTAAGCTCTTCAAAACGCTCCATACGCGCTTTGTTTTTCTTTTGCTGACCTTTAGCATTTGAACGAACCCATTCAAGTTCTTTTTTCAATGCTTTAGCAAAAGATTCTTCTTGCTTCTGCTCTTGCTCTAAACGGGCATTTTTCTGCTCTAACCAAGAAGAGTAGTTGCCTTGGTATGGAATACCCATGCCGCGGTCAAGCTCAAGAATCCACTCTGCCACGTTATCCAAGAAGTAACGGTCATGGGTAATCGCAACGATGGTGCCTGGGAAGTCTTTCAAGAAACGTTCTAACCAAGAGACTGATGAAGCATCCAAATGGTTCGTCGGTTCGTCTAGAAGCAGCATGTCTGGTTTAGACAATAACAAACGGCAAAGTGCAACACGACGGCGCTCACCACCAGACAACTTAGATACATCTGCATCCCAAGCTGGAAGGTTCAACGCAGCAGCAGCCTGATCCATTTGGTTGACAATGTTATGTGCATCCCATGAATGGATAACTGCTTCTAACTTCTCTTGTTCTTTTGCAAGTGCATCAAAGTCAGCATCTTCTGCTGCATATTCTGCAAATACTTCATCAAGACGCGCCAAAGCATCCAACGGTTCACGTAAACCGTCTTCAACGTTACCACGAACGTCTTTGCTTTCATCCAATGGCGGCTCTTGTTCAAGGTAACCAATTTTGATACCCGGTTGAGCACGTGCTTCACCTGAGAAATCTTTATCTACGCCCGCCATAATACGAAGCAAGGTAGATTTACCTGCACCGTTTAGACCAAGCACACCAATTTTTGCGCCTGGGAAAAATGATAAAGAGATGTCTTTCAGGATTTCGCGCTTAGGCGGAACCATCTTCGACACACGGTTCATCGTGTAAATATATTGGGCCACTTAGGACTCCTCAATAGTCAAAACATATACGGAGCAACACAAAGTTGCCCCTGCTCAATTGAGCGAAAAAATAATCGGCTATTATACGCATAAAGTCGTGAAAAAATAAGGTTTCGCACACGCCTTCAATGCATTGTTACAAGTTTAATGGCGAACAAAATTTAAACATGCGTTTTTAAGCATAATTTCGCTCATCTTTAGCTGAAAATTTTTCAATAATATGAATAATTATGATATTAGTTTTATAAATAAAGCACTTTTATTCATATATATAAGTGATAGACTGTTTAAAAAATTAGCTCACTTAGATGATGTAATCATGACCTATAAAGACGAAACTTTAGCAATTCACGCGGGGTATACCCCGGAGCCAACCACCAAAGCGGTTGCGGTGCCGATTTATCAAACCACCTCATATTCCTTTGATAACACACAGCATGGTGCTGATTTATTTGACTTAAAAGTTCAGGGTAATATTTATACCCGCATTATGAATCCAACCACGGCGGTACTTGAACAGCGTGTTGCAGCACTCGAAGGCGGTATAGGCGCACTGGCGTTGGCATCAGGTATGGCGGCCATTACATATGCGATTCAAACCATTGCTGAAGCAGGCGACAATATCGCTTCAGTTTCGACCCTGTACGGCGGCACATATAACCTGTTTGCCCACACTCTGCCGAAACAAGGCATTGAAGTTCGCTTCTTTGATTATCAGAACCCTGAAGCGCTGCGTAGCCTCATCGATGACAAAACCAAGCTGGTCTTTGTCGAATCTATTGGTAACCCATTGGGCAATATTATTGACCTCGAAGCAATTTCGAAAATTGCGCATGAATATGGCATACCTGTGGTGGTGGACAATACTGTGGCCACCCCTGTCCTGCAAAAATCTTTTGAATTTGGTGCCGACATTGTGGTGCATTCACTCACAAAATATATTGGCGGTCATGGTAATTCGATAGGCGGCATCATCGTCGACAGCGGCAAGTTCCCATGGGGCAAATACCCTGAACGCTTTAAATCACTCAATACCCCTGATCCAAGCTACCACGGGGTGAATTATGTCGAAGCTTTAGGTGAAGCCGCCTACATTGCCCGTGCGCGCGTGGTACCACTACGTAATACAGGCGCTGCGATCAGCCCACACAATGTGTTTTTGATCTTACAAGGTTTGGAAACCTTAAGCCTGCGCATGGAACGTCATACCGAAAATGCGCAAAAAGTGGCTGAATATTTACAAGCGCATCCAAAAGTAAAATGGGTCAACTACGCTGGCTTAAAAGACCATCCACAGCATGCTTTGGCGCAAAAATATGTCAAAGGAAAACCGTCGGCAATTCTTTCCTTTGGGGTTCAAGACGGCCTTGCAGGTGGCACACGTTTCATCGATGCCTTGCAGTTGTTTACTCGCCTGGTGAATATTGGTGATGCCAAAAGTTTAGCCTGCCATCCCGCGACCACGACACATCGTCAGCTCAATGAAGATGAACTCAAAGCCGCCGGTGTCAGCATTGATATGGTTCGTTTATCGATTGGGATCGAACATGCAGATGACTTGATTGCCGACTTAGATCAAGCCTTAGCTGCTGTTTAAACCATAATTGCACAATCCACAGGTCTTATTTTTAAGGCCTGTTTTTATTTCCATTTCATTTAAATAACCACTCCCACATAATCCGCCTTCCAACTTTGGGCATCTATGGCCCTGCTTCTATATTTATTTACAATTTTATTTATCTTGAAAATCGACTTTTTTAGGTTGCAACGATGTTGATAAAAGCACTTCTCTTTCACATATTTATGTGTTAAAAATTGAGTAAATAGGGATTTTAATTTAGAGTAAAAACTCTAAATATTATTTTATTATCAATTACTTATCATATGGCTTTTTTTGAATAAAACGCTATCATACCGCTGACTTAAAACAGCCCTGCACATAGCGTTGTCGGGCCGATAAATGAATACAATAAAACTGATTTAACAGGGAACCTCATCGTGAATTCAAGACTTGAGAAACGTTTCGTTGACCGTGTCAACGGTAAGACCATTTTAATCACCGGTGCATCAAGTGGTATCGGTTTAACCACAGCGCATCGCCTTGCCAACGCAGGCGCACATGTTCTACTGGTTGCACGTACCAAAGAAACTCTTGATGCCGTAAAAGCTGAAATTGAAGCCACTGGCGGTAAAGCCGATGTTTTCCCATGTGACCTCAATGATATGGACTCCATTGATGCTGTGGCACAACAAATCCTCGCTTCCGTCGATCATATTGATATCTTAATTAATAACGCTGGCCGTTCTATTCGTCGTGCCGTACATGAATCAACCGATCGTTTCCATGATTTTGAACGTACTATGCAGTTGAACTATTTTGGCGCGGTACGTTTGGTGATGAATTTACTGCCGAAAATGATGATTCGTCGTGAAGGTCATATCATCAACATCAGTTCGATTGGTGTATTGGCCAATGCAACACGCTTCTCTGCCTATGTTGCGTCTAAAGCCGCATTAGATGCTTTTAGCCGTTGCCTGAGCGCTGAAGTTCACTCGCATAATATTGCCATCACGTCGGTCTACATGCCATTGGTGCGCACGCCAATGATCGCCCCAACCAAAATTTATAAATACGTACCAACCCTTTCTCCAGAACAAGCAACCGACCTGATTGCCTATGCCATCGTGAAACGTCCGAAGAAAGTGGCGACCAATTTGGGCCGTTTGGCTTCGATCACTTACTCCATTGCTCCTGACATTAACAACAAACTCATGTCGATTGGTTATAACCTGTTCCCAAGCTCTTCAGCGTCTATTGGTAAGCAAGAAAAACTCAATTGGGTACAAAAAGCATATGCTCGCCTATTCCCTGGTGAACATTGGTAAGACCTGATGCATCCCTAAAAAAGCCCTTATGAGGGCTTTTTTATTGGGTTTTATACGACAACTTTGCTACATTGGGGTGAGATAAAATCAACTTTTATAATAATGAAAACTCAAAATATTGCCATCATCGGTGCAGGTACAGCAGGATTAGCTGCTGCAGCAATGCTTGCTGCTCAAGGCCATCAGATCTGCTTATATGAAAAAGTCTCACAACTTGAACCTGTGGGTGCAGGATTATTATTACAACCTGCCGGACTGGCAGTTTTCGAACATTTAGGCATTTTGGAACATGCCTTAAGCCTTGGCGCTGTGGTAACTGGTCTTGAAGGTCAACTGGCTGGCGGCGACTTGCTGATAAACAGTCATTATCGACAAGCCGATGACCGTTCATATGGGCTCGGCATTCACCGTGCCACACTCTGTCATGCCCTCGCATCCAAAGTCGGTGAATATCCTCAACACGTTGAATGGTGCATGGCGCATGAAGTGCATGAACTTCAAGAATCCAGTGAGGGTATAAACGTAATTGGGCAGTTCGCAGATCAATCTTTTCAACGTCAGTTTGATCTCGTGCTGATTGCCAATGGTGCACGCAGCCATTTACGTCCTAAAGCGTGGGAAAAGCTCAACCAAGCTTATCCTTGGGGGGCGAAGTGGATCATCGTGCCTGAATGCGAAGTGCTGAATCCGCAGATCTTGCATCAGTTCTATGACCGTTCCAATATCATGATGGGTGTGATGCCAACGGGAGCAATTCCAACACAGCCTGAACAGCGCCTTTCGAGCATTTTCTGGAGTCTACCTACAGAAGATTTAGAAGGATTCTTGACATACTCCCACCACCAAGCTAAGAGCTATGGTGGGGGAATCTTTGCGACCCATGCAATCTTAGAGATTGCACCTTTCGATACCGCACTGCGCTGACAGTATGGCGGTACAGGAACTCTTTATACAGTACTATGTCCTAGTGCATCAGCTAAAGCGAAATTGCGTATATTCAAGCTTGCATTCAAATCACGATCATGCACTGTTTCACAGTCAGGACATTGCCATTCTCTTATGCTTAGTGGCAATTTTGTCATAGTATAACCACAACATGAACATGCTTTAGAACTTGGAACGAATCTTCCAATTTGTAGCACATTCTTACCGAACCATTTTGCCTTGTATTGCAATATCGTAAGAAATTGACCCCAAGCCACATCCGAAATGGACTTGGCTAATTTTCGATTTCTTACCATGTTTTTTATCCCTAAATCTTCTACAGCATACGTGGTCGCTTGGTTTTCACAGATCAAGTAATGCGTGAGTTTGTGATGTAGGTCTAAGCGTTGCAGGCGCACTTTTTCATGGATGAATGCAACACTTAATTTTTGACGTTGATAATTCTTTGATTCTTTCTTCTTTCGAGCAAATATCTTCTGCTGTATGGATAGTCGGTTTTGAGCCTGTCGCAAGTATTTTGGATTTTCAACCTTATTACCATCGGATTGAATGAGCATGTGATTCAAACCCATATCAATTCCGATGGTTTGATCAGCTTGAATTGTTGTTGATGCAACAAGTTCTAACTCTGACTCGACCAAAATCGAAGCATAATACTTACCTGTCGCTGTTTTGCTAATGGTGACAGTTTTGATTTTCCCATTAAATACCCGACTAAATACAGTTTTTATCCCTTTAATTTTAGGTAGATGAAGTAATCCGTTCTCAAAGCTCACTGTTGCGTGCTGAGGGCATTGATAAGACCGTTGCGGTATTTTCTTGGATTTGAACCGTGGGTAGCCGACAAGATGACTTAATGGGCGTTTTTCATCAGGATTTGGTTTATATCCTTTGATCTTTCTGAATTCAACCTTGCCTTTCTTTAATCGCTGAAAAAAGTTGTTGTAAGCAGTGTGTAGGTGAAGTAACCCACTAAGAAGTGATTGACTATTCACCTCGTTCAACCATTCGAATTCAGGTTGTTTTTTCATGGCAACTAATTGGTCTTGAATATCCTTTTTTGATAATAATTTTTGAGTTTCAGAATGAGCTTTAGTTTGAAGTGCTAAAGCCCAATTGAAAATAAAGCGAGTGCATCCGAAGTGCTTTTCAAATTGCACTTTCTGCTCAGAAGTAGGATAGATGCGATATTTATACGTTTTCAAAAAAGGTTGTTTCATGGTTATAATTTAGCAAATTAATTGCTTAGTGTAAATGTAATGAAGTCACATTATCACTGTGTTTATAAACTTACATATCATTTAGTGTTGGTAACAAAATATCGCAAGAAATGCCTTTCAAATGAGATGATCAATCGGCTTGAAGAAATTGTAAAAAAGAACTGTGCTGATTGGGAGATTGACTTGATTGAGTTCAATGGTGAAGCTGATCATATTCACTTATTGTTAGATATGCACCCGAACATCATGCCAAGTAAATTCATCAATAATCTAAAAACTGTATCAAGCAGACTGATACGCAAGGAGTTCGGTGAAGAACTAAAACCTTATTATTGGAAACCTGTGCTTTGGACGAGGGCATACTGTCTACTTACAACAGGTGGAGCGACAATTGATGTAATTCGAGAATACATCCAAAACCAAGAGAGACCCGACTGAAAAGGCGTGCTATCCATCTCCATCTAAATCACAGATTATAGATGGAGAATTCCGCACATTTAGTTAAAAACCAAAAGCGCACAGCAGCAATGGTTGCTTGAAGTTTCGAAACGCTGGCTGAGTGTTGCAGAATGGTTAGCGCATGTGATTCCACATCCAGATGATCCGCAGCAATGGCTGTCTGCCAACTATCGTGATGTGGTGCTGAGCAAACTTGGTGAAGGTCGTATCGGTATCTTAGGAGATGCGGCTCATGCCATGAGTCCACAGCTTGGACAAGGCGCCAACATGGCTTTGCTCGATGCATGGGCCATCAGTCAGGCCCTGCTCCAATATCAACAGGACTCCTCACTGGAAAACCTCTGGCAGGAGTATCATCAGCTACGGTTGTCCTCCGTACGATTTTACCAATTTTTTAGTCGCTTGCTGACTCCTTTTTATCAATCACATCATCGCTGGACAGCGCCGCTCCGTGATTTTTCATTTCGTGCTATGTATCAGCTGCCGTTTTTCCGCAAAGAAATGGCGATTACGATTTCCGGCTTAAAAACAGGTGCATTTGGGCACATGAATTATGCTGACATTGCCCGAAAGCCTGCAGATGATTCTGCGGCTGAACTGCGCAATTTAAAATTTGATTAAGAATTAACTCCCCATCATTCTCTTGATGGCTTACACTATAGTGCTGCTCAAATGCTGCGGCATTTATTTTTTGATTTTTGAATTGGTGAAATCCTCATGAACAACCTGCAATGGCTCGATGAAGTAAAATTTAACGAACAAGGCTTAGTGCCTGCTATTGCACAGCATCATCAAAGCGGGCGCGTATTGATGGTGGCATGGATGAACCGTGAAGCGTTGGCGCAAACTGCAGAAAAAAATCAAGCGGTATACTTTTCACGTTCACGCAATAAGTTATGGCATAAAGGTGAAGAATCTGGCCATTTCCAAACCGTGCATGAAATCCGTTTGGACTGTGATGCTGACGTGATTGTGCTACAAATTGAACAACATGGCGGCATTGCCTGCCATACTGGCCGTGAGTCGTGTTTCTACCGTAAACTTACTGCCAATGGCTGGGAAATTGTCGATGCGCAATTAAAAGATCCGGCTGCAATTTATGGTGCAAAATCAGCAAATCCGCATACCCTTGCGATGAATGCGTCCAATGCACAGTCTGAGCAAGTCGATGTACTCGACTACTTAGGTAAAATGATGGCTGAACGCAAACAAGCTGATCCTGAATCCTCTTATGTGGCGAAGCTTTACCATAAAGGCCTCAACAAAATTTTAGAAAAAATCGGTGAAGAAAGTGTTGAAACCATCATTGCCGCTAAAGATTTTAAAATCGAAGCCAATGAAGACAACAAAAACGATTTAATTTACGAAGTGGCAGACCTTTGGTTCCATACCATTGTGATGTTGGGTTATTTCGATATTGATCCACAATTGGTACTCAACGAACTCGCTCGTCGCCAAGGCCTTTCTGGTTTGGTTGAAAAAGCCAACCGTCAGCACTAAAAGTCGCAACCGTGCCAGATCTTAAAAAACCGACCGCGACCTATGAGCAGGCCACTGCCATAGATAACGCACGTCTTGGCAAATCATTTAAAGTGATTGCCTATGCTGGCACAGGTAAAACCACCACACTCCAAATGATCAGTGATGCCATGCCTCAGCGGCGTGGCATGTACTTGGCCTTTAACAAAGCCATTGCGACTGAAGCACAGAATCGTTTTCATCAAAATGTTGACTGTCGCACCTTCCACTCATTGGCTTATCGTAGTGTTCCACGTGGAGTGACTGACAAACTGCGTCTACCGCGTTTAAGTCCGAGTTTTATTGCCAAAGAGTATCGACTAGAACCGATCACCTTACGTCGTATGATGGGCGGTCGTTATGAAAAATATGTGCTCATGCCTTCGCGCTTGGCGAGTCTAGTAGCAAATGCTGTTAGTTATTTCTGTTCGACCAGTTCACAGTACCCTGCCCCAAGACATCTACAAGCACCGAGTTGGCTGCATCCTGACGATATCGAAAGCTTACAAAAGCATTTGTATCCTGCCATTGAGCGTCGTTGGTTAGAGTCGATTGATCCGAACCATGCTGCAGGGATTGGACACGATATTTATTTAAAACTTTGGGCTTTGTCTGAACCCAATATTCCTGCGGATTATGTGCTGTTCGATGAAGCTCAAGATGCTGACCCGCTAATGCTGGGGATTTTACTGAAACAGCGGAATACTCAAGTCATCTATGTGGGCGATGCGCATCAGCAAATATATGCATGGCGTGGCGCAGTCAATGCCATGCAGCAACTCCCATTACCTGAATCACGTTTAACCACGTCGTTCCGTTTTGGTGAAGACATTGCCTTGAACGCCAATGCTCTGCTGGGCGCATTGAATGAAACCGTACCGTTATTGGGTAATCCACAACTCAACTCTAAAGTGGTTAATAAGCCTCATACCAAGATGCGGGATGCCATTTTATGTCGTACCAATGCACGCGCGATGGAACTGTTATTGGCGGGTTTGGTCAAAGGTGAAAAAGTTAGCCTGCAAGCAGATCATGCGCGACTCAATCGTTTTGTCGATGCTGCAGCCATGCTCAAACAAGGCAAACGCGTGGTCGATGTCCCAGAGCTTGCATGGTTTAACTCATGGCATGATGTACATGAATATTGTGAAACCAATGACGGCAGCGATATTAAACCGCTGGTGAAGTTGGTCGATGATCACGGCACTGACCCGCTGAAAAAGGCGCTGGCGAAAATCACCCCGATTGATCAAGCCGACTACATCATCTCGACAGCCCATAAAGCCAAAGGTTTAGAATGGGATCGGGTACATATAGAAGATGACTACCAATTTAAACTCAACGATAAAGATTATAAAATTAGTGACGAAGAGTTACGGTTACTTTACGTGGCTTGCACACGTGCTAAAGTAAGTTTAAATATCCATCATATTTATGACTTGATGCAGCACTTAAAACGTCAAATGCCCAAATCTTTGGCACAAGCGGTCAGCTAGTATGATGAAAAAGGTGAATAAACAATAAATCAGTAAAAGGTGCACCATGAAATTACAATCTATCCAACTCAAGCACACCCTTCATTTTACTGATATCACCCTCAATTTTAATTACCACGATCTGCCGATCACTTTAATTTTGGGTGATCAAAGTTCTGGAAAAACCTCCCTACTACGCTTTAGTTATCAGGCCCTCACTTGGTTCGCTGCACGTTATAAAGATTTACGCACCGCAGGCGTGGTAATGCTCGATCAAGACATCATGTTAAATCGCTTGCAATCGAAACTTGATATTCAAGTCAGTTTTCCCGAAGAGATTGGCTCATTTCAGCTTTCAAGTGATCAACAAGACCAAGACCCACAATGTTGTTCATGGCAATTGTACAAAACCTTAAACAGTCAAGGCGTCGGCCTCAGTAAGGCCGAAACACAGCAATTAGAATCGATGGTTGCGCTGTATCAAAAAGCCCTCAAAGCCGATCCGTTACAAGGGTTGCCACTCATTGCCTATTACCCTGCTGAACGTTTCGTCAACGATGTGAATATTCTCAATAAAAATAATCCTGCTATTTTTCAGCCTTCGCATGCTTATGAAATATCGGCCATTCCCTTTACCACGTTTATTCGTTTTTTTGAGTGGTTTCGAGAAATATCCGACATTGAAAATGCACAAAGTGCCGAATTAATTCAAAATTTATTACATCCTAAAACCCAAGCCGATACATCCAACGCATCAGACACGCCAATTTTTGGGCAAAAACTAGCACAAGCTCAGGCCGATCTATACGCGCCGTCACTCAGATCATTAAAACAAGCTTTAGAGACCGTATTGCCCGATGTGACCAATATTTATCTGCAATATCATCCCAAATTACAATTAATGGTCTGCTACCAAGGCAAAGACATGTTGTTTCAACAGTTGTCGAATAGTGTGCGCAACCTTGTGGCCTTAATTGGTGATATTGTGCGTCGCCTTTGTCTACTCAATCCTCACAGCTTGTATCCGTGCCAAGAAGGTGACGGTATTTTATTGATCGACGCCATAGACCACCAACTCGATCAAAACATGACTCAAGTGATTTTGACCCGTTTAAATCAAGCGTTTCCACGACTCCAAATTATTGCCAGCGGAAACCGTCCTGAACTATTGGAACATGCTTCTCGTTTTCAGTGCTTACAACTACAGAATAAAAAGCTCAGTGAGATTCAGCCTGAAAAATTACAAGAAACCTATGATCAGATTTATCAGCAGTTGCAACTCGGATCAAAGCCATCGCTTCCACCTAAAACTGAAGAGACTGAATTAAATGAGCTACTGAACAGCCCAGACACCATCCAGCACATGTTGCAATTAATCCAGACGCAACTGACCGAGCAACAGCAACACGAATTGGTTAGGGCTTTATCACAGCGGGGTGATCAGGACGTTACGATCCAACCGCTGAGTTAAAAATACCGAGGCTGATTGGCTGGGCGTAATCCATAGCCTCGATGTTTAAATATTCAGCAACAAGGCCGCGATAAATGTCGAGTCAGTTGCGTCAGGCGTATAATGTGTAAGTGGTTCATAAAAAAGATTGATGTTGTTTTACGCATGTAATATGATCGGTTTTATTTGCAATTTTCATAGTAACATCGGAAATTGCTATCGCTTCACGAGTTGCGCAACACAGCTTGTTTTTAATTTTTTTGACACACATGGCTTTCAAGATTGAGTTTTTGGACTGCTCTTTGCTGTCCTGTAATCCTTGAAAGATGAAATACACCTAGGTTTCACCGCCTAATCATGACAATGGATACGAGTGTGCTACCGATTATTATATTGTTACCGTTAATACTAGGCACAACACTTGTCTCGTGGTTGAAGCAATTCTCTCGCGGGGTAACAGCTTTAGGGGCGATTGGCGTCAGCCTCAGCAGTTTAGTTTTATTATTGAGTCAGGCCCCAGATGTCTTTAATGGCAAAACCATCATTCAAACTTGGCCGTGGCTCACTCAAGTTGGCATTGATTTCAGTTTCCGTCTCGATGCACTGGGCTTGTTGTTTTCCCTGCTCATTACGGGGATCGGCACCTTAATTTATATCTATGCCTACTATTATTTAAGTCCAAAGAACTCGCTCAGTAAACTGTATGTTTTATTGATGCTGTTCATGGCTGCCATGCTCGGCATTTCATTGTCTAATAATTTAATTTTATTACTCATTTTCTGGGAACTCACCAGTATTTCATCCTTCCTGTTGGTCGGTTATTGGAGTAATTACGATGCTGCTCAGCGTGGCTCTCGAATGGCTTTAACCATTACAGGCATGGGTGGTCTATGTATGTTGGGTGGTTTTGTTCTGTTGGCGCAAATCACGGGCACCTATCAGATTGACCAAATCCTGACGATGAGTAGCCAAATTCAGCAGCATCCGCTTTTTGTGCCCACACTGCTATTAATTTTAATGGGGGCATTTACCAAAAGTGCACAGTTCCCTTTCCATTTTTGGTTGCCAAATGCCATGGCAGCACCGACCCCCGTCTCGGCTTATCTTCACTCTGCCACGATGGTGAAAGCCGGAATTTTCCTGCTTGCGCGCTTATTGCCGATCTTTGCAGGCGCGGCGTTGTACCACAACTTGGTCACCTTTATTGGCTTATTTACCTTATGTATGGCGGCCTTCTTTGCCATTTTCAAAGAAGATTTAAAAGGGCTGTTAGCCTATTCCACCATCAGTCATTTAGGTCTGATTGTTTGCTTACTCGGGATCGGCTCTCCCCTCGCAGTTTCCGCTGCCATTTTCCATATCATTAACCATGCGACCTTCAAAGCAGCCTTGTTTATGATCGCAGGGATTATTGACCACGAATCAGGCACACGTGATTTACGAAAACTCTCTGGTTTATGGCAATTACTTCCGTTTACAGCAACGCTGACCATGATCACTGCGGCCTCTATGGCAGGCGTCCCATTAACCAATGGTTTCCTTTCTAAAGAGATGTTCTTTACTGAACTATTAGCCAACCTGACTGGGCCAGTGATGATCGTGTCAGCCATCATTGCCACCTTTGCCGGTATCTTTGCTGTCGCGTATTCGGTACGTTTGGTTCATGGGGTATTTTTTGATGGTCCACTAGGGAAAGATGTTCCCAATAAAGAAGCGCATGAACCACCGTTTGGCATGCGCGCTCCAGCAACCTTACTGGCTGCTTTATGTATTTTAGTTGGACTCTTCCCTGCGTTATTGGTTGAGCATATTGTCAATAGTACCGCGCGTGCGAGTATTCAAAATACTGCGTTTGAAGGTACACATTTAGCGATTTGGCATGGTTTAAATGCACCCCTTTTGATGAGTGTAATAGCACTATTGGGTGGTTTAGTTTTCTATTTCGCATTGGCAAAGGGCGGCAAATTACGCCGTATCGATTTGGATCCTCTTTTGGGCCGTTTGCAAGGCAAAATCCTGTTCGACTTATTTTTAAAGCATCTTTTACTCAGCTCAAGAAAGTTCCGTCGCTTTACTGAAAATGGCAAATTACAAAGCTATTTATTGTGGATTTTAATCTTTAGTGTAGCCATCGTCATTGTTCCATTTTGGCTGCAAGGTATCGGCACAGGCAGCCGTGAACTGATACATGCACCAATCATCGCAATCGTTCTGTGGCTATTATTATTCTCTGCATGTTGGATGATGCTTTGGTTCCACCATGAACGGATTAAAGCCGTCCTCATCAGTGGTGCAGTCGGTCTGGTTGTGACTATGGTGTTTATCTGTTTCTCCGCTCCAGATTTGGCGCTCACGCAGATTACTGTTGACGTGGTGACCACCGTGCTCTTACTCATGAGCTTATCATTATTACCACAGCTCACACCTTATGAGTCGAGTGTGTCTCGTCGTTGGCGAGATGCAATAATTGCGATTATTGCAGGTTTAGGGATCGCATGGATTTCATGGCTGATCATGACCCGCGATCATAATTCCATCTCATGGTTCTTTATGCAGCAATCCATCCCACTTGGTGGTGGTACCAATGTGGTCAACGTGATCTTGGTCGACTTCCGTGGCTTCGATACCTTTGGTGAAATTACCGTACTGGGAATTGCCGCAATTGGTACGCTGTGCATGATGGATGGTATGCGTGCTCATGGTACCACCATTACGCAAGGTCTGACCTATCGTTTTAATCCGTCACCACTGATGTTCCGTATTACATCATCATGGATTTTGCCTTTAGCACTCGTCATCAGCTTATATATTTTCCTACGGGGTCATAATTTACCAGGCGGTGGCTTTATTGCAGGCTTAATTACCTCTTTAGCCTTAGTGATTCAATATATTGCGCTCGGCCAAGACCGTGCTGAACAACTGATTGGTGCAAAATCAGGTCGCTTATATGAAGTTTGGATTGGTATTGGTTTAACCATTGCGGGGCTGACAGGTATCGCGGCTTGGCTATGGGGGCGTCCATTCCTGACCAGTGCTCATATCTATGTATCGCCACCCATTTTAGGTGAAATGCACCTTGCCTCCGCTGCCCTCTTCGACACAGGTGTCTACATCACCGTTGTGGGCGCGACGATGTTAATGATTTCCGTCTTAGGCGACTCGCGTCACTCGAGTATGTCTGGTCCAGTTCCAAGAGGCGAATAAGATGATTAGTTTAGAATTTTTACTCGCTTCAGCCATTGGCTTACTGACTGCAACAGGGGTCTACCTGATTTTGCGGGCACGTACCTTTCCTGTCGTGTTGGGTTTAGCCATGATTGGCTATGCCGTGAACTTATTTTTATTTGTCATGGGGCGTATTCATGTCAACGCACCTGCCGTGTTAACTGAAACCACCAAAGCGACCGATCCTTTACCACAAGCCTTGGTCCTGACAGCCATTGTGATTGGCTTTGCGACCACTGCCTTTATCGTACAATTGGCTCTGCGTAGCCGCTATGAAACCGGAACAGATCATGTGGACTCCAAAGAAGAAATACCGCAAATTGACCCGCGGGAGGATGAGCCATAATGCATGACTTCATCCAATTTTGGACTACGCATAGCCCGATTTTCAGTATTTTAATTCCTGCAATTACTGCATTTATTTTAGTCCTGCTGGGCAACCCCGGCTCTGGCTCATTGGCGCATGACTGGCGACAACCTTGGCGTCGTGGAATCAGCTATGTTTCTGGCATCCTTGGGCTGATCACATCTATCAGTTATTTGATGATCGCCAGCTCTGGCCAAGTCTTGGTTTATAACCTGAGTGAATGGGCCGCACCGTTTGGTATTGTCTTAGTTCTAGATCGACTCTCAGCATTCATGTTGGTACTGACTTATGGTCTTGCTGTGCCTGTGATGTGGTTTGCCAGCAAAGAATGGGATGAACGTGGTCGTTATTTCCATGCCATGTGCCATTTCTTACTGATGGGTTTGTGTGGTGCGTTCCTAACAGGCGATTTATTTAACCTATTTGTCTTCTTTGAAATCCTGTTGATGGCATCGTACGTTTTGCTCTTACACGGCCAAGGCAAAGCACGTTTTCAATTGGGTATTCATTACGTCACCATTAACCTATTTGCCTCTGCCCTCTTCCTGATTGGACTCGGGATGATTTATGGCAGTGTAGGTAGCTTAAATATGGCAGATGTTGCACGACTTATGCCTTTGCTTGAAGCGGATCAACATCGTATTGCTGTGGCTGGTGCATTGTTACTATTCACTGTCTTTGGCATCAAAGCTGCAATGCTGCCTGTAGGGTTCTGGTTACCGAAGACCTATGCTGTGGCAACCACGCCTGTCGCAGCCTTATTCACCATCATGACCAAGGTCGGCATCTATGCCATTCTCCGTGTCAATGGCACTGTGTTTGACGATGGGATTAGCCGTGAAATCTTACAACAGTGGCTGTTACCGATTGGCTTAGTAACCTCGCTCTATGGTGCTTATGGCGCAATCGGAACGGATCGTTTACGTCGTTTTGTCGGTTTTATGATTTTGTCTTCTATCGGGACAATATTGGTTGCGATTTCACTCTTTAATACGGATGCATGGGCTGCGGGACTTTATTACCTGATTCACAGTACCATCATTGGTGCAGCTTTTTATATTCTCTCGGGTTGGATTACCTCACAACGTGGCGAATTTAAAGATCATTTTAAAATTGCGCCCCGTATGAAACAGCATAATACCGTTGCTGTTTGCTATTTCATCATTGCGTTGATGATGGCTGGTCTACCGCCCTTTAGCGGCTTTTTAGGTAAAGTATTTCTCTTACAAGCAACGGCCAACTCACCTTACCAAATCATGATTATTTTGATTGTATTGTTGGTGAGTTTACTCAGTATTATCGCATTCACCCGAGTTGGTTTTGTGTTTTTCTGGCGTTCATCTCGCCCAGAAGATGATATTGATACTGAAGAATATCAGCGTTATCAGGCTTTGCCGAATAAGGCACCGCTTCGTAATGACAAAACCATTTATCTGCTGTTAACAGCGCTTGTGGGATATATGGTTTTTGCTGCGCCGATCTATGACTATACCTACAAAACTGCACAGCAAATTCAAGACAATCCATTATATGAATCGTTGCTACTGAAAAAGGATGAAGAAGGCCAAATCATCAGTGTTCAACCTTATGATCCTGAAAATTTACCTGAAACCAAATATGGTGGTGAATCAGCCGATCCAAATGCACACCTCATTCCTGCATTGATCGCACCTGAAACTCTACATGGCGAGCATATTTCTGAGTACAAGCAACGCCAAATTCAGGGACAGCAACAAGAAGAAAAACTACCTGAAGAGACCCAACTAAAACCGATGGAGGCACCTTAACATGGCGAAAACATCTGTATTAAATCGCTGGTTTCCGCATCCATTGGTTTCAGTCATGGTTGGCCTGAGCTGGGTCATGTTAGCGCACAGTCTAGATGCGGCCACACTCTGCATGGCCTTGGTTTTAGCCATTGTTATTCCGCGATTGGTTCGCCCTTTTATTGACCGAACGCCGAATATCAACTGGCTGGCAGCATGTAAATTATTCTTTGTGGTGTTATGGGATATTATTGTCAGTAATATCCATGTTGCAAAACTCGTCCTTGGTCCGACACATAAACTGCACCCGAAATGGTTCCGTGTCCCTCTCGATACACAGCATGAGGAAGTCAATTCTTTACTTGCGATGATCATCACCACCACACCCGGTACGGTGTCTGCCGGGATTGACCAAGATCGTGGTGATATTTTGGTCCATGCGCTGAGCACGGATGATCCTGAAGCGGAAATTCAAACCATTAAAGAGCGCTATGAACGCCCTCTCATCCTCATTTTTGGCGCTGATACAGGAGAATCCGCATGACAATTTTACCGTATGCGCTTGGCATCTGTTTAGTTGCTGTGACGATCTCGATGTTACTGTGCCTCATCCGCTTGGTGATGGGACCCTCAATCGTAGACCGGCTACTTGCTTTAGATACCTTATTCTTAAATGCTACCTGTTTAATTGTCATTTTAGGTATTTATTGGGCAAGTACATCAATGTTTGAAGGGGCATTATTGGTTGCCATGCTTGGGTTTGTGTCTACAGCCGCTTTAGCACGCTATTTCACCACTGGCCACGTGATCGACTAGGAGTCCATTAATATGCAATTAGTCATGGAAATTTTGGTCTCGATTTTTTTGGTTATTGGCGCTTTTTTCATGTTGGTCGGCGGTATTGGCATGGTTCGCCTACCCGACTTATTTATGCGTCTGCACGCACCGACCAAATCGAGCACCTTAGGATTAGGAAGTTTTCTAATCGCTGCAATTATTTATGCGGCATTTCAAGGCCGTTTTGGTTTTGCAGAGATCTTGATCACGCTCTTTGCCTTTATTACAGCACCGGTTTCTGCAAACCTTATGGCGCAAGCAGCCTTACATTTAAGACTTCGCTCGATGAGTGGTGATGCACCAGAAGCGCTCAATCGCCCTCTTCCTTGGCAACGAACTCGCCGCCGTGCCTTTCACTCTAAAGTCCATTCAAAACCGGAAGATCTGGATTAAATCCAGATCTAGTTTTGATTATGCCTTCGAGCTAAAAAAATCTTTGATTCGCATCCACATTTTTTCAAATACGCTGCTTTGAGCCATATATTGCAAACGCTTTTGGTTATATGGCGTCGTCTTTAATCCATATTTTTCTGCTAAATCAATCAGTATATTTGTTTCATAACGACTTTGAAAATGATCAGACCAATTAGGCTGATATTGACTCATCTCAAGATTCGCCAATTCATAAAACAACTGCGCCATCACGGCATCCTGTCTTGAAACAAAATTTTTCCGCTCATTAATCTGTAAACTGGCCTGCTCTCGTATAGCATCATATTCTGCTGTTGTGAGTTTTTGCTGATTCTTCCAGTGCGCATCAGGTACATAACCTGTTCCATAATGTACATTCAACAATAGATATTCATGAAAATATTTTGCCGTCGCACGTTTTTCTTTGACTGTTAAAATATTCAGATGAATCTATTCACTGCCAAGATGTATCGATGGATCACGCTTCATACCTTCAGCAATCCATTTTTTGGCCTGTGAAATATTGCCGATCAACTCATAAGCGGTGCCTAAATTCACTGCCGTCTTCGGTAAACCTGGATGCTCATTTTCAATTGCACGTAAAACCTTAATGGCTAAATCATAACGGCCTGCGTAGATCTGATGTACGGCATAATCATTTTCTGCCTGATAGTCTATTGGGCTAGGATGCCTTGAGACAAAGTTCTTCAAATTTTCGTCATGATGTTCTTCGCGTTGATTTTCTTTTTCTGAATCAAATGTATAAAAATCTTCTACATAGGTATTTAGACATGCCCAACTTGGCATAGTGATGAGTAATATGCTGCTCAATAACATGATTTTTTTCATTATATTGTTTGTACAGACTGGACTATCCAATGTCATTTTCAACCTGAGTTTTATCATCTAGTTATAATTATGTGTGTTATTGGGTATTTTTAACGTGATGACTATTCAAACATAAAAAAGCCACCCGAAGGTGGCTTTTTTCATTCAGCGAACTGAATTATTCATCATCTTTTTTTGCTTCGTCAGTAGGAGGTAAGTCCTTGACCGCTTCCGCAATTAGACCAAACATATAGTTGCCATAAGCATTTGTTTTGTCGTAATGGAAACGCAAACGTGGCGTAATACGTGTTTTGATACGACGACTCAGTTCATGACGCAAGAAGCCAGATGCTTTATTTAAAACATCTAAAGTTTCTTTATTTGCAGCTTCACTTTGCTCATCGCCTAGCTCACGCCCCATTACAGTCACATAAACTTCGGCATATCCTAAGTCTGGGCTCACCTTCACGGCAGAGATGGTCACGAGACCACCTAAGCGTGGATCTTTCAGCTCCTGACGGATCAGTTCTGACAACTCACGTTGTACTGTATCCGCCATACGCTTCAGACGTTGACTACCCGCCATTAAAGACTCCGTTTAATTAATTGAACATCGTACACTTCAATCTTATCTTGTGCTTTGATGTCTTTATAGCCTTTCACCGCAAGACCACATTCCATACCGGCACGAACTTCTTCAACCACATCTTTGTAGCGACGAAGAGATTCAAGCTCACCTTGGAATACCACCACGTCATCACGTAATACGCGAATCGGTTTATTACGGTGTAATGTACCTTCAAGTACCATACAACCTGCAGCAGCACCGAATTTACTTGAGTGGAACACTTCACGTACTTCAGCCACACCCAGAATTGTTTCACGGTGTTCAGGCGCCAATTTACCGCTCATCGCATCTTTCACATCATCAATTAATTGATAGATGATCGAGTAGTAACGAATGTCGATACCATCAGCATCAGCTTTTTGACGTGCAGTATTATCAGCACGTACGTTAAAGCCGAGAAGAACCGCTTCTGAAGATTCAGCAAGTGTTACGTCAGACTCAGTGATCGCACCAACACCTGAACCAATAATACGTACTTTCACTTCATCAGTTGCAAGTTCAGCAAGTGCAACGTGTAATGCTTCTAAAGTACCACGTACGTCTGTTTTCAATACCACGTTGACAATAGGCACATCTTTCTTACCCATAGACGCCATGATATTTTCAAGACGCATCGCAGATTGACGTTCAAGACGTTTTTGACGTTCACGATCCATACGCGCATCAGCAACTTCACGTGCTTTTTTCTCGTCATTTACAACAAGAACTTCATCACCTGCCATTGGCGCTTCTGGTAGACCCAAGATTTCCACAGGAATCGAAGGACCAGCAGATTTAATACGTTGACCATTTTCATCTGTCATCGCACGTACACGACCGTATGACGAACCTGCAAGAACAAGGTCACCCACTTTCAATGTACCGTTTTGAACAAGAATCGATGTTACCGCACCACGCCCTTTGTCTACACGTGCTTCAATTACAACACCTTGTGCTGCACCCTCTTCAGATGCTTTAAGCTCAAGAAGTTCGGCTTGAATTGAGATCAAGTCAAGAAGTTCGTCGATACCTGCACCGCTGTGCGCAGAAACCATTGCCACTGGAACGTCACCGCCCCATTGCTCAGGTACGATTTCTTTCGTCGTCAACTCATTCAATACGCGATCTGGATCAGCAGACTCTTTATCCATTTTGTTGATAGCAACAATAATTGGCGTACCTGCTGCACGTGCATGGTCAATCGCTTCCGCAGTTTGTGGCATAACACCATCATCTGCTGCAACAACCAACACTACGATATCTGTAGATTTCGCACCACGTGAACGCATTGCAGTAAATGCTGCGTGTCCCGGTGTATCTAAGAAAGTAATAATACCTTTTTCAGTTTTCACATGGTAAGCACCAATATGCTGTGTGATACCACCTGCTTCACCTGCAGCCACTTTAGAGCGACGAATACGGTCAAGAAGTGATGTTTTACCATGGTCAACGTGACCCATAATTGTCACAACTGGCGGACGAGTGGTTTGGACACCACGCGCTTCTTCAGCTGCTTCAAGTAAGTTGTCTTCTGCTTGAGTATCAGAAACCAATACTGGGTTATGACCCATTTCTTCAACAACAAGTGCTGCAATTTCTTGATCAATCGCTTGGTTTTGAGTAACCAATTCGCCCATTTTCATGAGTGATTTGATAACTTCGCGAACTTTAACCGCCATTTTCGCAGCCAAGTCAGCAACAACAATTGTTTCACCAATTTCAACATCATAAACTTGTTTTTTAACTGGTTTTTCAAAGCCATGCTTGTTCGCTTGACTTGTTTTTAAACCACGTTTATGTGAGTTATCACGGAAAGATTGCTCTTCGCCACGACGACCACCTTTTTTAGGTGAACGTGAATTGTTGGTATTGGTACCACGTTTAATTTCACGGTCTTCTTTCGCAAATGAATCTTCATATGCCTGACCTACAAGGCCGGCAGCAAGCGGAGAATCATCTACAACACGAATGGTCGCAGTAGTGTCTTCGTTAGAATACTTAGACGCCATTTGACGCATTTGCTCAAGCGTACGTTGTTGCGCTTCTTCAGCGGCTTTACGACGCGCCGCTTCTTCTACAGCTTTCAATTGTGCTGCTTGAGCTTCACGTGCTTTTTTCTGTTCTAGAGTTTCAACAGGTTTTGTAATTGGCTTGTTGTTTGACTTACGTTTTACAACAACCGCAGCTTTCGGTGTTTCTTGCTTCGCATGTTCTTGCTTCGCAGCAGCGCGCATTGCTTCTAAAGCTTGTTTCGCTTTAGATACTGGTTGTTGCTTCGGTTCTTCAGCTTTCGCTTCAACCTTAGGTTCCTGTTTACGTGCTTGTTGGTCAGCTTGTGCTTTCGCTAATGCTTCAGCTTTAATTTGCTCAGGATCCGGTTTAACAAATGTATGTTTCTTACGAACTTCTACATTAATCGTTTTTGCCTTGCCCGATGTACTCGCCACTTTAGCAGTACTGGTAGTTTTACGTTTCAACGTGATTTGTCCTGCATTGCCCGCATCCTGACCATGAACTTTTTTCAAATGGTTAACGAGGGCATTTTGTTGTTCAGTGGAGATAATATCGTCAGGTTTAGTTTGTGGTAAACCCGCATCACGAACCTGTTCCAGTAGCTTCTCAACTGGACGACCCACGTTGAGAGCTAACTCCTTAATCGACTTGTCCGTCATATATTACCTCCTAGTTAAACCATGATTCGCGCGCTTTCATAATAAGTTGACCTGCTTTTTCAGCACCTAAACCTTCGATATCAGAGATATCGTCAGTGGCTTGATCTGCAAGATCATCTACAGTTACCACACCGCGAGCGGCAAGCGCATATGCGATTTCTTTAGTCACGCCTTCCATTGCAGCAAGCTCTTCGCTTGGCTCTTGGATGTTTTCTTGTTGCTTCAATGCATCAGCCAATGCAATTTCTTTTGCACGACCTTGCAGCATTTCAACAGTTTCAGCATCAAGTTCGATCTCATCGAATGTTTCCGCAGGAACATACGCGATTTCTTCTAATGATGTGAAACCCATTTCAACTAACGCCATCGCTAAGTCTTCATCAATATCTAGACGTGTAACAAACATATCTAAATATTGTTGCGCTTCGTTTTGTTGGCGTGCGTGATATTCTTCTTCAAGCATCATATTGAGCTTGTAACCAGTCAATTCAGATGCTAAGCGTACGTTTTGACCTTGAGAGCCAATTGCACGCGCTAACTGATCACTCGTTGCAAAAATAATATCTGCAGTACGTTCTTCTTCATCAATCACGATACCTGATACATCAGCAGGCTCTAAAGCACTTGCAATGTACTGTGCCGCGTCATCCGACCAAACGACTACATCAATACGCTCACCATTTAACTCTGACTGAACCGCTTGGATACGTGTACCACGCATACCAATACATGCACCTACAGGATCAATACGGTGATCGTTTGTTTTCACAGCGATTTTAGCACGAACGCCAGGTTGGCGTGCAGCTGCCTTAATCTCAATGATTTCTTCAGCAATTTCAGGAATTTCTTTCTTCATCAATGCGATGAGCATTTCTGGTTTAGAACGAGAAAGTAATAACTGAGCACCACGGCCTTCACGGTTTACGTTAAACAAAATCGCGTTTACACGTTGTTTAGGACGTAGAATTTCTTTAGCGATCATTTCTTCACGCGCAAGATATGCTTCTGCATTGTCACCTAAATCAATGATAAAGCCATCTTTGGTTTGTTTTTTCACTTCACCGTAGATGAGTTCACCAACTTTAGACTCGTAAGCATCTGCAATTAATGCACGTTCTGCTTCACGAATTTTTTGAACAATCACTTGTTTCGCAATTTGTGCCGCAATACGACCGAAATCAATCGATTCAACTTCAAGTTCACGAATATCACCAATTGCCCATTTTGCAGGATCTACATCAGAGATCGCATCTTGGCATGCTGGCATTTCGTGATCTTCGTCGGCAACCACTTCCCATTGACGGAAAGTACGGTAATCACCAGTACGACGGTCGATTTCTACACGTAGACGAGCTTCTTCCGAGTGAGTTCCCTCGTAGAATTTCTTCTTAGTCGCTGCAACTAAAGCTTGTTCAAGCGCTTCAAAAATTGCATCACGACTTACACCTTTTTCGTTACTAACCGTTTCTACTACGGTAAGAATTTCACGAGCCATAAGTCACCTATTCGTTCAGATTCTTATTTATTAAATTAATCTTGGAAAACCAGATTTGCTTTATCAATATTGTGGCTGTCAATATCCAACACTTGTTGCTTTTCAACTTCAACCTGAATCATTTCGCTTTCAAGGTCTACGCTTACAAGTTTGGCTTGGAATTTACGACGATTATCCACAGCACTGATCAAACGCAAAGCGACTTGCTGACCAATGTATGCCGTCATTTGTTCCAATTTAAAGAACTGACGATCCCAACCTGGAGATGACACTTCCAATGCATATTCGCCTGAAATTGGATCATGTACATCCAACATCGCACCCACTTGCTGAGTGACACGAACACAGTCCTGCACGCCGATACCACGGCCTTGCTCAACTTCACCATCTTCATTGATGACAGGTTCTGCATTTTCATCAACTTCACGGTCGATATAAATACGTAACAGTGAACGTTTTCCTTGAGGTTGGAAATCAATCCCCCAAAGTTCTACATCACATGCTTGCACCGCTGGGGCAATTAAGTCCTGAAGTGCTTGAGTTTTATTTGATAGCTTCATTTACTCTCGTCAAATTTGTGCGATTCGATGGTCGAAATGACCACTACAGACCAATGCAAAACTATAGTAGTAGTGAAACATGACGGTTTGACCAAAATACTGTCGACACTACACGATAGCCAATAAAAAAGGGCGTAAATCGCCCCATTATTACACAGAAAACCATAGTCCACTGTGCAAAAAGGCCCACCTAGTTGTGAGCCTCTTTTAGAAACTTGGTAGCGGGAGCTGGATTTGAACCAACGACCTTCGGGTTATGAGCCCGACGAGCTACCAGACTGCTCCATCCCGCATCAACATGCAAAAATTATATACAATTTCTTGGTCATTTTCAATCTAAAACAACCTGAAGAATTGCCCTACTGAGTTGCATCTCAGAGGATTGGTAGCGGGAGCTGGATTTGAACCAACGACCTTCGGGTTATGAGCCCGACGAGCTACCAGACTGCTCCATCCCGCATCAACATCACAATGGCTTTCAGATAAACTGCTTATATAGATTGTGTGCTATATAAGATTGGTAGCGGGGGCTGGATTTGAACCAACGACCTTCGGGTTATGAGCCCGACGAGCTACCAGACTGCTCCACCCCGCATCAATATGCAAATAGTTCTCTCAGCTTTAAAAGCTGTCCATTTAAAAGTTTGCATCTTAAAAATAGAATTGATTGGTAGCGGGAGCTGGATTTGAACCAACGACCTTCGGGTTATGAGCCCGACGAGCTACCAGACTGCTCCATCCCGCATCAACAGAGTTTTGCTGCATACACCAACTTATGTTCTGGATTATAAGTTGGTGCGGAAGGGGGGACTTGAACCCCCACGCCCGAAAGCACTACCACCTCAAGGTAGCGTGTCTACCAATTCCACCACCACCGCAGCTGTGACGCATTCTAGTCGCAACACATCAAAAAAGAAAGCGTTAAATAAATTATTCAGAGCTTTTTGGTGCAGTTGGCGAAGTTTCAGCCGATTTTGCTGGCGCAGTCGGTACTGAAGAAATCGCATTCAGACTATAAGCATCTGTCGTTTGTTTCTTTGCAAACACAGCAAGTGTCAAGCTCGTAACAAAGAACAAAGCCGTTAAAATCGCAGTCAAACGGGTCATAAAGTTACCCGAACCAGATGCACCAAATACAGTTGCAGCACCGCCGCCACCAAAAGATGCACCCGCATCTGCGCCTTTACCATGCTGAACTAAAATCAGCACGATCATTAAAATCGCTAAGATAATATGTACCACCAGCACAAACGTATGCATGCTGAACTCCTAATTATTTTGTATTTGCAAATGCTTGAGCAATTTTATAAAACGACTCTGCATTTAATGATGCACCACCGACGAGCGCACCATTGATATCTGGACAAGCTGCCAACTCTACTGCATTTTCAGGTTTTACACTACCACCATAAAGAATTGCAGTATGAAGTCCCATTGGGGTGATTTGGCTTAAACCTTCACGAATTTTAGCATGCATCGCTTGTGCATCTTCAGGTGACGCTGTTTTCCCTGTGCCAATGGCCCAAATTGGCTCATAAGCCACCACAATTTGTTTCCACTGCTCTGCTTGTACGACAGCAGCAATATCACATATTTGTTGTAACACAACTTGTTCTGCTTGGCCGCTTTCACGTTGTTCTAAGCTTTCACCCACGCAATAAATCACAGTCAAACCCGCGTTTAATGCATTTTTTACTTTTTCATTAATGATATGCGGTTGATCAGCAAAAATTTCACGGCGTTCTGAATGACCAATCAGTACAAATTCAACACCATAATCTTTTAATAGCTCAGCACTGAGCTCACCCGTATATGCACCTGTACCTGCGACGCGAGAAACATCTTGTGCAACAGTCATAATATGACGGCTAGCCTGTGCTAATTCATTTTGCACCGTGGTCAGAGCAATAGCTGTTGGTGCAACCCCAATATGGCATGCCGCTTCAGCAATATTTTGTTCATCTAATAATTGCTTAAAATTCTTAAGAAGTGCGCCAGCATCGGCTTGCAATGGGTTCATTTTCCAGTTACCCACTACCCAAGGCGTAATCGTCGAACCCGACATATTTATCCCACATGACAAAGATGAAATCGGGCACATTCTACACGTAATTCATAATTTTGAAGATAAATTTCAACACATTTGCGTGTTCGAATGACTCTAGTCATTCCAAGATCTTCACTTTTCTGTAAAAAAATTAAGCAGATTTAAGGACTGGTTCATGCTTTTTACCAATTCTTAGCTAGTGACAACACTTTAAGATATGGTATTTTTGTGCAACAAAAGTATAATTTTGCTATACCAATTATAAACAGACTGAAGCATAGGCAAGTAAAAGCATGACAGCAGTTCAAGGTTCTTCAAGATTTACGGGGTTTATTCGTCGCTTAGTTGACGAAGGGCATCTGTCTGCCGAAAAAATGCAAACAGCGCTGCAAAATTCAAAAAAGGCTCATCAAGATATCGTGCCGCATTTGATTCAGGAATATCAACTTTCAGCACGCCTGATTGCAGAAACCATCTCGATAGAGTTCGGTGAACCGGTTTTTGATATTTCAACTTATGACACGTCTTTAATCATTCGTGATGAGTTTGAAGATAAGTTAATTACCAAGCATCGTATTTTGCCCATTTTTAAACATGGCAATTTGTTATTCGTTGCGATCAGTAATCCCACCAATATTGAAGCTGTAGATGCTATCCGATTTGGTAGTAAGCTCAATACCGAAACCATTATTGTTGAACATGACAAACTTGAAAAGTTAATTGAACAGAACTTCGCTGAAGAAAGTACTTTTGACTTTGATGATGACTTTGATCTTGATTTAGATAGTGAAACACCCGATCCATCTCAAGAAGATGAAGATGAAGCAACGGGTGATGAAGCACCGATTGTTAAGTACATCAATAAACTACTAGTCGACGCCATTCGCATGGGTGCATCCGACTTACATTTCGAACCCTATGAAAAGTCTTACCGCGTCCGCTACCGTGTCGATGGCGTATTAAGAACAATTACCAATCCGCCCTTGCAGCTCGCTACTCGACTTGCTTCGCGTTTAAAAGTCATGTCACAAATGGACATCTCTGAAAAACGTATACCTCAAGACGGTCGTATTAAGTTAAAGCTGTCAAAGAACAAAGCCATCGACTTCCGTGTGAACTCTTTGCCGACCTTGTTTGGTGAAAAACTTGTACTGCGTATCCTTGACCCTTCTAGTGCGATGTTAGGGATTGATGCGTTGGGTTATGAACCGGATCAAAAAGAACTGTTCATGCAGGCTTTAGAAAAACCGCAAGGCATGTTGCTCATTACCGGTCCAACGGGTTCCGGTAAAACCGTATCTTTATATACAGGTCTAAACATTCTTAACCGTGAAGATACCAACATTTCAACGGCCGAAGACCCTGTGGAAATTAACTTAGAAGGGATCAATCAGGTCAACGTAAATAATAAAGTCGGCCTCACCTTCTCTGCAGCATTGAAGTCATTCTTACGTCAAGACCCTGATATTGTGATGGTCGGTGAGATTCGAGATTTAGAAACGGCTGAAATTGCCATTAAAGCAGCTCAAACGGGTCATATGGTGATGTCTACACTACATACCAATAGTGCACCTGAAACATTGACACGCTTACGCAATATGGGCGTGCCCTCATTTAACATTGCGACATCCGTGAACCTTGTCATTGCGCAGCGACTTGCGCGTCGCCTATGTTCACAATGTAAAGAAACAGTAGAGGTACCAAAACAAAGTCTACTGGAACTTGGTTTTACTGAAGACGATTTAAATACACCAGAATTTCAAATATACCAACCTGTTGGTTGTGCCGAATGCCGTGAAGGCTATAAAGGTCGTGTCGGTATATATGAAGTCATGAAAGTGACACCTGAAATTTCAAGAATTATTATGGAAGATGGCAATGCCTTACAAATTGCCGAAGCTTCAAATCAAGCAGGTTTTAACAATTTACGCCGTTCAGGCTTAATTAAGGTCATGCAGGGGGTGACTTCACTTCAAGAAGTCAATCGTGTGACCAGTGAGTAAGTGAATTAGTATTTAAAAATAAGGATAAATTCATGGCTGTAAAAAAAGCGCAGATGATGCCAACCTTCAGTTATGAAGGCGTGGATCGCAAAGGGGCGAAAATCAAAGGGGAAATGCCTTCGCGTAATATGGCTTTAGCCAAAGTCACTTTACGTAAGCAAGGCATCACCATTAAAACCATTCGAGAAAAACGCAAAAATATTCTCGAAGGCTTGATGAAAAAGAAAGTATCCACTTTGGATATCACGGTATTCACGCGCCAACTTGCAACCATGATGAAAGCCGGTGTACCGCTCGTTCAGGGTTTTGAAATCGTGGCGGAAGGCCTAGAAAACCCAGCCATGCGTGAAGTGGTCTTGGGGATCAAAGGTGAAGTTGAAGGCGGTAATACCTTTGCTGGTGCGCTGCGCAAATATCCGCAGTATTTCGATAACCTATTTTGCTCCTTGGTTGAATCAGGTGAACAGTCGGGTGCATTGGAAACCATGCTAGACCGTGTTGCCATTTACAAAGAAAAAAGTGAATTGCTTAAGCAAAAAATCAAAAAGGCCATGAAATACCCAGCCACAGTTATTGTGGTCGCGATAATTGTGACCATTATTTTGATGGTGAAAGTTGTACCCGTATTTGAAGGCCTTTTCAGTTCATTTGGTGCAGAACTGCCAGCTTTTACTAAGATGGTTGTCAATATGTCAAATTGGACTAAAGATTATTGGTTTATCATGCTCGTGGTTATTGCAATATTAATTGGTGGGTTTCTAGAAGCAAAAAAACGTAGCAAAGCTTTCCGAGACTTCTTAGACAAAGCTGCACTAAAAGCACCAATTTTTGGTGATTTGGTTTATAAAGCGATTATTGCCCGCTATAGCCGTACCTTGGCAACCACCTTTGCCGCAGGTGTACCTTTAATCGATGCGCTAGAATCGACTGCAGGTGCAACCAACAACGTGGTCTATGAAACAGCGGTCATGAAAATTCGTGAAGATGTCGCGACTGGTCAGCAATTGCAATTCGCCATGCGTGTTACCGATAAATTTCCACCTATGGCAGTCCAAATGGTCGCTATTGGTGAAGAGTCTGGTGCTTTAGATGCCATGCTAGATAAAGTGGCGACACATTATGAGAATGAAGTAGATAATGCTGTAGATGGTTTAACCTCTATGATGGAACCCTTAATTATGGCTATTCTCGGGATTTTAGTAGGGGGGCTTGTTGTCGCAATGTACCTTCCAATCTTCCAAATGGGTTCAGTGGTTGGTTAAAACCAAGAAAAGGAAATATTTTGTTTACTGATTATTTTAGCTACTTAATCAACAACCTAACTGCGATGTATATCGCAGTTGGGATTTTTAGTCTTTGCATCGGTAGTTTTTTGAATGTGGTGATTTACCGCACGCCGAAGATGATGGAACAAGAATGGCGCACAGATTGCCAACTATTTTTGCATCCAGACCAACCGATTATTGATGAAACCAAGATTACCCTGAGTACCCCTGCTTCAACCTGTCCAAAATGTAAAACGCCCATTCGTTGGTATCAAAACATTCCTGTCATCAGTTGGATTGTGTTACGTGGAAAATGTGGAAGTTGCCAAAACCCGATCAGTAGCCGTTATCCACTGATCGAGCTACTCACCATGGTCTGTGCGCTGATTGTTGTTGCAGTTTTTGGTCCAACCATCCAGATGCTGTTTGGTTTGGTGCTGACTTATGTATTGATTGCCTTAACATTTATTGACTTTGACACCCAACTTTTACCTGACCGTTATACCCTTCCTTTGGCTGCACTCGGACTTGGCGTGAATAGCTATGCCATTTATACCTCTGCAACCTCAGCCATTTGGGGATATATCATCGGCTTCTTATGCCTATGGATCGTTTACTATTTATTTAAAATTATCACTGGCAAAGAAGGCATGGGCTATGGTGACTTTAAGCTTTTAGCTGCCTTGGGTGCATGGATGGGCCCTTTCCTGCTTCCACTGATTGTATTACTCTCTTCACTAGTGGGTGCAATCATTGGCATTATTTTGCTCAAAGTTCGTAAAGATAACCAACCTTTTGCATTTGGTCCCTATATTGCCATCGCCGGATGGATCGCCTTTTTATGGGGTGATCAAATTATGAAAATTTATTTGGGTCAGTAAGGTCGTTGTATGACATTTGTCTTGGGTTTAACAGGTGGTATTGGTAGCGGTAAATCTGCTGCAAGCAATTGGTTTGAACTCCAAGGCATTCAAGTCGTCGATGCTGATATCGTTGCACGGGAAGTTGTCGAACCTGGTCAACCCGCACTGAATCAAATTCAGCAACAATTTGGTGATTGGGTTTTACTTGCAAATGGTGAGTTAAATCGGCGTGCATTACGCGAGCATATCTTTAAAGATCCTACAGCACGTCAAGCACTTGAAGCCATTACCCATCCAGCAATACGCCAGTCCATTATCCAACAATTAAACGAAGCCACTAGCCCCTATGTCATCTTGGTTTCGCCGTTATTATTTGAAACCAATCAACATGAATTGGCCAATCACACCTTGCTGATTGATGCCACAGAACAATTGCAAATTCAGCGTGCATCACAGCGTGATGGTCAAAATATCGAGCAAATCCAAAAAATTATTCAAGTTCAAATGTCACGTCAGGAAAAGCAAAAAATTGCAGATGATATCGTGCTGAATGATGGTCATTTAGATCATCTTTATGCGCAGCTTCGACCCTTACATCTCAAGTACTTAGCGCACGCTGAAAAAAGCTAAAGAAAAAAGCAGTCTTACTCAGACTGCTTTTTTTGTTGTTCGAGTTGCTGCTCTAGACTATCCTTTCGTCCCAACCATTTCCACGGTTGAATCGCTCCAATCCCCATCCCGACCAATCCGCACACAATTGCAAAACTTAAGGGTTCATTTAGCAGCGGCACCGCTAAAATCGCAGCAATAAAAGGTGCCAAAGTTACGATACTTCCGGCTTTAAATGCACCTAAGCGCTTGATCGCCTCTACATACGTTAAAGTCGCAATAATCACCACAAAAATACCGTGAAAGATGACTTGCCCAATGAGCTGCAGCGGCTCAGGATCGGACCAATGTTTAGGGAAAAATAGTAGGTAAATTGGTACAAATACCACGGCAGACCAAATCGCAACCCCCGCCATGGCATGCCAAGCAGAGAGCTTCCATTGCTTAAGCAATACCGTAAATATCCCCCACCAAATGGCACTGATAAAAAACAGCAAATCACCCAAACCAAACGCTACACCGGTTTCCACATACATCAGATAGCTCATTAAGCTAATAGCAGAAACCATAATGACCACACTGATCCAGGTATGCTTATCGAGCGGCTGTTTGAAGATCAGAAATGCGGCTATGGCCGTACATAAGGGAATACAACCATTGAGGAAAATTGCAGCATGGGCCGCAGGAGCATAATGAAATGCGCTATAGGCCGTTAAACAATAGGTCACCCCACCGAGCATAGCAAGGATAAAAGGCTCTTTTTTCCATAAAAAAGCCGTATCTTTTTTATAAATCAAAATTGGCATTAAGATGCAAAATGCCAAAGCAAACCTGAGCGCCGTGATATCCCAAGCACTGATTCCCCAATTGGCGCTTAAACGCGCCGTTAAGGTAAATCCACCCCAAATACACATGGTAATGAACACATATAAATAACCTTGCTTTTGAGGAGACATCATCACTGCTATTTCAATTCATTATTACGTTGACGGCATGCTTCATACAATGCCATACCTGTCGCGACACTGACATTTAAGCTTTGCAAATTACCAGCCATTGGAATGTAAACAGTTTGATCACATTGCGCCTGCGTAATAGGACGTAAACCTGTATCTTCAGCGCCCATCACCACACATACACCCGTACCTGTGAAGTCAAAATTTTGAATCGGCAATGCTTTTTCATCTAGCATAGTGCCGACCACACGTACATTAAAGTCTTCTTTGATTTGAGCCAAGGTACGTGCCAAGTTCGTCACCTGAATAAACTTCACTTTTTCAGCACCACCTGCAGCAACTTTACGGGCTGTTGGGGTAAGCGTCGCTGAACGATCACGCGGTGCAATCACAGCTTCAACACCCATGGCTGCCGCTGTACGAATGCATGCACCAAGGTTATGTGGATCTGTAATATGATCTAATGCCAATAGCAACGCATTTGGATTGGCTTGTAATAAAGCCTCTAAATCTTTTTCGTTCAAAACTGGATGTGGACGTACAGCAGCAACCACACCTTGATGGAACGGTTGTCCCGCAAGTTTTTCCAAACTATCACGACTAGCTTTTTGAATGCTGACACCAAACGGTTCTGCAAGCTCAAAAATACGTTTTAAACGCTGATCATCACGTCCTTTTAACGCAAATAAAGTTAAAACGCGTTCTGGCTCAAGTTCCAGTAATGACTCCACTGAATGAACGCCATAATAATATTCCGGTTTCGCCATGAACGACCTCTAAATTGCAAACTTCGATAAACTTTTGAACAGGGTATGATATCCCTAGAGCACAGCATAGGCTGCCAAAAAGAAAAATCCTGCAAAGCAAGCTTTACAGGATTTATGCTATGACACATAGTTTAACCGATTTGAGGTTAAAAAACTGTGCCTAAATTGATTGAATCATTAGCCTTCTAAGTGGCACACATAATCCAACACTTCGTCTGTTTCAATTTTAAATCGGCTATTACCTGGCACGTAGAATGATTGACCCGCACGGAATAATTCGCTTTCTTCGCTATCTGCAATTTGAACACGACATTCACCTGAAATAATTTCCATACGTTCAGGTACATGGGTTTCAAAAGTCAGCGCTTGTTCAGTTGGAAGCAACACACCCAGTGTTTTCTTTGTTCCATCTTCAAATTGCACAGTATGGCTGATGCATAGACCGCCAAAATAAACATTTGATTTTTTGATTACCGATACATGATCAAACTGTGCTGACATGCGTTTTCTCCAGATAAAGCATATTTATAATATTTTGATCGATGTAGTTTAATTGTGCTGCAAAAACTAATCAATCTGTGTTGAAAACTGTGCGATAGATAATTACAAAAATCTGAGTACTGGATGTGCCCCAATTTCATCCCACTACCTCAACATTTAGAGTCTAAAACAAGCTGTGCTGTTGTACAAAATACTTTTTTGTTTCATCCACTAAAGTCCTAGTTAGGGTTGATCGAAACGCTGAAAACTCTTTTCAAAAAAATAGCAGCGTGATGAATCATATTGGTAGATTTGAGTGACCAAATCATGACGTTTTATGGCAATAACACGCTAGATTAAATACAAGAATACATACACAAACGTGTTTTGTGAGGAATTGGCAGGACATTTGATGGTTTAAGCTCACGTTATGCAAGATCATCTACTCTTTGCATCACAACACTACGTGCATACAGCGGATACGAAACTAATTTCTTATTAAACTGAAATTTAAGATAGAATTATGAGGTTTTTCGTCATCTTAAAATAAAACTTATCTTGTGACTAAAACAAAACTTAATTATCTTTAACTAGAACTTTTCGCAGCTCGGATGCGTTTATGCTGACACATTTAACTCTGATCAATTTTGCATTAGCCGACCATTTAGCCATCGACATTGAACAAGGCTTTAATGTCCTGACGGGTGAAACGGGTGCAGGTAAATCTTTACTTCTAGACGCATTATCAGCTTGCTTAGGTGAACGTACAGACACCAACTATGTGCGCTATGGATCAGACAAAGCCGATGTAACAGCGACCTTTAGCTATCAAGAGTACAGTCCTGAAGCGCTTTGGCTCAAAGAACACGAATTGGATGATGAGTCTGGCGAGATCCATTTACGTCGCGTAATTTTTGCAACAGGTCGCAGCAAAGCATGGATTAATGGACGTCCGAGCAGCTTATCTGAGTTAAAAGAAATTGGCCGCTTATTGGTACAACTCTATAGCCAACACAGCCAACAACAACTCTTAGAACCGCCCTATCCAAAACATTGGCTGGATCGTTATTACAATTTTTATCAGCCTGCTCAAGCCGTGCGTGATGCCTATAGCAAATGGCAAAAGGATATTCGTCAGCACCAAGCAGCACTCGACGCCCAAGCCACACGTAAGCAACGGATAGAAACGCTTGAACTTCAATTGGAAGAACTTGAAGACGTTGTGCAAACGGACTACAAAGAAATCGAGCAAGAATTTGACCGTCTCAGTCATCATGAACATATCATGCAGGATTGTAGCTATGGTCTAAATGCCCTCGATGACGCCGAGCAAAATATCAATCAAGAAATGGGCGCGATCATTCGTCGGATTGAATCGCATGCAGGACGTAGTGAACAACTTTCTGAAATTTATACGTCGCTACTGAACGCTCAAAGTGAAATTGAAGATGCCACCGCAAATTTACGTCAGTTTATTGATCGTCAAAGTTTCGATCCTGAACGTATGGACGAATTAAACACTAAACTCGAAGTTTTTCATCGCTTAGCGCGTAAATATCGTACTCAGCCTGAAGATTTAAAAAATGATTATGATGCGTGGCAACTTGAGCTAGAACAATTACATCAACTTGAAGATCCTGAAACCCTAGCTGAACAAGTGGAAGTGTCTCATCAAGACTTTTTAGCCAAAGCACAGCATTTGGATGATATTCGTCGTGAAGCATCTACCCCATTGGCGAAGCAATTGACTGAACAAGTGAAGCAGCTCGCGCTCCCAGAAGCACATTTTGAATTTAAATTTGAGCCTCTAGAACAAGCTTCAAGTGAAGGTTTGAGCTTTATTCAACTGCTGTTCACCGCAAACAAAGGGATTCCTGCTCAGCCTTTAGCACGCGTGGCATCGGGGGGTGAATTGTCACGTATTGCCTTAGTCATGCAAGTGATGAATGCTGAAAAAACTGAATCAGAAGTGTTAGTCTTTGATGAAATTGATGTCGGGATCAGTGGCGGAACAGCAGAAATTGTCGGACGTTTGTTGGCTGATTTGGCGCAGCATGTTCAAATTTTATGTATTACTCACCAAGCCCAAGTCGCTGCTCAATCTGACCAACATCTTTTGGTGAAAAAACGTCAAACGGATCCTGCAAGCAGTACCATTATCGAATTAGAAGAAGATGATCGGATTCAAGAGCTGGCTCGAATGACCGGTGGTGTGGAGATTAGTCAAACGACCTTACAACACGCAAAACAGTTGCGACAATTAAAATTTCAACATAGTTAATTTTTGATGCTTTCAAAAAAGCCTGTGGATTAAAAACAACACAGGCTTTTTTCTTAAACACACTATTTGACAATCCCCTGATACACAAAGGCTTTCGAGCCCAAGGTATAGCGTAAATATTTTTGCTGCGGCTGATGTTGTTGATTGAGCAACATTACATCCACGTGTTTCGGACTGATTTTCAGATATTCATTCCCGCTACGACGATCGGTTTCATAATGGCAGTCATAATCTACCGAAATTTGATCTAGTTTCTTTTGCTTGGTTTTAAAGACATAAGATTTAAGTAACTGTTTTGGTCCAACTTCAACGGCTCTTAGATGATGTAATCCACTGCAATTATCACCTTTATAATAACTCTTCACCAAATATACGGTTTTATTTTGGATGTTGACCGGCAAAATTTGATTGATATAGCCTGAGTCAAATTGATCTAAATGTTGCGTTTTTCCCGTTGAATATTGCACATAGCTGCTCCACTCCCCCATGGTGCCTCCGCCAGACACATCAAAACTATAAAATTTTAGTTTTTTATCCGGAGAATATTGCACATGAACAAAACCTTGCTTTTCCAGTTGCGTAAATCCGTAGTGCAAACTGCTCGGATCTGCCGCAATAACATCCACAATTTCACGTTCTAGCGCTTCATTGACCTCATAAAAATTTAAGTTTTTATATTTTTTAATCACCTGAGATTCATGTTTTTGTAAGTCAGCGCTTCCTGCAAAGCCTGAAATAGGTAGGCTTGCACAGAGTGCCATCCCTATTATTTTTGAAAAATGTGTCATTGTTGCACCCTCAGTTTATCCTGCTATTTTAAGCAATCTCAGTCATCCATCACGTATAACTTCTCCTCGCTTTTGTACTGCTGTTGTTCAAATTACCAATCATCTCTTCACAATTCACCACATTGCAGACCTGCCTGCACGATGACGATTTTGATCATGCCCCTCACCGGTCGAGCATGACAAATATTGAATTTGCAGAAAAACTCATTGTTGAAAACTTGTGAGTCTAGTATGTTGATAAATACAACGTTATTCGAATGCAATTCACCCCAAAAATTAAACTTACCCCAATAAGGAGAAGCCATTAGGTGACTAAACAATACCTCACACACCGCTGCCTGATTGCTCCACCCGAAATGAACGATGAATTCTTTGCCAATACGGTGATTTATTTGGCTCGACATGATGAAGATGGCGCTCAAGGCATCATTATTAATCGTCCATCAGGTTTACAGATCAAAGAACTCTTGAATGATTTGGAAATTGAGGCAGATAATGTGCATCCTCATGAAGTGTTGCAAGGTGGACCTTTGCGCCCAGAGGCAGGTTTTGTTCTTCATACCGGTCAACCGACATGGCATTCGTCTATTGCTGTAGGTGAAAATGTTTGTATTACCACCTCTAAAGATATTTTAGATGCGATCGCACACAATGAAGGTGTGGGTCGCTATCAGGTGGCCCTAGGCTATGCCAGTTGGGGTAAAAGCCAATTAGAAGAAGAAATTGCTCGGGGTGATTGGCTCATTTGTGACTCAGACATGGATTTAATATTTAACTTACCTTATGACGACCGCTGGGACGCTGCCTATAAAAAAATGGGGGTAGACCGCATGTGGTTATCATCTGAGATTGGACATGCCTGATTTACCACAATATCAAATGATTATGGCTTTTGACTTTGGCACACAAAAAACAGGAATGGCTGTGGGACAAGCCCTGATTGAAAGTGCAAATCCTCTACCACTCTTTCCCATGAAAGATGGCATTCCCAATTGGGATAATCTACTCAAGATTGTGAAACAGTATCAGCCGGATTTGTTTATCGTGGGTCTACCGCTCAATATGGATGATAGCGAATCTGAACTCTCCACACGTGCGCGTAAATTTGCACGACGCCTTCGCCACCAAACCAATATTGAAACCTTGATGGTCGATGAACGCTTAACTACACGTGAAGCGCGTGATGAATTAGATCATTATCAAGCCCAAGGCCGTGCGAAGAATCTTTCTGCCGACAGCCTTGCTGCAGCATTATTTATTGAAAGTTGGTATCGAAATCCAGTGGGACTGAAACCTTAAGCGCTTTCAACAAACAGGCAAATAAAAAAGCATCCGAAAAAGGATGCTTTTTTATGCGCAAGATTGATCACTCAATGCTGCGCAAATGAAATGATTGGGGATAACTTAGTTTTTATCCACAATATGAATCGTGGTGGTTCGACCCGCGACAAAAGCCAACTGATCATGCGGCACTTCATCCAGTACAATTTTCACTGGTACACGCTGTGCCAAACGAACCCAACTAAAGGTTGGATTGACATTGGCCAGTAAACTATCAGTCGATGTACGTTCACGGTCTTCAATCCCTGTTGCAACGCCTTGTACATGCCCCTTATAAACTTCAGAACTTCCCATCAGTTGGATTGTTGCAGGTGCGCCAACATAGATTTTATCTAGTTTGGTTTCTTCAAAATATCCCACAACATACAATTGTTGACGGTCAATTAAGGCCGCTACGGCTTGGCCAACTTTGACGTAATTCCCTGCTTTGAGTTCAAAGTTAGACAATGTTCCATCAGTCGGTGCAACCACTTCCGAACGTTTTAAATTCAATTCTGCCAAATGCAAACTGCTATTCGCCGCTTCAATCAGGGCTTTTTGCTGCACCACACTGGCTTTGGCTTGCTCAATCGCGGCCTGAGTTTGTTCATGCTCTGCATGTGATTGATCACGTACTGCAAACATTTGATCTTGTTCTTGTTTTGAAATCGCACCGTCCATCAAACTTGCATAACGATTTGCATTTTTATCTGCAAGATTAATATTGGCTTGTGACTTCACTAAATTCGCTTTGGCTTCAGCAAGCTGCGCTTCAACCCCTGCCAGTCCTGCTTTGGCTTTCGCCAAGTCAGATTTGGCTTGCTCAACGTCCAAGGCTTGACGTGCCACATCTATACGAAACAGCACTTGGCCTTTTTTCACTTGCTGATTGTCTTGCACCAAAACGTCTGTGACCAAACCTGAAACATCCGATGACACTTGAATCACGTCACCACGTACCCGTCCATCACGCGTCCAAGGTTCCGAATTGTAATAGTCCCAAATATGTTTCAGCGCAAGTAATGCGCCACATAGCACGATTATCAACAATACAGGCCGAACATATTTTCGGACATTCAAATTGGTCATACGATTACCTCAATCATTTCATTTTTTAGGGGCTTAGAACTGGCAGAAAATAAAGATTTCATGCACCAGCCAAAGCAACATCACAAATACACCCAAATAAAAAATATTGGGCATCGGCACCCAATCTGGCGCCATCCATCGGTCAAGCAAACGCATGATGACCCGCAATAACAGATAGGCCAATACCGCTTGAATCAATAGAATGGGCACATAGACGCCATACACATTTAGCTCACCCATGTTGTGCCTCGACCTGTAAATGATTTGGAGTCTGCTGTGTTAGGACATGACACAAACTGCTTTGAATATTGTTCAGTGAATACTGAATTCGATGCATAACATCGTCGTTTTCAAGACCCTGAACGGCCTGATTCAATCGTTGAATTCGCTCTACAATTTGCTGTTTCAAACTCATATACACATTCTTTTGCCCTTGTTCCATGGCCCGAAAATAGTCATCTAAATCTTGTTGTAACTCTTCAAGTTCACTGACCAGTGCATCATTCGGATCGAGTTTATTCATGAGTTCTTGTAAGCGGGTCAAATCAATCACCGCACTGGCTTCCACCAAAGCCCCACTCGATCTGTTGTTTCAAATTTCCTGATTGCACCATTTTGCTGTTTAGGATGCCAATTCGGTCCAACATACTGCGTAAATGCACCCGAAACGGTAAGCCGTACGGCAGATATAAAGCCTGACGCAGTGCCTTATAATGCTGAGAAAGGATGCGTTGGGCCGTCATATCTGGTGACATTGCACGCACTAAATGAATAATAAACACCGAAATAATGGGTCCCAAAACCGTCCCAATCGATGCATCGAAGAAAAACACCTGATCGAGGCTAAAGCGGTTTTGAATATTCAGTCCCATAATCGCCCCCATCAGTAATGGCAAGCTAATTCCAATTAAAGGTGGATGTAAAAACAGCATCAGACAGAACATCACAAACGGTGCTAACACCACGATCAACTGCCAAAAGGCGGTCACATGCGGGAAAATGCCATAGGCGTAGATAAACACCATGAAAGCCGCATACATATTGGCTCGAATAAACATTTTCAATGCAGGAACAGGGTTATCCATTGCCGTTAAAATACAGGCACTGATCGCAGCCATTTCAGCCATCATAAATCCAGCTTTCCAACCACTAACGATCCAAAAACCCGTAGAAATTAAAATAATCAGACACGCAGACACTCCGCCACGAATAGCAACCCCCGCATCACGGTGCAAAGTCGGATAATGACTATTGCTCAAGGCGGTCAGTGTGGTTGGTAAAGTGGAGTCGCCTTGCTGTACCCGCTGCCAAAGCAAGCGAATCGCACGGATATTCTGAATAAAATGGCGAATATCCATTTTTAGACTACCCAAAATCACCTGCTGTGATGGCAATGCCTGTGTCTGAATGTGTTGAAAATCTTGCTCAAATTGTTCAGGTAATTGATTAAGTTCACTTTCCTCAATCTGATGTTGATCTAATAAAAACGCGGCAATATGTTCATGGGCTTGCTTGAGTGCCGTCCGATAATGTGTGTCCAGACCATCTAATTGTTTCATCCGTTCAGACATGGCCACCAAGTTACTGACCAACAAACTCAACTGATGCAAGATTTCCTGCAATGGACGTGTCATGCCTTTTAAGGTGGATTTTTCATATGACAAATGCACCGCCATGACATGTATATCCGCGATATCTCGCGCAATATTGCCGAGGTTTTTTGAATAATTTTCTAGTTCGGCAGGCTCTAATAAAATCTGATCAAATATTTCTTTGGTATCGGCAAAGGTTTTGCTCACGCGTGTTTCGACTGCAGGGCCAATATGCATTGGAAATAATGTCGTGGTCACGATGGCACTACATACCACACCCACCGTAATTTCGAGAAAACGCCCCAAGGCCATATCGAAGATCGAAGCGGTATCAATAAAATACACGACGTTAAAACAGATAATGACCGTGGTATAACCCGCCAACATGGAAACATAACTACGAGGCGTACGGTCTAGCAGTGACAAATACAGGCAAAACCCAACCCAAACCGCTAAAAACACCGTAAACAGTACAGGCATGTGAATGAGATGTGGCAGTGCCACCACCGACACGGCCGCCCCTAAGAACGTCCCTAATACACGATACAAACTTTTTGAAGACGTCATCCCTGAATATGGATTCGCGATCACGAAAACGGTGCCAATCGCCCAAATCGGATAAGCCAAATTCAGTACAAAGGCCACATACAATGCCAACATGCCCGCGATGAACGTTTTGGTCGCAAAAATCCAGTCCATTTTATTGGGCCGAAAAGCGAGTATTTGTTTCGTCAGCAGCATGATGGATCTCGGTGGTTTGCTTTTTTTTAGTGAAAACGACCTCGTATCGAATGCTTAAACATTCGACAGCACAACCTGTATCACGGCACAGGAATGACTAGAAATTTCAATAAGTAAAGAAGCGATTCAAATCGTGTTTCAAACCATTTGAATACAAAAAGTAATGTGCAACATTGCCTGCGCATCGAAAGAATGGGCAATATTTATTCAATATAGGATATTTTCACAACAATTTTGCTAAAAAAACAAATTAAAGTCAATATTAATATCTTATTTTGATAATTGACCTATATTTTAAGTGCGTATTTCAATTTTTTATTATGCTTTTATCAGAATAACCCAAGAAACCCTGTGATATTTCAGATTTGTTTCATTTTCAATGTAGAAAAGCGCAACATCAGGCCGAGCAATTTGTTATAAAGTAACTTAACGATTCATTTTTTATTGTGACCAAGCAGGTTCTTATGGCGCTTTCCAGTTTTGGTAAAATTCTCACCGTACTCGACTTATTTTCAGTTGCTCGTCCCATCATCAATGTCGACATTATTAGTGAAGAATTAGGCTTATCTAAACCAACGAGCTATCGCTATTTAAAAGAACTGGTTTCTGCTGAATTATTGCAGCGCCTCAGTGGGACTTCTGGCGATTACACACTGGGTTCAAAAATTGCTGTGCTTGATTTTATTTCTCGCACCACCGATCCATTGGTGCAAATTAGCATTCCCTTCATGAAAGAAATTGTGGAACGCACAGAGTCTTGTTGCTTATTGACGCATCTGAATATCGACTCTTGCATTGATGTACATCATGAACTTTATAAAGACTATGCAGCCTTGGCATATGGTCGAGGTAGCCCACGTCCAATGTACAAAGGCTCATCGTCTAAAGTGATTTTGTCGCAGTTACCTAAGCAACGGATTTTAGATTATTACCACCGTTTTGCGGACGAGTTATCTCAAGTTGGTTTTGCGCATAATGAAGAAGAATTTATGCTGCAAATGAAAAAGATTAAAAAGCAGGGTTATTATTTTTCCAATGGTGAAGTTGACCCGAATATGTCGAGCCTATCGATTCCGATTAAATTTTCCAGTAAAGAACCCCCACTTGCTTTGACCCTATTGGCGTCTAAAAATCGTTTTGAATTTATGAATTTTCAAAAAGTCGTAGAAATGATGCAAGACTGTACAGCGCGTATTGAGAAAAAATACAGCAGTATGATGGAAGAATCGGACGCCATTTAAATCTGATCAGTTTGCGCACAACTGATGCGATGTTGTAAAGATGATATTTAATTAATCTGATAAATTTATACTATTAATTGAATTTATTAATTATAAATATTGGATAAATTATCATAATATGATTATTGTTCTTTAGCAGTCATCTCAACCATGTGTTCCATGATTTCAGTTGATTGTCGCTATACTCTTCCTCAGAGAAAGAAAAAAGCTCATCTAGATATGGGCTTTTTTTACGGCTGTTGATCATAGAAATAACGAAAGGTTAAATTCACCCTCGGCTCGGTCACTTTCATCGACTTCATTAGGGCATGCTTCCAATATCGTTGGGTTTGCCCACGCATCACGATCAACTGTCCACTTTGCAGTAAAAGCTGTACTTTCTCTTGAGTGCTTTTATGTTTAAAGCAGAACTTTCGGCTTGCCCCAAAACTCAAAGATGCGATCACCACCTGCTGTGTGGGTGAAAGCAAAGATGGCTCATCATCACTATGCCACCCCACCGCTTGCGTACCATTTTCGTATAAATTGGCCAAACAGGAATTAAACGTCTGACCCACCCGTTGCTCAATATGTTGCTTTAAGCGCAGTAAAGCTGGATTCCAGATCAATGCCTGCTTTTGCATGCCTGAATAGTGATACTCATAATGAGCATCTCCATACCAAACCACTTTTCGTTCCGTTTGAAAATACTGTCCATGCAAAATGACTTCATCATGCTGCCAAGCCAACTGCGTGAGGAAATAGTGTAAATATTTTTCACTGTCTTCAGCATTGAAGATCAATCCATAATCTTCAACTTCACCATCATAGGGCAACAGATTTGCATGCGGTTCAGGCGTAAATAATTCAAAATTCATCGGTTCAACTCAACACTGTTTGGCACAGCAGCGTAATGCTGATGTCGTGAGCACATTTAAAAAATATCTTAGCCGAAAAACTCTCGTCACAAATCAAAACATTGTCATTACTTGTCGCATAGAATTTTCAGTCTTAGACTAAAGCTCATATTCACAATAAAAATAATTGCTTATGAACCTGTGGCAGCTTTTCCAAAAATTACGTCCATTTGTACAGCCATACCGCTGGCTGGTGGTCGTGACGCTGATCTTGACCTTAATTGGCTCACTCACGGCACAGGTGAATGCCCTGACACTCAAATATGCCGTAGACAGCATCAATCAGCTTTTACAACAAGGCCTCGGTCTAGCCAATGGTTGGCATATATTAATCACCATCACCGTAGTCTTATTGGGAAAAGAAGTCATCAATGCCATCGTGCAATTTGGACAAAAATCGTTTGGTGAAAAGTTACGTATTTTAATTTCTCAGGATTTGTCCCAAGGCATTATTGAAAAATTTATCACCTATCGATTGGCATTCTTCGATCAACAAGACAACCAAGCAGGCAAACTCCAAACTCGAATTGATCGGGGGGTTAGCTCGCTCACACGACTGGTTCAAATCTTTTTTATTGATATTTTACCGCTATTTACCAGTGCTATTATTGCACTGGGCTTAATGTATTATGCCAATGTTTGGGTTGGCGTGGTGGCCACAATTATTGTGCCGATTTATTTTTGGCTAACTTTCAAACAATCACAAAAACTGGCAGGCAAACGCCGTGCCCTACGCGATAATTTTGAAAAGAAAAATCAGGGTATTCTGAGTATTATCAATTCGATAACGGTCATTAAATCTTTTAACAAAGAAGCCGTCGAATCGAAAAAACAATTAAATCTGCAAAAGTCGCTGACTGAAAACCAGATGCAGACACGGCAAACCAGTTATATCTTTGACGGACTCAAAACCTTTATTGAACAGGTCGGTGTGGTACTGATCATCATTCTGACAGCCTATTTTGTTTTGGATGGGCAAATGAGTATCGGGATGATTATGTATCACGTGTTGTTATTTAATAATGTCTCTGCCCCGATTCGCTCGCTACATCGTATCTATGATGAAATTAACTCTGCGATGATTTATTCGGAAAGCTTCTTTAACATCTTAGAAGCGGATCATGAAATTGAAACCAGTGGCACTGCCCAGCCTCCGATTCAAGGTCAGTTTGAATTAAGCAATGTCGACTTTAGCTATCCCAATGGCTTTCAGGCATTGCACCGCATCAACATGACCATCCAACCGAACAAAATCACCGCCTTGGTTGGTTTATCTGGGGCTGGAAAATCGACATTAATTAGCTTACTGGATAAGTTTTATCATCCTCAAGCGGGCAATATCAAACTCGATGGCATCGATTTAGAACAGATTGATACACAGTATTTACGTGAAAATATTGGTTTGGTATTGCAAAAAAATCATATTTTCCCAGGTTCAATTTTTGAAAATATTCGCTATGGCAAAAGTACAGCTACAGAGCAAGAAGTCTTTGATGCAGCACGGAAAGCCTCGATCCATGATCAGATCTTAAAACTTCCGCATGCCTATGAAGCCGATGCTTTACTGCTCTCAGGTGGACAGCAACAGCGCATTGCCTTGGCACGCATGTTTCTAAAAAATCCGCCGATTATTTTCTTGGACGAACCGACGGCTAGTTTAGATGCGATCGCTGCTGAACAAATTAAAAATAGTCTGGATCAAATTAAGCAAGGGCGTACCGTCATCATGATTTCGCATAGTTTGTCGCAAATTATCGATGCCGATTACACCTACGTCATGAAAGATGGACAAATCGTAGAACACGGGGAGCATCATGATTTGTACCATCAAGAAGGTGCTTATAAGCAAATCTTCGATGCGATGGCGAAAAGTTTAAATATTGACAAAATTGCCCGAACTTTTGAGGAAGACGAAGAAACACATAGTTAATTTAGACCGAAAAAAGCCCATCGTTTGATGGGCTTCGTTCATCTTGATGCTAATCCATTAACGCTGAACTTTTTGCTCAATTTCTTCAACACTGGTGTGACGGACATCTAGACCTTTCACCATATAAATCACTTGTTCAGAAATATTTCGAGCATGGTCACCAATACGTTCAAGTGAACGCAGCACCCAAAGTACATTCATCACCCGAGTAATGTGGCGTGGATCTTCTATCATATACGTCATGAGGGTACGGGTTGCCGATTGGTACTCGCGGTCAATATCAGCATCGGCCAAAAGGACACGTAAAGCCTGATCTACATCCAAACGTGCAAAGGCATCGAGCGCATCATGAATCATCACGCGAACTTGGTTGCCAATATGCCGTGTTTCCATATAGCCACGCGGTGAACCACCTTCTTCACACAAACTTTGTGCAATACGGGCAATTTTTGCCGCTTCATCACCAATCCGTTCTAAATCGGTGTTGGCTTTCGACATCGCAATCACCATGCGTAGATCAATCGCAGCAGGATGACGACGCGCCAAAATCAGGGTAAGCGCTTCATCAATTTCAGTTTCCATACGGTTCACCGTATTGTCTTGAAATTGAACATCAATCGCCATTGTTGCATCCGTATCCAATAAGGCATGAATGGCATTTGCAACCTGCTGCTCCACCAAACCACCCATGGTCATAAATTTGGTATGCACATCCTGCAACTCTTCATTGAATTGCGAAGAAATGTGATGGTTTAAAACAGGATTATTAGGCAAAGCGAGTCTCCACTACAACGTGAATCGGCAGATTTTAGTGCCATATTAAAGCATATTGATTGTGAAACTTTTATGACCATGGCCTATTTCTTTAGTAGGATCGATGGCTGATTTTTCTGATCGACCAACCATGCATTCATTTCCACTAAATCAGCTTCCGTTAATTTCCCAACGGAGGCTTTGAGTTGCAGTACATGTATTAAATAATCGTACTTAGAATTCAGATAATCTTGACGGGCTGAAAAGGCATTACGCTGTGCCAGTAGCACATCAACCATGGTTTTCAGGCCTTCTTGGTACTGGGCTTGTGAGGCCAAAGACACTTGCGCGGAAGAATCCATCGCGGCTTTACGTGCCTGTAATTTACTTTGATCCGTTTCGACTTGCATATAAGATTTTTTTACATCGGTTTGTGCTTTTCGAATTGCTGCATCCACCTGTGCTTGGCTTTTTTCAACATTGATCGCCGCTTGCTTAATGGATTTCTGTGTCCGTCCACCATTAAACACATTCCAGTTCATTTCAATCCCCACCTGATCAAATTGACCATCTTGCGACATGATGGATTGTGGACTTTGCTTGTTATAACCATAGGTCCCTACCGCTTCAATCTGAGGATATAAGGCAGCTTTTTCGACGCGTTTGCCATCTTCCGCATAACGTTGTTGCATACGCGCTTGTAAAATGCCTAGGTTCTGCTCCTGAGCCAGTTCTTCCCACGCTTGTACATTGTTTGGAATCGGTTTTTCAAACTGAAAATCTTCACGTAACACCGCCAAATTTTCTCGATATGGCCCAATCAACTGTTGTAATTGTTCCTGCGCCAAAACCAATTGAACATTAGTCGCCATGCGGTTGGCCCGAGCATTTTGATATTGAGCATTGGCTTCGCTGACATCACTTTTTGCCACCAAACCTTCTTTTAATTTAGCATTCATCATGCGCAGCTGTTCTGATAGCGCCTGTTCTTCTTGTAGGTTGGCAACCGTTAATGCCTGTTGGCGTAGGACATTAAAATAAGCTTCAGAGACATTTAAAATATGATCTTGTTTTTGAATCCGCAGATTGATTTCACTTAAATTAATCGAGGTCTTGACTTGCTTCAGCCCTTCCCATGCATCCCAACGAAAAATGGGCTGACGGGCAGTGAGCGCAATTTGTCTTGTTGTGGTGCTGTCTGGCATGATCAGCCCGGCTTGAGCGCCGCTTTGGTTGGAATTTTGATTTTTTCGGGTCACATTTCCGGAGATTGTTACCGTCGGGAGTAAGTTCCCATTGGCAATCCCCAAATTCAATTTATCCGCTTCATATTGTAGTTTATTGGCTTGCCAATTGGGGTCTTCTTGTTTTGCACGTTCATAAGCTTGCACAAGATCTAGCGCACACGCCCATTGACTCATGAAAAGCAAACAAAGACCCACCACAACTTTTTTGTTCATTTTTTTTGTATATTCCTAATATTCAAATACCCGAGATTGAATATTCAAGCCTAAAACTAAGCAGATACTAATCATATCCTTGCAAATTTCCGTATGATTTTTATTAATTTTTTATATCAAATGCGACAAAACCGGATAATTTCAGTCGTTTTCGGACACTACTCACAACGCTATAACAAAGAACTGTACAATAGTACACATATTGCACGTGTTTCATCTATAAAATAGTCGGCATTCCATCGGACAATACCACTTCTATAGCGCATCGAGTTCCTGTGTCAAAATTTTTTCAGCTGCCTGCAAAGTTTAGTGCAATGTTTTTATGTTTCAGTATGTTGAATGGATGCCAACAACAGCCTGAACCTCAACCTGCACCAGAGTTTCCCAACAATAAGACTGTTCAAAAAGAAGCAGTCGATTTGTCTTTGCTGTGCAAAAAACTTGAAAAAAACATGCTGGAAATAGACGATCAACGAACAACTTTCGCTTTAGAACAAATCAACCAAGATCTCAAAGTCTGCTTACCGCTATTAAAAGCGGACGAACAAAAAAAATTACTGCGTTTGTCCAATCAAATGTATCGCAACTTTTTACATGTTGAACGTACAGCTCAACAGCAAATGGCGTTCGAACAATTTGCCTTTGATATGGCTCAGCATCCCACCATTCAACAAAATCATTATGAGCAGCTCACTGCCCGAGATCAGTATTTACTGAAACATAAAGGCCAAGCTTATGTGGAGTTGTTCGATGCAGGTGAAGGACAATTACGCTATCGCCGCAGTCCTGAATATTTAGCCAAAATTTTTGCGCCTTATATGGAAGAATCTGAGCAGGTCTTCATTGAAAAACTGGCTGAACAAAATGCACAACCCGCCTTGCTACAAAAAAGTTTAGCCATTGAGCCACAAGAGATTGCGACACGTGCAATTTTTTGGGAACACTATCTCAAACAATATCCAGATAGCCCCTACAAAAAAGATGCACAACAATTACTATATCAATATAGCCAGTTGTTATTTATTGGTTCGGCACATAGTCCAGTTTCCAATGACTTTTCAGACCGCCTCAGTATTCAAGCCAGTTCTTTAGAAGAAATTGAACGCTTGGCTCAATTAAAAAACTCCAAATTGGCAGATCAGGCGCGTTTATTTTTAAAATTATTAGATCAAAATGCTGCTGCATCTAATCAGCGATCAGAAGCGCAGCTGTTGAATTTAATTGGTGTCCGCAATCCTGATCCGCATTATAAGAAAGACTGTTTTAGTGACGCCATCTGTGTAAATCAGTCCTCTACTTAGCCAATGCAAGTTCAATTGCACATGTACCTAGCCAAAATTCTGCACTGCAAAATCGATGAAAAATAACACTGTTTTAAAACAGCCTTCATGCTAATATCCGCACAAAGCTTGACGGAGCGCAGGTAATTTCCTGCTGAGATCATCTAAATTTAGTTCGCTAAATTTAAGGATGAGTACCGTTGAACCTGATCAGGTTAATACCTGCGTAGGAATCAAGCCATCTAAAAACTTAAGCCCTTCTTATCTCTTGGTTTTACGCCTTTATTTTCAGGTGAATCCATCAGATAAACTGCCACGTTTTTGGTCGTGCTTGATTCGTTGATGTCATTCATAAGGATCATTGCAATGAACCAATTAACGAATCTCACCGCTTCAGATCGCGCTGCTCAACATGAACAAGATGCTAAAGATCTCACTCGAATTCTCCCAGCGTCAAAGAAAGTCTATATCCAAGGCTCACGTCCAGATATTCGCGTACCAATGCGTGAGATCAGTCTTACAGATACGCCTACAGGTCTGGGTGGAGAAAAAAATCTACCGATTATGGTCTATGACACCTCTGGTGCTTATACCGACCCCAATATTCAAATTGACCTGAATCAAGGCCTGCCCAATGTCCGTGAATCTTGGATTGAGTCACGTAATGATACGGAAATACTCGATACCTTGACTTCAAAATTTGGACAAGAGCGTCTTCGAGACATCCGCACTGCAGAGATTCGTTTTGCGCATATTTCAAAACCCCGTCGCGCTCGTCGTGGACACAATGTGTCTCAAATGCACTATGCCAAACAAGGCATCATCACCCCTGAAATGGAATACATTGCGATTCGTGAAAATCAGCGCCAGCGTGAAGGTGTTGATATGCGCCAACATGCCGGTCAAAATTTTGGCGCACGCAATTTAACTGAAATCACCCCAGAATTTGTACGTCAAGAAGTGGCTGAAGGTCGTGCCATTATCCCTGCCAACATTAACCACCCTGAATGTGAACCGATGATTATTGGTCGTAACTTCTTGGTGAAAATCAATGCCAACATTGGTAACTCAGCACTTGGTTCAAGCATCGATGAAGAAGTGGCAAAAATGACTTGGGCAACTCGTTGGGGTGCTGACACCATCATGGATTTATCGACAGGTAAAAATATCCATGAAACCCGCGAATGGATTATTCGCAACTCCCCTGTACCGATTGGCACCGTGCCGATTTACCAAGCTTTAGAAAAAGTTGATGGTGTCGCAGAGGACTTAACCTGGGAAATTTTCAAAGACACACTGATTGAACAAGCCGAGCAAGGTGTCGATTACTTTACGATTCACGCAGGCGTGCTGCTTCGTTATGTTCCACTCACCGCCAACCGTTTAACTGGTATTGTGTCACGTGGCGGATCCATCATGGCGCAGTGGTGCTTAGCGCATCATGAAGAAAACTTCCTGTATACACATTTTGATGAAATCTGCGAAATCATGAAAGCCTATGATGTGTCATTCAGTTTAGGTGATGGTTTACGTCCGGGATGTATTCAAGATGCCAACGATGAAGCCCAATTTAGTGAATTACGCACCTTAGGTGAATTGACTCACCGGGCATGGGAGCATGATGTACAAGTCATGATTGAAGGCCCAGGCCATGTACCAATGCACATGATCAAAGAAAATATGGATCTACAACTCGAGGTTTGCAAAGAAGCGCCTTTCTATACCCTTGGACCACTCACAACCGATATTGCCCCGGGCTATGACCACATTACCTCTGCGATAGGTGCAGCAATGATTGGTTGGTACGGCACCGCGATGCTGTGTTATGTGACCCCGAAAGAGCACCTTGGTCTACCAGATAAAAAAGACGTCAAAGATGGCATTATCACCTACAAAATTGCAGCCCATGCGGCAGACCTTGCCAAAGGTCATCCCGGTGCGCAGGCTCGTGATAATGCATTATCCAAAGCACGCTTTGAATTCCGCTGGGAAGACCAATTTAATCTGAGCTTAGACCCTGATACAGCACGCAGCATGCATGATGAAACTATGCCGAAAGAAGCACATAAATCGGCCCATTTTTGTTCAATGTGTGGACCTAAATTTTGCTCGATGAAAATCACACAAAATGTGAGAGATTATGCAAAAAATCAGCAAGATATGCAGCTTTCTTCAGAATCTAATCCTGAAATTGAGACAGGTTTACAAAGCATGAAAGCGGCCTATCATGAACATGGTCAAAAGTTGTACCACAAAGTGTAAAGCTTAAAAAAAATCTTTTGTATTCAACAAAATCTCGGTTAGGATGAAATGGAAGATTTCATCCTAATTAGCGCTTATGAATATTATTAAACAGGCCACATATAACAAAAAAGATTACAGCATTGAAGGGCGTGAACATCTTTATAAAGGCTTTATTCAAGTTGAAAAAGTTCAGCTTCGACACCGCTTATTCCATCAAGACAGCATGATTCCAACCATTCAGCGTGAATTGATTCATCGTCCTGAAGCAGCAGGTGTGCTGATCTATAGTCATCAACAACAAAAATTTGCCTTAATTGAACAATTCCGCATTGGGGCGATTGATGATGAAACTTCGCCATGGCAACTAGAGATTATTGCCGGCGTGCTCGATGGTGATGAATCTGCTGAAAGCTGCATCCGCCGTGAAAGTTTGGAAGAATCAGGCTGTGAATTAGATGCACTACAGCATTTATTTAGTTTTTATCCCTCTGCGGGTGCCTGCGCGGAATTATTCCACCTTTATAGTGCTGAATCTGAACTTCCCGAACATGGCGGAGTCTTTGGCATGCCTGATGAAGGAGAGAATATTCAATTGCATATCTTAGATTATGCTGATATTCCTGAATTATTAACCAATGGTCGGCTAAAAAACGCACCTGTCATTATGGCCTTGCAATGGTTACAACAACAAATACATACTACAAGGAATGTCTAAGGGGAAGGACATGACTTTAAGGGATACACCACAATACGACTGGACACTGATCCAGATCTCGGACACACATTTAATGGATCAGGAAGATCTTGAATTTGTCCGCATGAATCCAGAGCAGAGTTTTCACGATGTGATTCAACAAATTCAGTTGAACCATCATCACATCGATACGCTTGTCCATACTGGCGATCTTGCACAAGTGCCGGTAGAGCGTACCTATGCGCGTTATCTCGAATATATGCAACAGCAGCCGTTTCCGTTTTATCAGATTCCGGGGAACCATGACGAAGCGTCTTGCTTCCCATTTCATCAACAGGAAGATCGTGCTCACTGCATCGCATTAGGCAATTGGTGTCTGATTTTACTGAACAGTGCGGTTAAAGGAAAAGTGGATGGTTGGGTATCACAACAGCAGTTGGAACAATTAGATCAGTTACTCACAGCACACCCACAGCAACACATCATTGTGGCATGCCACCACCACCCTTTTGCCATGCAATCGCATTGGATAGATCAGCATAAACTAAAGAACGCTGAACATCTGATGGATGTGCTTTCACGTCACGACAATGTCAAAATTGTACTGTGCGGACACGTGCATCAAGACTCATCTAATCAATGGCACAATATTCAGTTTTTATCGACGCCTTCGACCAGTGTTCAGTTCAAACCACATAGTGAAAATTTTGCCTTAGATGAGGCTTTACCAGGGTATCGTGCACTCTATCTGAATGATAATGGTGAATTTAAAACTGAAGTTGTTCGGGTCAAATTAAAACAACCTCAAATTAATGTTGAAATTTCAGGTTATTAACTTTTCAATTTGATTCTTTTGCTTTACTTTATGGCTTCTAAAGGAAAAGTGATAGTTAGAATCCAAACATCAAAGACTATCAATAAGCAGAAAAAGTCTATATGATGACGACCCCCACAGAAGGAAACTCTGTGTTGGGTGGATAAAAAACTTGCATATCACCATATTTTTTGCGTATAGATATATGCATATGATGAGGAATGCCCTACATGGCGAATGACAACCAAAATCAAGTCTTAGACGAACAAACTGATGTAGTAGACGAAAAGTCTACCAAACGCGTGCGCAAATCAAAGCCAAAGGCGACTGAAGGTGGTTCTACTGCAAGCTTATTTGGTATTGAACCTTATCAGCCTAAAAAGAATGAAGAATACATGTCTGAAGGGCAACTTGAGCATTTCCGTCACATCTTATTGGCGTGGAAAGCTGAGTTAATGTCTGAAGTAGACCGTACTTTGAATACCATGCAAGACGAAAATACTGCACTTCCAGATGTGAACGACCGTGCAACGCAAGAAGAAGAATTTGCGATTGAACTTCGTACACGTGACCGTGAACGTAAACTGATCCGTAAAATTGAACAATCAATTGAAGCGATCAAAAATGATGACTACGGTTTCTGTGAAACGTGTGGTATCGAAATTGGCTTACGTCGCCTAGAAGCGCGTCCAACAGCGACTTTATGTATCGACTGCAAAACACTTGCAGAGATCAAAGAGAAGCAAAATAACGGTTAATTCTGTGTTGAGTAATTCCTCTCTAGCCCTCCCTTTAGATAAGGAAGGGAAAGCTACAGAGCATTACGTGGGCCGGTTTGCGCCATCGCCAACCGGCCCTTTGCATTTTGGCTCTTTAATTACAGCAGTCGCAAGCTACTGCGATGCCCGTGCCCATCAGGGGCAATGGTTGGTTCGTATCGAAGATACCGACATTCCACGCATATTTCCCGGTAGCGAAGAACATATCTTACGTTGTATTGATGCATTTCAATTCGAACCAGATGCCGAGATCATTTTCCAAAAAGACCGCCTAGAAATCTATGAGGAAGTCATTGCGCATTTGCATGCCCAAGACTTGGTCTATGCCTGTCAATGCACCCGAAAAATGCTTGGTTCGAATCATATCTATCAAGGCACATGTCGTAATCTTGGCCTTCCCCTTCAGGATCAGGCTATTCGAATCAAAGTCGATGCACAGAACATTTGTTTTACCGACCGCTTACAAGGGATGCATTGCTCCAATCTGCAACAGGATTTGGGTGACTTTGTCTTAAAACGCCGTGATGGCATTATCAATTATCAACTTGCTGTCGTGGTGGATGACTACCTACAAGGGATGACCCATGTCGTACGTGGAGCTGATCTTTTGGACAATACCGAACGTCAAATTTGGCTCGGACAGGTTTTGGGTTATCCACGCCTTGAATACATGCACTTGCCATTAGCAATGAATAATCAGGGACAAAAACTGTCAAAACAGAATATGGCTCAAGCTCTTGATTTAAACCAAGCAGCACCTTTATTGCAACAAGCATTGCAGGCCCTACATCAACCGCCAGTCGACTTAGACACGCCACGTATTATGCTACAACAGGCGATTGCGCAGTGGGATTTTCAACATATTCCCCATGGCACAGCATTGCCTCAAATCTATCAATAAACCCAAATATGGATCTAAGCCAATCACTCGATTTTCAATTGAATTATGCTTTAATAAAGTGATCAATTGACCATTGGAGAGCCTAATGTTTTTTATTTTTGGAGTTGGTCCGAAAACCAAAGTCATTGAAAAGAGCCAATTTACTTGCCCTGTCTGCCGCAGCAGAACTCAGTATGAGTTGAAACAGCAACGTAATTATTTTTCTTTATTTTTTATTCCATTGATTCCACTATCTAAAGCCAAGGCGAGCTTGGTCAAATGTCTCCATTGTGGAACGGAGATGCCGGCGAGTGTACTGCACCATGCATCTCCCGATCCGCAACGAGATACGAATTTAGAAGCTTGATTCTTCTTTACTTGGGTTCACTTCTTTGGTCGTCGCATCGATCTTTAAGATCAGACTCACCATAACCGCACAGATAATCAAAGAAGACCCCCCATAACTAATAAACGGTAAGGTCAAACCCTTGGTTGGAAGCATGCCCATGTTCATGCCTGCATTCACCAAAATTTGCAGCAAGAAGATAATACTAATGCCATAAGCCAAGTAGCCTGCGCGTAAATACTGATGACGCAAGGCACGATGACCAATGCGAATACAGCAGACCAACATCACAAATGATAGCGTCAATACGGTCAAAATTCCAAAGAAGCCAAATTCTTCACCCAAAACCGCCAACATGAAGTCGGTATGTGCCTCAGGTAAATACGACATTTTTTGAATACTATGACCTAAGCCGACACCAAACCATTCACCGCGACCAAAAGCCATTAATGCATTCGACAACTGGTAGCCTGCGCCTAATGGATCATTCCATGGATTTGAGAAGGACATCAAACGCTCTAAACGATAAGGTTCAAATAAAATCAAGAACACAAAGGCCATGATGATCGCACCAAAGGCAATTGCGAACTGAATCAACGGTGCACCTGCGAGGAAGAATACCCCTAGCATAGTTAAGGCAATCACCACCGTCGCCCCTAAATCTGGCTCTGCCATGACTAAACCGACAGTTGCAGCCATAATCACTGCCAATCGTACCAAGCCCTTGATGTTATTGCGGACTTCTTCGGCACGCCGTACCACATAGTCCGCGGTAAATATCGCCATCATGACTTTGGCGACTTCCGAAGCCTGTAAGGTGAAACCAGCAATCCGAATCCAACGCTTAGAACCATTGACTTCAGTACCCACCGCCAATACGGCAGCTAACAGGACAATGGTCACAATCCATAAAAAGAAGGTGTTGTTAAACCAGACATTTAACGGCACTTTATAGGCGATATACGCAGCCATGGCGGCAGCGGCAATCGAAATCCCGTGTCGTGAAATGTAATGGAAGGCATTTTCATGCATGCGTTCTGCATAAGGCATCGACGCAGATGCCACCATGATCGAACCAATACACAACAATGCCAAAACACAGAACATTAAAACATTGCGCACGTTGACCTCGGCAGGTAACCGAGGAATCCAACGCTCTACAACTTCATTTATTCTATTTATGGTCGTCTGAGCTAACCCAGCCATACAACTTTCCTTATCGTTCTTTTAAACGAGTGCATTCACACAATCAACAAATTGGTGTCCACGCTCACTGTAGCCTTTAAACATATCAAAACTTGCGCACGCTGGAGACAATAACACCACATCATTGGCTACCGCATTTTGTTGGCACAGCTCAACCGCTTGTTTCAAACTTTCAGCATGAATCAGCGTGGTTGTCCCTTCAATCGCTTTTTCAATAATTGGACGATCTTCACCAATCAACACCGCAACTTTGGCATATTTTGAAAGTGAATCACGCAGCGCAGTAAAGTCCTGCCCTTTGCCTTGACCACCTAAAATAATCGCCACTTTACCGCCTTTGGCTTCAATCGCGGCACCTAGACCATCAATCGCAGCTAAAGTCGCACCAATATTGGTGCCTTTAGAATCGTTATAATAACGAACACCATGCACTTCTTTGACAAATTCACAGCGGTGCTCTAAGCCTTTAAAGGTTTTCAAGGTTTTCAACATGCCTTCGAGTGGTAAACCAATCGCTTCACCCAAAGCCAAACATGCCAAGGCATTTGCCACATTATGAGTGCCTTGAATATACATGTCTGCACTTTTCAGTAAACGCTCACGACCACGTGCCAACCAAATTGTGCCATCAGTATCGCGTAAAATACCGAACTGATTCATATCTGGTGCATTTAAGCCAAAGCTTTGCATTGGGGTGACATCTGGAACCAATGGGCGTGTTAATGAGTCATCACGGTTATACACCACTTTTTTCACCGCTTGGAAAATACGATGCTTCGCAGTGTGATAACCCATCATATCGCCATGACGGTCCAAATGGTCTTCACTCATGTTCAACACCACAGCCACTTCTGCTGCCAAGTTCGACGTGGTTTCTAATTGAAAACTTGAAAGCTCTAAAACATAAAGTTCAGGATCATCTTTGGTGAGATCCAAAGCTGGACGACCCAAGTTGCCACCCACTGCCACTTTTTTGCCTGCATCTGCTGCCATAAGACCAAATAAAGTCGTTACGGTACTTTTCGCATTCGAACCTGTAATCGCGACAATTGGCTTATCCGTCGCACGACGTAAAATTTGAATTTCAGAAACCACAGGAATATTGGCTGCAATGGCCGCCTGAATTTGCGGTAATTTTGGATCTAGCCCCGGGCTGATAATAATTTCTTCTGCTTGGAGTAATAAATCTTGATCCAACTGACCAAAACTGGTTTGTACATCACTTGGAATTTGATCATGACCCGGTGGGACTGCTCGTGAATCGGTGACTGCAACGCGGTAGCCATGGCTATGTAAGAAATTCACTGCGGAAACACCAGAAATCCCTAATCCGGCAACAACCTTCAATCCACCACGCTGTATTAACATTTTCGCCCCATTTTTTGGTCGGTTTTTAAATCTGACAAAATGTTAGCACTTTGCTGTTTTGAATGCTTTTTATGTTTTCACTTTCTCGCAGTTTTTTTGTGTCCGCTCGTAAAAAACCGCCCATCTCGGGCGGTTTCTTCACGCAACGGGCGGTGAGCTTATTTCCACTTCACCGCTTGTACTTCAGCTTTTTTTGCAGATGAATTATCCGAAGCTGAACATCCACAACCGCCTGCACAGCCTGCTGCCATTTTTGGCTTTAACCATTTGGCTAGACTGTTCCAACCACGGTTTGCACAGTGCTCAGATAAAGTTGTGAAGACTGAGTTCGATGTTTTTGGAAATACCTTCTTAAACACCACGACAGCACTCCAAATCACCAATACCGCAATAATTATTGATTCAAGCATGTCTCTCTCCTTTGTTCAGCTTTTGCCATTCACAATTCAGAATCCAAAATAGCGTGTTGCAAATTGATACGTGATGAATGCCATTAAATAAGCCAAACCAAATAAATAGATGGTCATGAAACTCACCGTTTTCAAGGAGCCAGTTTCACGTTTAACTGTCGCCAGTGTCGCCAAGCAATGTGGCGCATAAATAAACCACACCAATAATGATAAACCGGTTGCCAATGACCAACCCAATGACCCATCACTACTAATTAAATTTGCCAGGCCTTGAGACATGGCATCGTCATCTGTTGCAGACAAGGCATACACCGTACCCAATGCCGCTACAACAACTTCACGTGCCGCCATCGCTGGAATTAAGGCAATACAGATCTGCCAGTTAAACCCTAATGGTGCAAAAATCGGTTGTAATACATGCCCAAGCATACCTGCCAATGAATAATCAATATCCGGCAAGGTTGCGCCTTCTGGCGGTTGCGGGAAGGTACACAAGAACCATAACAAAATCGATAAAGCGAAAATGATGCCACCGACACGTTTCAAGAAAATCTTGGCACGGTCCAGTAAACCAATCCAAACACTCTTAATATCTGGGAAACGGTAGCTTGGAAGTTCCATCAATAAGGCATGCTGTGATTTATCTTTTTGGAAGAATTTCAGCACTGTTGCCACAATTAAGGCACTCACAATCCCTGCTGCATATAATGCAAATAGCACCAAGCCTTGTAAGTTAAAGACGCCCCAGACCATTTGCTGTGGAATAAATGCTGAGATCAGCAAGGCATAAACCGGTAAACGTGCCGAACAGGTCATCAATGGCGCAACTAAAATCGTTACCAGACGATCTCGGGGGTCTTGAATACTCCGGGTTGCCATGATGCCCGGTACAGCACAGGCAAAGCTCGACAGCAAAGGAATAAAAGCACGTCCACTCAGACCCGCTTTAAACATCAGCTTATCTAGTAAGAATGCTGCACGTGGTAAATAACCTGATTCTTCTAAAACCAAAATAAAGAAGAATAAAATTAAAATCTGCGGCAAGAACACCACTACACCGCCTGCACCAGCAATGATCCCATCAACCACCAAGCTGTTCAGGAGTGGATGTGAAATGTGTTCACCGACCAATTCACCAAACCAACCGAAGAAGGTTTCAATACCATCCATAAACGGCGCAGCCCATGCAAACACCGCTTGGAAAATAATAAACATCATCACCGCTAAGGTAATTAAACCAAAGACTGGATGTAGAAAAATTTTATCGAGGAAGTCTGAGCGTTTATCTTCATGATCAACAAACACCACCACGTCTTTTAAAATTTGTTCAATTTTTTCGTGGTTAGTCCCAGAAAGATTGGTATCACTTAATGACGCATCAGGTTTTCTGAAACCTTCAGCATCTAACGCGCCCATTAAGTTTTCAATACCCGCATTACGCACAGCAACTGTTTCTACAACAGGCACACCCAAACGCTGAGACAGCTTTTGGGTATTGATTTGCATGCCACGACGGCGTGCTTCATCCATCATGTTGAGGACAAGTAAAATTGGACGACCCAAATCGATCATTTCCATGACCAAACCGAGGTGCAATTTTAAGTTTGTCGCATCAACTACACATAAAAAGACATCTTGATGCCCTTCTTCTGCAATTTTACCTTGCACGACATCACGCGTAATGGCTTCATCAGGACTCGTCGCTTCTAAGCTATATGTCCCCGGCAAATCCAAAACTCGAACAGATTTACCCGATGGCAAAGTAAATTGACCCACCTTTCGCTCAACCGTTACCCCAGCATAGTTTGCAACTTTCTGACGTGTGCCCGTTAAATGATTGAATAATGAAGTTTTACCACAGTTTGGATTACCAACGAGGGCAATACGTAACGCATCACTCATGCTGATGCCCCTTCCATTGCTATTTCCACTTTTTCAGCTTCTACTTTTCGCAGTGCGAAGCGAGTAAACCCAACTTGAATTAAAATCGGGTCACCACCAAAAATACCTTTGGTAATCACCTGTACTTTTGTTCCGGGAACAAAACCCAAAGTCTCTAAACGGCTAGCGACTAAATCAGCCGGAGCATTGTTGCCATTCTGGTTACGATGTACCTTATGAATGACTGCGCTTTGTTTCACTTTCAAATCAGATAATCGCACGCAACTAACCCTAAAAAATTTTGAACATTATACAAACAAATGAGAATAATTAACAAATCGGATTCGATTTCAATTCTCATTTAACAATCTAGCATCGACACGACTATTTTTTTAAATTACATTGCATTAAACCATTGTGATTTCTTGGTTTAATTTCAAAAATGAGCGGCACATGTTAAATAAAAAACCACGAATCCCGACCCCAGTCCAAATTCCAGAAACACTCAGTTTTTTACACGGATATCGTGATGATTTAATAGCTCAAACCGTCAGTCCACACACTCGAAATGCATATTTATCTGATTTAATTCAATGCAGTGAGTGTCATACGCATGTCATGACTGATTGGAGCAGTGACGACATTTCAGATGTCTTGCTCAGCCTGACTAAACAAGGAAAAAGTCCACGCTCGATCGCCCGCTCACTTTCTGCACTGCGTTCATTTTTCAAGTTCTTACGCGAACAAAAAATACGCAGCGACAATCCAGTTGCAATCCACAAAACACCCAAATTGGGTCGTGCCCTACCAAAGGATTTATCTGAAGCAGATGTTGAAGCCCTGATTAATGCCCCAGACCTCAACACCGCATTGGGTCTACGTGATCGTGCCATGCTCGAAGTGCTGTATGCCTGTGGTTTACGTGTCTCTGAGTTATTAAATTTAAGATTAGAACTGATCAATCTGAAACAAGGCTATTTACGGATTACCGGTAAAGGCAATAAAGAGCGCTTAGTTCCTTTAGGTCAAATGGCGGTGGAATGGATCGAGAAATATTTAGCTGAAGCACGTCCCGTCTTATACAAAAGCGCAACCGATGCTTTATTTCTCACTCAACTCGGTGGAATGATGAGTCGCCAAAACTTTTGGTACGCGATTAAACGCTATGCGCTCATTGCAGGCATTCAAGCCGAATTATCACCACATACCTTACGCCACGCCTTTGCCACGCATTTGCTCAACCACGGTGCCGACTTACGTGTCGTGCAGATGCTGCTCGGCCACAGTGACTTGTCTACCACGCAAATTTATACCCATGTCGCGCAGATTCGTATGCAAAAATTACATGCAGACTATCATCCGAGAGCTTAACGGCAGGAAATATCAGACCAAGAAGTTCTATCGTGGCCGATATTTTTTGCTATGCTTACTCACCTGTTTGATAAAGCTAAAAGAAAAGGGTTGTTTATGTTATTTACCCGTTCAAAAATTTTTCTCGCATCGACACTTGTTGCCAGTATGGCGTTAGTGGCTTGTTCTAATTCAAATAATGACGAAAAGAAAGACGCGACATTAACGGCAAGTACACCTGCAACTGGTGAAGCTTCGAATTTATCTGAACGTAATGCTCAGCAGCGTTTAATTGATACTTTGCAATCCAATTTGCAAAAAGCCAATATCAATGCCAAAGTCACTGGGGTGAAAGCGACTGAAGTTCCTAATTTGTTTTGGGTGAGTTTTGAAGGCATGCCTGCAGTCTATGCTACAGCTGATGGTAAATACATTTTCCAAGGCGACGTGGTTCGTTTGGGTGAAAAACAACTCTTTAATGTAGGCGATACGCTACAAGCAGACGCCAACAAAAAACTATTTGATCAATTAAAAACCGAAGACTTACTAATCTATAAAGCCAAAGGTAAAACCAAACACGTGGTTTATGTGTTTACCGATGTCAGCTGTCCTTATTGCCATAAGTTACATGAACAAATGGATGATATTAATGCCCGTGGCATTGAAGTCCGTTACATCGCTTGGCCACGTGGTGAACAACACATGCCAATGATGGAAACTATCTGGTGTAGCAAAGACCGTCGTGCCGCATTTGATAAAGCCATTGCCGGTGAGCAAATCGAGCCAGCATCATGTAAAAACCCAGTGCGCAGCATGTATGAAATGGGTCTAAATATTGGTGTGAATGGTACGCCAGCGATCTATAACGCAGAAGGCAAACACATCGGTGCTTACATGTCGGCTTCCGAACTTGAAAGTGCGCTTAAATAACTAATTTTTATAGGCTAAATGAATGTTTTTTATGGGTGGGAATAAAGTGATTTCTACCCTAGAGTCCGAACGTTTTTTTAGCTATGATCTAAACTCACTTAAAGCAATGATGAAATAAATGGAGTGTGACGTGAAACCAGTTCGTCTGGCAATCCTCGGTCTTGGTACTGTGGGTGGTGGTGCCCTTAAACTACTAAAAGAAAATGCTGCTGAGATTAAACGTCGCACCGGTCGTGAAATTGAAATTACCCATGTGGGTACGCGTCGCCCTCGTCCTGATTTAGAACTACCTGCTTCAGTGAAGCAAAGTGCTGATTTATTAGATATCGTCCGTCAACCCGATGTAGACGTTGTGGTTGAAGTTATGGGCGGCATTCACCCTGCGTATGAAGTAATTCGTGAAGCAATCGTTCATGGCAAACAAGTGGTTACAGCCAACAAAGCTTTATTGGCTGAACACGGCAATGAATTATTTAAATTGGCCGATGATCATCACGTTCAGATTGCCTATGAAGCAGCTGTCGCAGGCGGTATCCCAATTATTAAAGTCCTCCGTGAAGGTTTGGCGGCGAATAAAATTGACTGGCTGGCTGGCATCATTAACGGTACAGGTAACTTTATCCTGACTGAAATGCGTGAAAAAGGTCGTGCCTTTGCAGACGTTCTCAAAGAAGCGCAAGAACTCGGTTATGCCGAAGCAGATCCAACCTTCGACGTCGAAGGAATCGATGCAGCGCACAAGTTAACATTGCTGGCTTCTATTGCTTTTGGTATCCCACTCCAGTTTAACAAAGTCTTCACTGAAGGCATCAGCAAAGTCACTGCGCAAGATGTCAAATATGCAGAAGACCTTGGTTTCCGTATTAAACATTTAGGTATTGCACGTCGTGCTGCAACGGGTATTGAGCTTCGTGTTCATCCAACGCTGATCCCTGAAGACCAACTGATTGCCAATGTAAATGGCGTTAAAAATGCTGTATTGGTTCAAGCCAATGCTGTTGGTCCAACGCTTTACTATGGCGCAGGCGCAGGTGCAGGCCCGACAGCATCAGCGGTGGTTGCTGACGTTGTCGATATTGTCCGTGACATCTCATATACCGAAGATGGCGCTGGTACAATTCCACAGCTTGCTTTTGAAGCACTGACCGATTTACCAATTCTTCCACGTGAAGAAATGACCACAGGATACTACATCCGTATTAATGCCGAAGATCAAACTGGCGTTCTTGCTGATGTCACTACGATTTTAAGCCGTGCAGGAATCAGCATCGATGCGATCATGCAACAGCCGCGCTTAAAAGACCTTATTCCTATCGTGATTCTGACTGATCCAGTCAAAGAATCTAAAATGGATGAAGCCCTTCAACAAATTCAAGCATTGCCTGTCATTCATGGCGAAATTGTACGAATTCGTTTAGAATCGCTTGATAATTAATCGGGTCGAGGGGAATATTTCAGTTCCTCTCGCCAAGCTCTACACACAATTGGAACATCATCATGTCTAATGCCAATCGTTATACTGGTTTAGTTGACCGCTATCGCGACCGTTTACCCGTATCTGCAACTACTCGCGCAATTTCTTTGGGCGAAGGTAATACGCCACTGATTAAGCTTGAGAACATTCCACGCATTATTGGCAAAAATGTTGAAATTTATGTGAAGTACGAGGGCTTAAACCCGACTGGTTCATTTAAAGACCGTGGTATGACCATGGCTGTAACAAAAGCAGTGGAAGAAGGCTCTAAAGCAATTATCTGTGCATCTACAGGTAATACATCTGCTGCAGCGGCTGCTTATGCTGCACGTGCAGGCATTAAAGCCTTTGTGCTCATCCCAGAAGGCAAAATTGCCATGGGTAAAATGGCACAAGCGATGATGTATGGCGCAGTAACAATGCAAATCCACGGTAACTTCGATGACGGTATGCGTCTTGTAAAAGAAGTTGCGGATCAAGCACCAGTTACGATTGTAAACTCAATCAACCCATACCGTCTGCAAGGTCAAAAAACCATTGCTTACGAAATCGTTGACGAATTAGGTCGTGCACCAGACTACCACTGCCTACCTGTAGGTAATGCGGGTAACATCACAGCACACTGGATGGGTTATACCGAAGCTGTGGCGAATCAGCCTAAAGAAGAATTTGTACAAGTAGTTTATGATCCTGAAACTGATCAATTCACAGGTCCAAAACCTGCGGGTCTACCAACAATGGTGGGTTACCAAGCTGCTGGCGCGGCACCATTCCTACGCGGCGCACCTGTAGAAAACCCTGAAACTGTAGCAACTGCGATCCGTATTGGTAATCCACAAAGCTGGAACCATGCTAAAGCCGTAGTCCGCGACTCAGAAGGTTGGTTTGACGAACTGCAAGATGCTGAAATCTTAGAAGCACAGCGTCTACTATCTATGTACGAAGGTGTATTCGTAGAACCTGCTTCTGCAGCTTCTATCGGTGGCGCGATTCGTGACATCAAAGCAGGTAAAATTGCTGAAGGTTCTGTGATCGTATGTACTGTAACAGGTAACGGTTTAAAAGATCCTGACACTGCCATCAAGCAATGCCAAGATGCCGTAATGTTGTCGATTGATGCAACTATGGATCAAGTTCGTGATTCAATTCTGTCAAATATGTAATTTATATGCTGACTGAATAAAAAAAAGCCCTGCTCTTGCAGGGCTTTTTTTATATCTTGCATTCACTTCAGCATTTAAACGTTGAGTAAATCTAAATACTGAAAGAATGAAAAATCTGAAATCTTGTTAAATACGTTTTGGTAACTGGCTCGCCCAGTTCATTAAACGAGTCGCATCATTGGTTCGTGCCACTGAAGAATCCGCACCCAATAACACCACCACCGCTGGACGGTTATTCAGTGTGGTATGCATCACAACACAGCGCCCTGCTTCATTAATAAATCCTGTTTTTGAAATATTAATATTCCAACCACCATTACGCACTAACGCATTGGTATTGTTTGATTTCAATACGCGGTAACCCAAATTAAAGTCATAACTTGGTGTGGTTGAAAATTGACGAATCAAACCATACTGCGAAGCGGTATTCACCAAAATCCCCAAGTCACGTGCCGAAGCGACATTACCAGGGTGCAAACCTGTCGATTCCATATAATGTGTCGAATTCATCCCTAATGAGCGTGCTTTCGCATTCATCGCTGAAATAAATGCAGAACGACCACCTGGATAAGTACGTGCTAATGCCGAAGCCGCTGGGTTTTCAGATTTCATCAAAGCAAATAGCAAAGCTTCTGCGCGGTTCATACTGTCGCCAGCACGCAGCGTTGAACTTGAGCTTTTACAGCCTGAACATGAGAAATCAGACTGTTGTAAGGTAATCTTTTCAGACATGTTTAATCGGGCATCTGAAATCACTACTGCTGTCATGAGTTTGGTAATTGATGCAATCGGTAAAGCGGTATTGCTATTTTTGCTATATAGCACTTCACCAGTTTGACCATCCATAACCAGTGCTGCACGCGCATTTACAGAGGGCTGTCCTGCGTATTGATTGGTATCAATAATACGGACCGTTTTCGATGGTGCTGTCTGTACCACACCGCCTGTACTACGTACAGAAGTAGTCACTTTCGTTGACCCTTGAGGAGATGGTTCTTCAGCGCTATAAGACACGTCACCGTTGAGTAACTGGTTTGCATCTTCAGATGACCAGCTAATATTTGACTGCTGATTTGCAGCACTATTCATCACAATTTCAGCAGAACTGAAACTGCTCATACTGAATAAAATTGACATGCCCAAAACGTGCATCAAGGATTTATTTAATTTTTTCACCATTGCTCACTCAACTCAGGATACTAAACATTTGCGCAAGACCAGCAATATGCCGTACATTGGTCACAACTACGAACATTTTTTGCTCACACATTGTGTATGAAGTTTTTCATTTCATATAAGAATAGGATTGCTAATTTTGTCGTTTCATTGCAAGCTTATTTTGCTTTATGTAACAAAAAAAACAGATTTTGATTTGAGGGAGAGTGTAGGTGATCACAGTTTTGGTGGTAGATGACCATGAATTAGTCCGTACTGGTATTTGCCGTATGCTCGAAGACCATGCAGATGTCCAAGTCATTGGACAAGCCGAATCGGGTGAAGATGCGATTACACTTGTTCGCCAACACCATCCAAATGTCGTTCTATTAGATGTCAATATGCCGGGGATCGGAGGTGTAGAAACCACACGTCGCCTACTTCAAACAGCGCCAGATACAAAAGTCCTCGCAGTCAGTGGACTTGCTGAAGAACCCTACCCGTCTTTATTGTTAAAAGCAGGTGCCAAAGGCTATATCACCAAAGGTGCACCAGTTACTGAAATGGTCCGTGCGATTAATAAAGTGATGCAAGGTGGCAAATATTTCAGTGCAGACATTGCGGAACAACTGGCTAGCTCATATTTGTCTGATACACAACAATCACCTTTTGACGCCCTGTCTGAGCGTGAAATGCAAGTTGCCATGATGGTGGTCAATTGTATTAGTGCACAAGAAATTTCCGATAAATTATTTGTTAGCGTTAAAACGGTGAATACCTACCGTTACCGCATTTTTGAAAAACTGAATATTGATAGTGATGTCAAACTAACTCACTTGGCGATTCGCTACGGGTTAATCAAACCTTAACACAACGTACATCCTGTTACTTATGACACAGCGTTCAATTCATAGTGAATTGAACCAGTATCATTTGGGCCTTTGGTACAGTGCTTATCGCTTTATCATCAGTGCCTGTCTGTTACTGGTCTTTTTACTGACCTACACTCAATTCAGTTCAGATTATGAATACCCACGTTTATACCTATATGTATTGACGATTTATTTGCTGTTTACCAGCATTCAATTCATGTCACTTGGACGTTTCAAAGTCCGGATCCCAAACCAGTTACTACTGTTATTCATTGTAGATGTCATTTCGCTGAGCTTACTGACCTTAGCCATCGATGGACCCAATTTACATTTGAGTTTGCTGTTTGTGATTACGATTTTTGCAGCATCCCTGTTATTAGATGCCCAAAAAGCTTTGGTCATCACCCTCATCGCTGTGATTTGCGTGGTGTATCAACTGTTTTTAGGTTCAATTCTTGAATTTACCTCACTCAAAAATTTAACCAACAGTGCGATTTTGGCTTTTTTATTTTGTGTGGTGTATGGCAGTGCGCAAATTGCCGTGAAACGTTTCCAATTACTAGAAAATCTGAATTTTTCGCAATCCTTAGAGCTCCATCGACTACAAAACATTAACCGCTATATCTTGGAGCAGATTGATACGGGCTATTTGGTGTTGGATGAAAACTGTCATGTGGTGCTGAGTAATCCTGCTGCTTGCCATTTACTCGGCATGCCAAATTCTTATCATCATGACCAATATCCGCTGTATACCACGCAGCCAGATTTATTTGAATTACTCAAATTTGAAGATTTAAAAAGCGGTGAAAAATTCCAATTTGAATCCCAACAAAGCCAATACCACATTCAGGTACTCGTACAAAAACTCGTTGTGCCGCATCAAATGCTGACCTTGCTGATTTTACAAGATGCACAAAAACTCAATCAGCAAGTGCAACAACTAAAATTAGCCGCTTTAGGGCAACTCTCCGCCAGTATTGCTCACGAAATTCGTAATCCTTTAGCGGCAATTGTGCATGCCAATGATTTATATCCGCAAAGTGATACCGAACAACAGCACATGTTGAATCATATGATTTCACGTCAAGCGGTGCGGATTGACCGGATTATTCAAGACACCCTAAATATGGTGCGCAATAAGGAAACCCATCCGACTCGTCTGAATCTAGAAAAATTTTTACCGTTGTTCCTGCAAGAAGATCTGGCAGATATTCAACAGAACATTCGGCTCAATGTACAAGCCAAAACTTTGATCGATTTTGATGAGGCACAGTTCAGACAAATTTTAATCAACCTAATTCGTAATGCGATTCGCCATAACAATCCGGACATGTCGTATATCGAAGTGGTGGCGCGTACGGATCAGAAAAAAGTCCAGATCGATGTCCGAGATTTCGGTCATGGGGTTGCTTTACAAAACCGCGCACAGTTATTTCAGCCATTTTTTAGTACCGAAATCACTGGAACTGGTTTAGGATTATATCTTGCTCATAGCTTCTGTGAAGCGAATCAAGCACAGCTTTCCTATGTAGAACAAAAACAGGGAGCTTGCTTTAGGATTGAGTGCTTACAAGCTGTTATTTAATTGTTTTTAGGGGAAAACTGTGGATTCACAACCACTGGTATTGTTAGTTGATGACGAAGAAGACTTATGTATGCTGATGCAGATGTCTTTATCAAGGATGGGGGTTAAAACGCATGTTGCACATCGCCTCGACGAAGCTAAAAAAGCCTTGTCTACCTATAGCTACGATGCCTGCCTAACCGATCTCAACTTACCCGATGGTAATGGTCTACAGCTCTTAGATTGGATGAATGAACACTGTCCTACACTTCCTGTTGCTGTGCTAACAGCCTATGGCAACATGGACATTGCCATTGCCGCATTAAAGGCGGGAGCATTCGATTTTGTCAGCAAACCGATCAATCCCAAACATCTTGAACAACTGCTACAAAAAGCCCTGAATAAGCCATTGGCTGAAGACATTACTTCGCAAGATGCTTTAGAACATAAAATGTTGATTGGTGAATCGCTTCCAATCCAGCAATTGCGTCGAACCTTAAAGAAAATTGCACGTTCACAAGCACCTGTTTTTATTACGGGTGAATCTGGTACGGGTAAAGAGGTCGTAGCCAATCTGGTTCACCGTTTAAGCAACCGTAATGAAGGGCCCTTTATTGCCATTAACTGTGGGGCAATTCCCACAGAGTTAATGGAAAGTGAACTTTTTGGCCATAAAAAAGGCAGCTTTAGTGGTGCCACCCAAGACAAACAAGGTCTGATTCAATCTGCACATGGCGGTAGCTTATTTCTGGATGAAATTGCCGAACTACCTTTAGCCATGCAAGTTAAATTGCTACGCGCAGTACAGGAAAAACGTATTCGTCCTGTAGGTTCAGACTGTGAAATTGATGTCGACTTCCGTGTGATCAGCGCCAGCCATCAGGACTTAGAAGCACTCGTCCAACAAGGTCGCTTCCGCCAAGATTTATTCTTCCGCATCCATGTGATGGATTTAGTGTTGCCTGCCTTACGTGAACGTGGCGACGATATCCTCTTATTGGCTCAACATTTTATTCAAAAAATTAGCCATGAATGGGAAATTGCTACTAAGCCTCTAACTGAACGTGCGAAGAGTTTCCTGCTCAGCCAATATTATCCAGGTAATGTGCGTGAACTCCGCAATATTATCGAACGCGCTATGACCCTCTGCGATGATGATCAGATTGATCTTCAACATCTGCAAAGTGCGCCATTAAGACAACCAAGTGCTCAGTTCAATTCCGCTCCAACAACGAATGAATCCGCTCAGCTAGGTGCAAACAGCAACGAACAGAGTGTGGTCCCTCGCAAACTACCTGAAGAAGGCTTAGAGCTCTTTTTAGAAAATATCGAAAAAGAAGTGCTCATGAATGCGTTGAACATCACCCACTGGAACCGAACCCTTGCCGCAAAAAAATTAGGCATGTCATTCCGTTCATTGCGCTATCGTTTGAAAAAATTCGGTTTAGATACCGAAGACGAAGAGTAAAAGTTTTCCAGCGTATTGCTGTTTATTTTTGATTCAGCAATAACTCTGCAACATGATCGACATAGTGATCTTCACGTGCATCATGTTGCAGCGGATAGTTATAGTCTGGCTGCACCCCAATTCCTTCAATCATTTTGCCATTCGGTGTCAGATATTGCGACACAGTCATTTGTAAAGCCGCACCATTACTCAATGGAAATAGTTTTTGAACCACACCTTTACCATAACTTTTCTCACCCGCTACCCATGCACGTTTATGCTCTTTTAATGCTGCGGTAAAGACCTCTGCGGCAGAAGCAGAACGATTGTTGATTAAAATACCAACTTTCATATTTTGAAATTCAAAACTCGGTAAAGCCTGAAACTGTTGGTCACCCTCAGATCGACTTCGAGTCGACACAATAATGCCCTGATTCAAAAATAAATCGGCAGACTCCACTGCTGCGGACAATAACCCACCGGGGTTATTTCTTAAATCAAACAATACAGCTTTGACACGTGAACCGTGACTTTCAATTAAACGCTTTATTTCATTGGCTGTATCTTGTTGAAAAACTTTTACGTGTAAAACTAAAACCTGATTATTTAATAATTTAGATTCTATATCTGTTTCAACTTTAGTGTTTCTGACCAAATTAACCGGTTGACTTGCAGTTATCAACTGTAGATTCAGCGTCGATCCGATACTGCCTGTGAGCAGGTGTCGCACTTGATCTTGATTAAGTTTTTTGAGTTCTTGATCATCAATTTTAAACACCGCCGCGCCATTTTTCAGACCTAGCTTTGCTGAATCGGCATCAGGCTTTAAATTGGTGATGACCCATTGCTGTAAACCTACATCAAAGCGCAAATTGAAATCGACACTCGCAATATCCCCTTCAGTGTATTGCAAAAGCTGCTTATAGTCTTCAGGTGAAAGATATCGTGAATAGCGGTCTAAACCACTGACCATGCCTTTGATGGCTTGTTGGAATAATGCATCGTCATTTTTTTCAACTACATAATTTTCTTTGACAATGCCATAGATCTGAACAAATTGTTGGATCGATTCGACAGGTACTTCGGCATAACTTTGTTCATAGCTGCCATCAAATTCATCGAAAGCCGACTTTGCTTTGTCGGCTCCCCATGTCGAATGACTAGAACACAGCAGCAAGGCTGTAAGGCTTACAACTGACGTCCAGTGTGCTTTAGTCATTCATGCTTCCTTACATTTTAAGATTCAAGAGTAATCAAGTTACGACCTTGCATTTCTGTTGGTACAGGAATGTGCATAAGCGTTAAAAGTGTCGGCGCTACGTCAGCCAAAACACCACCTTCTGTAATTGTTGCATTGGTCGGGCCAACATAGATAAACGGCACAAGTTCAGTGGTATGTTGAGTATGCACCTGACCACTTTGGTAATCTTGCATTTGCTCTACGTTACCATGATCGGCGGTCACTAACATGTGACCTTTATTTGCCATCACAGCTTCATATACACGACCTAAGCACGTGTCTACGGCCTCAACTGCTTTGACTGCTGCATCAAACACACCAGTATGACCAACCATATCACCATTGGCATAGTTCACCACGAGTAAGTCGTACTCACCTGAGTTAATTGCGGCAACCAACTCATCAGTGACTTCATAAGCACTCATTTCTGGTTTTAAGTCATAAGTCGCAACGTTTGGTGATGGAATTAAAATACGTTTTTCACCCGGATATTCATCTTCACGACCACCACTGAAGAAGAAAGTAACGTGTGCATATTTTTCAGTTTCAGCAATACGCAGTTGTGTTTTACCCAAATTAGACAGGTATTCACCAATCGAGTTATGCAACGCTTCTGGCATATAAGCCACAGGTGCATCAATTGTTGCTTGGTAACGTGTCAACATGACAAATTTTGATAAAGCGGGAACCACTTTACGTTCAAAACCTGCAAAATCTTTTTCCACAAAAGCTTTGGTAATTTCACGCGCACGGTCAGCACGGAAGTTCATAAAGACAACGCTATCACCATCTTGGATCGGTGCTAAATCACCAATACGCGTCGCTTTCACAAACTCATCTGATTCTTCAGCTGCATAAGCCTGCTCTAGACCTTCAACAGCAGTCGCTGCTGTACGCACAGCTTCACCTTCAGTTAAAAGACGATAAGCTTGCTCAACACGATCCCAACGGTTGTCACGATCCATTGCAAAGTAACGACCAATCATGGTGGCAATACGACCTTGACCCGGATACTGAGCAAACAGTGCATCTAATTTTTCAAGCGAAGGTTGTGCACTTTTTGGCGGTGTATCACGACCATCAAGGAATGCATGAAGATAAACTTTTGCACCGCGTTTTAATGCCAATTCAGCCATCGCCACAATGTGATCTTCATGTGAATGCACGCCACCTTCAGACAATAAGCCCATGATGTGCACTGCACCATTGGCAGCTTTGGCTTTTTCAACCGCATCAACTAAAACATCATGTTCAAAGAATGCACCGGTACGAATATCTTTGGTAATACGAGTAAAGTCTTGATACAGCACACGTCCTGCACCAAGGTTCATGTGGCCCACTTCAGAGTTACCCATTTGTCCATCAGGTAAACCAACGTCTTCGCCAGAGCCTGAAATCAATCCATGCGGATGCTTTTCCTGCATTGCAGTCAAGTTAGGTCGTTTTGCTGCTAAAAAGGCATTGTCCTCGACCGCTTCGCGATGACCCACACCATCCATAATTACCAATACGTGTGGGATTTTGCCAGCAGTTGCATCCGTCATAATGAACACTCTTTCGTTTATAAATTAATCATACTATCTTACCGAATTTTCGGTGAAGACTCTATGTGACAACCATGGTTTATCTAGGTCATCAACATTGTTTTACTCAATCTTGCATGCACTTAACGTGCGCGGTGCAGCAGATAGCCACCCGCTACAAACATCAAAATAATTGGTATAAAGACGAACCATGCAGGCGATGGTGCGTACACCAAACTTGCATAACCTAAGAAATCTTGTAAGTAGTAAAAGCCCAGTCCAGCAAATAAGGCAATCACCAAGCGGAAACCCATCGACTGTTGACGTAAAGGTCCAAAAATAAAAGAACACGCGATCACCACCAAGGCAATTAAAGCAAAGGGTGAACCAAACTTTTGCCAAAACGCCAATTGGTAAGTCTTCGGGACTTGGCTATATTCATGCATATAGCTCATAAAGCTCACCAATTGACTCGGTGATAGGTCTTCAGGATCAATGGTAACCATATGCACATATTTGGGTTGCAAGGCCAATGAAAGCGGCTGTTCAGCATTTTGCTTCGCCACGGCATCACCCGTCGCTAAGAGATCGACTTGGGTTGAATTTTGCAGCGACCAAGAGCCATTTTTGACAAAATTCCCTTGCTCCGCATCCAAAGTGCCTCGCAAACGATATTTTTCATCAAAATCAACAACCTGAACATCTTTAATTTGACCTTGTGAATTGGCATAGTCAATATAAATAAAGCGCTGGCCTTCACGTGACCAATAGCCTTTGACTTCGCCCAGTTCAGCCGCAGTGCGGTGACTTTTGACGCTTTTGGCTTGTTCATTGGTATAGGGAATGACCCATTCGCTTAATGCAAAGGATAAAACCACCAAAATGAGTGCCGAACGAATCACCCAGCCCACAATCCGCCATAGGCTGATGCCGACCGAACGCATCACAATCAATTCACTGTTTGAAGCTAGAGTCCCTAAACCCAGTACTGCACCAATCAAGGCTGAAATCGGCAAAATTTCATATAAATAATTCGGTGAACTCCATAATACATACTGCAAAGCATTCCATGCGTTATAGCCTTCTTTCAGCGAGCCCAATTCACCTAAATAAGTAAAAAGCACTTGTAAGCCAGCCAATACCGCGGTCGCACCAAGCATGGCTAAAGCAGTAGTTTTGGTCACATGTTTTGCAACTATACGACGTGCCAACATTTTAAGACCTCACTCGCTGAATTTGTTTCTTAATTTTGGGCGCTAATTTTTGTTTACGCGAGAACAATGCCGCTGCAATGCCGTAAATCACTAAGACCAGTGGATAAGCCCAAATCCCCATTTCATCTTTACTGATCCGCGTTTTGATCGCCATTAAAGCCACGATTAAACTGGCAAAAATAAGTAATGCAGGAAACAGTTTCAGGTAACGCCCTTGACGAGGACTTACCTCAGACAAAGCGGTTGCAAGCAATAACGCTACCAAAATAGCGAACGGCACAAAGATTCGCCAACCGAGTTCACTGGCAACCACAGGATCATGACGGTTATCCCATAACTTCGAGGTTGGTAAAGCTTCTACTTCGGTACTTTCAAATTTTGCTTCTTTATCATTTTCTAAACGTAAACGATAACTTTGGAATTCAGCTTGAGAATAACGCGGTTGCCCCGGATAGATTTCGTAACGGCGGCCTTCAACCAAATCCACCACATTGGCATTATCATCGGGCACTTCGACGCGGGTCGCTTCCTTCGCCAAAATAATGACATCAGGCTTACCCTCTTTTTCTGCACGCTGATAGAAGAAAATATCTTTTAAGTTTTTACGGTCTTCTGACAAGTCCCCTGCATAAATGGTATAGGGCCCAGAGGAAATAAACTCTTTGGGTCGAACCAAGTCAAAGCCTGTTCGTACCGCTTGCGAAGTCGTTAATGCTTCAAACTGACGGATGCCCCAAGGCGAAGCCCACAGCATCAAAAATGCTTGAACAGCCATAAAGACCACAGTCATCGGCACCAATAAACGTGACAATTGATTTCGACTGACACCACTACCATTGAGCACAGCCATTTCATGATCGACATACAGACGACCAAAGACCAACATCAGACCAATAAAGAAACCGAGCGGAAGAATTAAGGTTAAAAATTCAGGCAAACGGTAGCCAATAATGCTAAATAAAATACTTGCATCTAAACGACCTTGCGCCGCCACACCAAAGTACTTGATCAAACGACCACCCATCATGATCAAGGTCAATAAGGCAATCACAACCAGTGATGTCGACACCACTTGCTTGACCAGATAACGCCGAATAATCAAATTAATTCTTCCAAAAATAGGGCCAATAAAAACTAGCGTTAGTTTACCCGAATGTAGAAAATATAAAACCTATACCCTTGTTGCTCATTGAAACTCTATTCATATAAATGTTTCAATGGTTTAATGGTTTATAAATTTAAAAAGGCATAAATACCGCACATGAAACTTTCTATTAATACGTCATTCCAAGCGAATGCGTCCAGCCAATATTTATTGATATTAGTAGATTCTGAGCACGTTAAAAATGCAGCTACTTCATATCAAATCAATGATTTAGATAATTTAATTGACGCGACTCAATTTAAAGCGGCACTCAATGAAAGCCTGCCTTTGGTGGCGAACATTGCCGCTTGTCGCAATAGCGCACTTTTAGGCCTCGGCAAAGTTGCTGAATTACAGGTCAATAAATTTGCAAAAATTGCACAAACCATTATTAAAGCGTCACAAAAAAAATTCAAACAGATCAGTGTCGATATCTCTGCTCTACCACAAGAACAACATTATTTATTTGCACTTAGCCTGACCCAAGCGGCTTATGCGTTTGATGAATACAAGTCTAAAAAAAATGAATTTGTTTTGGAGCAGATCCATTTAATCGCTACTGAAAGCCCATTAACCACTGCACAGCTTGAATTAATTTCTGCAGTGCAATCAGGTCAAAGTTTTACTCGTGACTTAGGTAACCGTCCGGGCAATATCTGTTTTCCTGAATATTTAGCCGAACAAGCTCATGCACTTGCAGCTGAATTCCCAGATCAACTCAAAGTGACTGTACTCGATGAACAGCAAATGGCTGATCTCGGTATGGGTGCTTTCCTTGCTGTGAGCAAAGGTTCTGACCGTCCAGGCCGTATTATTACCATCGAATACCTCTCAAACCGTGAAGAAGCGCCAGTGGTGCTTGTTGGTAAAGGCGTGACTTTTGATACTGGTGGTATCTCACTTAAACCAGGTGCGGGCATGGACGAAATGAAATTCGACATGTGCGGTTCTGCATCAGTTTTGGGTACCATCCGTGCGCTGTGTGAAGCGAAATTACCGATTCATGTGGTCGGCGCAATTGCTGCTGCAGAAAACATGCCGTCTGGTCATGCCACTCGCCCGGGCGACATCGTGACAACCATGAGCGGTCAAACCGTTGAAATTTTAAATACCGATGCCGAAGGTCGTTTGGTTCTGTGCGATACCTTGACCTATGTAAAACGCTTTAACCCTGCACTGGTGATTGATATTGCAACCCTCACTGGTGCATGTGTTGTGGCATTGGGTTCAGTCCTTACTGGTATGTTCACTCCGGATGATGAACTTGCGGCTGAATTGACTGCTGCAGGTCAACATAGCTTTGACCGCGTATGGCGCATGCCCGTAATTGAAGATTATCAAGAACAACTTGATTCTCCATTTGCAGATATTGCCAACATTGGTGGTCCAAAAGCAGGTTCTGTAACAGCTGCATGTTTCCTTCAACGCTTTACGCGTGAATATCGTTGGGCGCATTTAGACATTGCTGGTACTGCATGGAACTCAGGTGCAAATAAAGGCGCAACAGGTCGTCCTGTGCCATTATTAATGCAATTCTTAGCGAATCGTGCTCAAGCGAATGGCTAAAGTTAGCTTTTATTTATTTGAAAAAAGTCCTGAACGACAAGTCGAAAGCACTTGTCGTTTATGCCGTAAGATCCTGCGTCAGCCTGTACGTATTTGGCTACATTGTGCTGACCCAGACTTACAGCAACAACTTGATGAACGCCTGTGGAGTTTCGATCACACAGGTTTCATTCCCCATGGTATCGATCAAGCCGAGGCAACGGTCTGTATTTCTGCCCAATTGCCTGAGCAAGCCGACTGGATTGTGTTTAATTTTAACGATCAAGCACTTGAACAGTTCGCGAGTTTTAGTCACATTATCGAAATTATTGAAAATAACGAACCCGCTAAAATTATCGGGCGTGAAAAATATAAACAATATCGACGTTTGGGCGTTCAACCACAGACCCATAAACTTTAACGTGATATTGGTTTTACCCTATTTGCAAGGAGATGCACCATGGCATTGAATGTCGGTCCAGACTTTAAACAGCGCTGGTTAAAAGTACCTGAAGCTATTCGTCAGACCTTTATTGATGACCTTGGTCGCGTTTGCGATGTACTCAATCCCAGTACAGACATTCAACAATGGCTGGTCAATGACCAACAGCAACAGCAAGTGTCTTTTGACAAAATTGAGTCTGCTTATGAAGATTTGAAAGCACAGCTGATTGAAGATGCTCGTATTCGCAAACACTTGGCTTTAGAAAAAGCCTTAGAAGAAAAACGTGAAGCTGAACAAGCCTATGCAGAACAACTGAGACGCGACGAAGAGTTACGCTTTGCTGCACAAACGCAAGCGCTCACCATGATGCAGCATAATCTTGATCGTGAAGTACAACACTATGCCGCTCGCTATCATAAAAACCCTGAAACGAGTTTAGCGGGATTAAGTCAAAGCTTATCGGTCAGCGAAGGACAGATGTTGTCAGAACTCGAAAGTGTACGCGTGCGTTTGGAACTTGAAGCAGAAACGCAAATCGAGATGGCCGTCAGTGATTTCCGTGCAAAATTGAAAGCAGCCGCACAAGAAGAAATTGACTATATCTTAGAAAACTCTAATTTTTCGACAGAATCTACATCGTCCGAAGCATCTTAAGCTGTCGATCGAAATCTGGTCACTGTCATTAAACTGACATGTATTTGCAACATGATGTTCATATGGCTGAAGCATTGTCCCTCAAAATACAATGCTTCAGGCATCCTAAAAATATAATCATGCATCCAGATGGGAATTCAATATGGACATCATTCACCAGATTACCCAGAAAATATCCTCTCTATCTGCTGGAGAACAATGGGACATTCGTGCCAAAGATCTTTGGCTGAGTCATTCAGACTTTCACAGTATTTCGGTTTATCTCAGCCGAGAATCAGAAAAAGGCGGTTTTAGCATTCAGCACCTGCCCCGCAGCTCGCTTTTTCAAACCCTTGATGTGGTGACCGTTACAAAACACTAAATCGTCATCGACTCCATAAAAAATGCCCACAACTGTGGGCTTTTTTTATGTCTAAGTTTAGCTTAGACCAAATCTGCAACTGCAGAAACGGTATGTCCTAGGAAATAACCAATACCAAGTAATAATCCAATCCAGATGAAACCACCCAGCACGTTATAGAACATAAATGTACCGAGGCTCATGCGCGCAGACCCAGCGGCAAAAGGCGCAAAAGAACGTACAAAAGGTACAAAGCGTGCGACTAAAATCGTTTTACCGCCATGCTTCATAAAATATTTATTGGTTTTGACCATATATTCGGGCTTAAAGTAACGTGTGTGCTTATTAAAGTACTTAATACCTAACACGCTGCCCGTATAGTAATTGACGCAGTAGCCCAAGACCGATGCGACAAATAACATCAGCCCCATGGTGTGTAAATGCACCACTTCCGTTGTTGAGCATAATGCGCCGATGGCAAGCAACAGGCTGTCTCCTGGCAGGAAGAACATAAATACTGAACCCGTTTCTGAAAATATCACCAAAAATAAAATGGCATAAATCCACACACCATAATTTTCCAATAACATGGGTAACCACTGTTCCAGATTCAGTAAGAAATCAATCATTATCACCTGTCTGATTATTCATCATATATGTCATTCCGCGACGCATTATCACCAAAAATAAAAAAACAGTCTAATTTTTCAATCAGACTGTTTGGTTTTCTTCGGTATCAACTTATTTCAAGAAGCCATTTTCAGCGAGAAAATCTAAGCTAATTTTAGATTGCGCTGTGGTCTCAGCGGCTTTATCACCAAGCAATAAACGCTCAATATAACGTGCTAAAACATCCACTTCTAAGTTCACTTTAGCCCCAGCCTTCCACGTACCGATATTGGTTCGTTCCGCCGTATGCGGAATTAAATTTAAGCTCAGCACATTGCCACGTAAATGGTTAATTGTCAGGCTAATACCATCCACGGTCACAGAGCCTTTTTCCGCTAAATAGCGTGCAATTTCTTTCGGTGCGGTCACTTCAAAATAAATAGAACGCGCATCTGAACGAACTTGAGTGATTTCACCCACGGCATCGACATGACCACTGACAATATGTCCACCAAAACGCGTAGTCGGCAACATGGCTTTTTCCACATTCACCGCCTGCCCTGCTTTCCAGTGCTCCAAGGTGGTCCGATTTAAACTTTCACGTGAAACATCGGCTGCATACCAATTACTGCCAAAGTCAATCACGGTTAAGCAAATGCCATTGGTGGCAATAGAATCCCCCAAATGCACATCCGACATGTCTAAATCTGTCTGGATACGTAAGCGGACATCGCCACCCACGTTTTGAATGCTTTCAACTTTACCTAGACTTTCAATAATGCCTGTAAACATGTTCAATCCCTGAAAAATATGGGGCGATGATTTTTACCACAAATCAAGTTGCGTACTCACACCAGAGGTATCGACACCACCCAATTCTGCAAAATGGTGCAATTGACTCAACAACTGACGGATCGGTGGACCTGATTTGGCATGCGTATCCGTGATGACAATAAACTCTAGTACGCGTGCACGTTCAGACTGACGCTGCTTACTCACGCGGTAACGTGGTACATCTTGCGTCAATAAGCTTACTCGGCCACGTTTTAAATTGGCTTGTAACAAATCTGTGGCGCTGATATTACCATCGGTTGAATAGCTCGTCAGGATGTAACGTGCATTGATGGTTTCTAATAATTTTTCATAAGCTTCTTTCGCATGCTTCGAAGAATTATATGGACTTGGACGTTCTTTACGCCATGCACGATCGATTCCGCTCTTAAAGCCTTTGGTGTCTGGTGTTGGTAAATCCACCTGATCCCATAACGTTAAAGCATTCAACACATGGTAGTTACTGCTGTAAGCGTGCTGGTTATACGGTGGATCGAGATAAGCCACATCCACTTCAAAGCCACTCATTTGATTAGCCAAATGCTGTGCGTCGACACACCACATTTCAGCGGCGGGTTTTTTCGGATCACCAATTTCACAAAAACGACTTGGAGTCAGCCATAACAAAGAACCGATACGATCCAAGGCTGCTTGGGTTTTACCGCCCCAACCATGATGGAAACTTTTGAATACACCGCTGGTATTGCTGACAAAACTTGCTGAATACAATAACGGCGCTAATAAAGCACTCATTTCCACATCATCAATCGCGCCTTGAGCCTGCCAAGTTGCAATTTGCTGACGAATCGCATCGATACGCATGCCGTTACGACGTTTAAAGAATAAACGGTCACGTGCAGGATCGTAGATTTCATCATTACGTGGACACAAGTTATGGGTCACCCAACCTTTAACTTCTGGCAAACGGTTCAGATAATCAATCGCTTTCTGATAGCCACCCAACTCTTTAAAAGCTGGTGCTTCAACACAAGAGAGAATTGCGCTGTTCAAGGCATGACTGTAAGGTTCCCAGTCATTGGCAATAACACGATAGCCGTTTTGACGTGCCAACCGTGACACCACACCCGAACCTGCAAAAAAGTCAGCAAATATCGGCGCACGACCATCTTCGCGTTTTAAGGTTCCCGTTTGCTCAAGTGCTTCTAAAATCAGATGTAATAGGCGGCGTTTGTTTCCCAAATAAGGAACCAACTGATGGAAAAGATATTCGTCTGTGGTACGAGCCGCATGACGACGTTTGTGATAAACCGTAGACTCTGAATTCATAGCGTCTCTTGAGAAGGGATTAACCTTAAGCGAATGTCATCACCCAATTGAGTGACATCTTTCAGCTTAAATCGAAGCTGCTCTGCCATGCGGTCAAATTCCGCATTAAACATCGCACGTGCTGACTGACCCAACAAGGTCGGTGCAACATAACTGATCATTTCATCGATCAAATGTTCTTGTAAGAAAGCGGTCGAAAGTGTCGCACCGGCTTCCACAAGGACATCATAAATTTGGAACTGTTGAACGCATGCTGCTAACAGATCGGCCAAAGGCTGAATTTCAAATTGTACCACGCCCAAGTCAGCAAGTTCCTGACGATATGGCCCCATGACCATCACGGTTTCAGGTTGCTGCAATATTTTTGCGCTTAATGGCAAGCGGCCTTGGCGATCTAGCACGATACGTTTCGGCTGAACCACGCTTCGCATATCAACAGCATCATCGAGTTGACGTACGTTGAGTAAGCAATCATCTGCTAATACTGTTTCCATCCCAGTAATCACAGCACCTGATATCGCACGCCAATGCTGTACATCTTGTCGCGCCATTGCACCGGTAATCCATTTAGACTCACCCGAGGCCATGGCAGTACGCCCATCCAGGCTCGATGCGACTTTGAGCCGGACATAAGGCATGCCCGTCGCCATGGCTTTTAAAAAGCCCAAGTTCAATTGATGCGCTTCTGCTTCACAAATACCTGTGATCACTTCAATGCCAGCATCACGTAGGATTTGTACACCTTTACCCGCAACCAATGGATTCGGATCGGGACATGCTACAACGACTTGAGCAACACCTGCTTCTACCAAACCTTTGGCACAAGGTGGCGTACGTCCATAGTGTGCGCAAGGCTCTAAAGTCACATAAGCGGTTGCGCCACGTGCGGCCTCACCTGCATCACGCATTGCAAAGACTTCGGCATGCGGCTGACCCGCTTTGGGATGAAAGCCTTCACCAACCAATTGACCGTCTTTGACAATTACACAGCCCACATTGGGATTGGGACGAGTGCTGTATTGCCCCTGCTGTGCCAATGCAATTGCACGCCGCATCCACTGTTGATGCTGCTGCAAAGGCACTTGATCTAACTCAGACATGTAATCACTCATGATAAAAATGGAAGCAGATGTGCATTAGTGCTCACGCTGCTGCATTTGTTCAATTTGACGACGAAAAGCTTCTACATCTTGGAAGTCTTGATACACAGAAGCAAAACGTACATAAGCCACATGATCTAAAGCAAACAAAGACTGCATGACAATTTCACCAATGGTGCGTGATTTCACGTCACGTTCACCCAAACGGCGAATTTGCAATTGAATATCACTGAGTACCGTTTCAATTTGCTCTTGCGTTACTGGACGCTTTTGCAAGGCATGCATGAGCGAGCGGCGGAGCTTGGCTTCATCAAAAGGTTCACTCTTTGAATCAGACTTGATGACACGCGGCATCACCACTTCATAGCTTTCAAAAGTTGTAAAACGTTCACCGCAACTAATACATTCACGGCGGCGGCGTATCTGACAGCCTTCAGCAGCAAGACGTGAGTCAATCACTTTACTGTCTTCAGCGTTGCAAAATGGACAATGCATAGCGGTTAAATTGAACAAATCCGAATGGATTTAGAGTGTAGCAAAAATTTTGAAATTTGTAGAGCTTTACGCTAGATATGGAAAAAAAACAGCCCTTTCGGGCTGTTTTACACAATATATTGATTTACTGTGATCTTATTATTCTACACGTTCACCATGTTGACTTAAGTCTAGACCCATACGTTCGTCATCAGCTTCAACACGGATGCCAATCACTAGATCAATCACTTTCAAGATAATGAATGTCATCACTGCTGAGTAAGCAATAGTCGCTAGTACGCCTTCGACTTGAACCCATAATTGATGCATTAAGTCGCTCGGTGCTTTATCACCCATGATGAATTCGCTGGCAAAGAATGCTGTAAGGATCGCACCCACGATACCACCGACACCATGTAGACCAAACGCATCCAAAGAGTCATCCGCTTTCAACGCACGTTTCAGCGCAGTAATCCCCCAGAAGCAAACCACACCACCGATCAGACCCATCGCTAAAGCACCACCAACTGTTACGAAACCTGCCGCAGGTGTAATCACCACAAGACCTGCTACTGCACCAGAAGCACCACCCAAGACAGACGCTTTACCACGAACCACTTTTTCAGTAATTAACCATGCCACTGCTGCTGCCGCTGCTGCAACTTGTGTTACCACCAATGCATAACCAGCCGAACCATTTGCACCCAGTGCAGAACCACCGTTGAAACCAAACCAACCTACCCATACAAGGCTTGCACCGATGACGGTTAAAGTTAGGTTATGTGGCGCCATAGATTCACGGCCAAGCCCCATACGTTTACCAAGCATGTACGCTGCAACGAGACCCGCAACACCCGAGTTGATGTGAACTACTGTACCACCCGCAAAATCAAGCGCACCGTCGTTACCTAACCAACCACCGCCCCATACCCAGTGAGTAATTGGTGCATAAACCACGACACTCCAAATTGCGATGAACGCAACAAAAGCACCGAATTTCATACGTTCTGCAATCGAACCACTAATAATGGCAACGGTAATAATGGCAAATGTCATTTGGAAAATAACAAAAAGAATCTCTGGAATCGTACCCGTCAACGCTTCTGTAGTGATACCCGACAACATAAATTTGTCTAAGCTACCGATAAAGGCATTGCCTTCACCAAATGCTAAGGTATAACCCACAATCACCCACGTTAAGCTCACAACACCTGCCGCAACGAAACTGTGTGCCATGGTGCTGAGTACATTTTTCTTACGGACCATACCGCCGTAAAATAATGCTAAACCGGGAATTGTCATGAGTAAAACAAGTGCAGTGGACACTAAAATCCATGCTGTATCACCTGTATCGAGCTTAGGTTCTTCTTCTGTAGGTGCTGGTTCTGCAGGTGCTGGCGCTGCTTCAACTGGAACTGCAGCTTCTGTTGTATTTAGCGTTGTTGTATTTGCAGTATCAACTACTGTGACTTCTTCTGTAGGTGCTGTTGCGCTTTCTTCAGCCCACGCAACAGAACCACCTAAAAGTGCACTGGACAAGCCGAGTGCAATTAGCATCTTTTTCATTCGTATCCCCCGACCTGATTTTCTGAGTTATTAGCTACTCAGCAAACTTCATGCCAATTTTTTAAACGGCATCTGCACCTGTTTCACCAGTACGGATACGGATGACTTGTTCCAGATTGCTTACAAAAATTTTACCGTCGCCAATTTTTCCTGTGCTTGCAACACGAGTAATTGATTCAATTACGGTATCGACCATTTCATCACTGATTGCGATTTCGATTTTTACTTTTGGTAAGAAATCAACCACATATTCAGCACCACGATAAAGTTCAGTGTGACCTTTCTGGCGACCGAAGCCTTTAACTTCAGTGACAGTGATCCCTTGAACACCATTTTCAGAGAGTGCTTCACGCACGTCATCTAATTTAAAAGGTTTTACAATTGCAGTTACGAGCTTCATGTTTTGTTTTCCTTCGGCTTATTTCACCTGTAAGGTTTTATGTTCAATTTTCATGCCAATATGACTACAGTCGGGGGAAAATAGTCAGCCCAGCATGAGATTTCTTTATAACCTATTTTATACGGATAATCTTGCGTATGCTTATAAAAATAGACGTTTTTACTAGAAGAATTACGATTTTACTGATCGATTAAACGCATATTTAAATGAAAGCACTATGGTCATGAATGTGGCGATGTTAAACTGCTGCCACCAATTCACTGAGGATGGTCTAAACAATGATTGAAACCTTATTACAAGCGATATTAGAACAAATCGATCAACCGAAAAAAGACATCGAACATAACCTTCGCAGCTTACTTAACGAAGCTGTGAGCAAAATGGATCTTGTATCGAAAGAAGAAATCGAACGCCAACGTACTGCACTGAATAATGCCAATTTACGTTTAAATGAATTGTTGAAACACGTCGAAGAACTCGAACAAAAAATTCAGAACAAAAAATAAGCACCTTTTTAGTGCAACAAAAGACGCATAACGATTAAAAATAATGCACCATAACGGAACAATAATATGTCTTTTGCCAAAATCTATACTCGGGGTTTGCTCGGCTTAAATGCACCCCAAATTGAAGTTGAAGTTCATGTCAGCCAAGGTCTGCCTTCATTGACCATTGTGGGCCTACCTGAGGCCGCCGTCCGTGAAAGTAAAGACCGTGTCCGCTCCGCGATTATTAATAGTGGTTTTCAGTTCCCGACCAAACGCCTGACCATTAATCTTGCACCCGCAGATTTACCCAAAGATGGTTCTCGCTTAGATCTCGCCATTGCTTTAGGGATTCTGATCGCATCGGGACAACTTCCTGAAAATGCAGCAGATGGTTTTGAATTTATTGGAGAATTAGCGCTCGATGGTTATTTACGACCTGTCAGTGGCATCTTAAGTATAGCCATTGCCTGTCAGCATATCGGGCATCATCTGATTCTACCGGCACTCAATGCCGATGAAGCGGCACAACTGCCGGAGTTCCAAGTCTTTCCTGCACAGCATCTTAAGGATGTGTGTGAACATTTAAGTCGTTCAGCCTTAATCAGTAGCCATCCCTCGACATCGTCAGCCAATCAACACAGTTATCCCTTTGATTTATCTGATGTGAAAGGTCAACTCAGACCACGTCGTGCTTTAGAAATTGCGGCTGCAGGCGGTCACTCCCTACTATTTCGTGGCCCTCCGGGCACAGGCAAAACTCTACTCGCCTCGCGTTTGGCTAGTATTCTGCCCCCCTTAGATATGCAAGAAAATTTGCAAGTCGCGAGTATTTATTCCATTGCAGGTGCAAATCATCATTTTGGGCAACGTCCATTTCGTGCGCCACACCATACTGCGTCTGCAATCGCCCTCGTCGGTGGAGGATCAAATCCTAAACCGGGTGAAATCACCTTGGCACATTTAGGGGTTTTATTTTTAGATGAGCTGCCTGAATTTGATCGAAAAGTGTTGGAGGTATTACGGCAACCACTCGAATCCAAAGAAATTGTGATTTCAAGGGCTTCTCGTCAAATCACTTTCCCTGCAAATTTTCAACTGATTGCGGCGATGAATCCTTGCCCATGTGGCTATGCCTTCAACCAAGACAGCCGCTGTCAATGTAGTGCTGAAAGTATTAAACGCTATCAAAACCGTATTTCAGGTCCATTATTAGATCGTATTGATTTACATATAGATGTCCCGCCACTGGCAGCGCATGAATTACAAAGTTCGCAAGAGGTTGAAAGTTCAAGTGCGGTTAGGCATCGTGTTATACAAGCTTATGCGTTACAAATAGAACGTCAGCAAAAATCCAATATGGCGCTCACGCCGACGCAATTGGAGCAACAAGCGGTTTTGGATGCTACTGCGCAGAATATTTTACAGTTAGCCCAGCAGAGAATGAATTTATCTGCGCGTGCCTATCATCGGGTGTTACGTGTTGCCAGAACCATTGCCGACTTGGCTCAAAGTGAACACATTCAAGCTCAACACGTTTCTGAAGCACTGTCCTATCGAAGCCAACTCAATGCTTAAAAAAATGGCGACCTAAGGTCGCCATTTTTAATGCTCTTTAAAATTAGAATTCGTATTTCAAACCAAATACGACTTTATTCTTTTGTTTTTCATCCGCACGGTCATAACCACCAACTGTGTAATTCATGCTTGCGGTAACACCTGTATCTGCTAAAGGCTTGCTTAGACCAATATCAAAGTGACGGAAACCAAAGCTTTCTGTTGTTCCTAAATTATCTTCAAAATCACCTGAATCTTGATATGCATATAAACCAAGCGCGGTATCTAGACTGAAGTCTTTAGGAAGTGCATAGCTATATGATGCTTTGATATAAGTATCACCTGCATTACCCCATGAAACATCTTCAAGCAAAGTTTGCGCTGTTAAGCCAAAATCTTTATAGCTTAGCCCAAGCATTGTTTCTAAACCGTTTGCATCACTTGTATCAATATCATAGTAATAGTAGTAAGTTAGACCTGCTGTGTAACCAAGATCATCATTAATTGAACCGTTATAGCCCGCATAAAAATCATTTTCAAAACCATTCGGTAGGTCATCAACATAGTTTAATGTTGAACCCCACCAACCTGCATAGAAGCCTGATGCATGGCTATAATCCAAACCACCTTGGATTGTCGCATCTTTATTTTCAGGCACATTGGTAATACCACGTAAATTATAGCTAGACAGTACGCCGATATTTCCAGATACAGAATGCTCTGAAGCAGGTGCTTCAGCAAATGTAAACGTCGATGCTGCTCCTAGTACAGCGATTGATAAAGCTTTAAGTGCAAATTTCATGGTTTGTTCCCCCACATCGTGCGACGACGTATTTTTTGGTTATTTCGTTGAACTCAATGAGGTATTAGCAAGCGCTGTGCCATGTTTAAAAATATACACATATTTTTTTTATAAAGGTCACGATTTTGGCTTTCATAAAACATATAAGATACTGTTTTTATTTGTTATTTTTTAATTACTCTATTTAACTATTTTTCTCTAAATTTTTTTTTAGAATGCAGATTATCAACTATTCAGATTATTTAAATCCTTAGGTTGATAGTTGTAACAGGATTTTAAAAATGCGCTTTTTTGAGTATATTTTTTCAACACCGATCTCAAAAATGCATAAAAAAAGTGCACAATCACCATTATGCACTTTCAAAAATATGACCGAATACGATCAACTCGTTAATGTTAGAAAGAATAGGTCAATCCAACCACAACGTTATCGTCTAATTCCTCGCCTTCACGATCTTTACCGCCCCATACATAGTCAGCAGCAATTTCAAATCCAGTATCTGCAATCGGTTTACTTAAGCCCAAACGTGCTTCAGTGAACACCACATCTTCTGTAGTTGTTAATAGGCTGTCATCACGACTGTCATTAAAAACAGAAACACCAAGCGATGAATTTAATGAAACATCATAAGGTAATGCATAGCTATAAGTAGCATTCAGATATACATCACCTGCGTTGCCATAATTAACATCAGACAACAATACAGCCATGCTTGCAGTTAAATCTTTATAACTTATGTCCTGAATAAATTCGACGCCCGTTGTGCGACGCTTTTCAGATCGGTCGTCGTTATACACTGAACCGCCACCTTGATAGACATAGGCCATCACTTGTGACTTATAGCTCCAATCTTCATTCAGTTCACGTCCATATCCAACATAGAAATCATGTTCAAAACCATGTGACTGACTGTCGTTCGTAGGGTCATAGTTGAGTGTAGAACCCCAATAGCCCGCGAACAGCCCACTGTTGTGTGCATATTCAAGTCCGGCTTGTAATGCCGCTTGATCATTTTCTTCACTCGCACGGTACACATATTTGTTTACCACGCCCAAACTTCCAGACCAATTCCCTTGTGCAGTTGTGGCTTGTTCAGTTTGTTCTGCAAATGCAGGGACTGTACCTAGGGTCACTAAAATACTTAAAATTGCTTTTTTATAAAATTGAATCATGTTTAGTCCCCACATCGGATCGATCGTGGATTGGGTTGAGTAAAATTTAGCGCCGATTTTAATCGATTTTACGGCACTGTATAGCCCCTTTTTTCTTATTTTGATCAATTAAATCATTTAAAAACAAAGGTAAGATTATATAAAATAGTAAAAAATAAGCTTTTGATTCATAAAATATCTTTTATCGTGTTCCAGTCTTTAACAATGATTTAATGTTTTAATTTATATGTATTTATCACGATTATTATCATCTTTTATTGAGCTAGATTTTTAAGGAAAACATTTCTGACGACTTCGCTAAAAGTCATTCTCTATTTACTAAAAATACGCCAACAGTGCTTACTTAGCCTGAACATTGATGCCATGCACCTCAGCAGTTTTTATACTTTTTGATCAAAATACCAATTTAGATTCAGCACAAATTGTCGCGAAGAGTAATGATAAATCAGCAAGTTAAATGAAAGTTTTTATCATTTTTTATATTTTTTTATGATAAGCAATGAATAAACTTCTCTTTAGCTTAATATATATTCAATTTAAATAAACTATTTGTTAAACAACAATAACATACGAAATATTTGCTTATTACAGATTGACCGATGATCTGAATGTTTTCTAACTTTAGTGTAATAAGCGCATTAAAAATAGTGATTTTTTTAAGAAAAAATATACAATCGCACTACATATTAACCAAATTTGCATGAGGCTCTCTCCCAATGCTTAAAGCTCAACAACTAACACTTGCAGTATTAGTAAACGCTGCTCTTATTTCTACTGCTTTTGCTAGCGAACAAAGCGAATCTAAAGGCTTTGTGGAAGATGCCGAAGGCTCTGTATTATTCCGTACAGGTTACATTAAACGCGATAAACAAGATGTAAATCGCGGTGACGATACAAGTTCTTTTGCACAATCAGCAATCGTGAAATTAGAGTCAGGCTTCACTCAAGGTGTTGTTGGCTTTGGTGCCAATGTTGTAGGCGATGGTTCATTTAAAATCGGTGAAAACAAACATGCTGGTAATGGCATGATTCCACAACATAACGACGGCTCAGCGTATGATCACTGGGCACGTGGTGGCGCAAGTGTTAAAGCTCGAGTATCAAATACTACTGTTGAATATGGCACCCAAGTTCTTGATATTCCAGTGCTTGCGTCAAACACAGCACGTATGGTACCTGAATACTTCACAGGCGTTTTAGCGACAAGCCATGAAGTTGAAAATCTAGAAGTTATTGCTGGTAAATTCACTAAAAACCAATATTCAGACCAAATTAATTCTGACGGTAACGATCTAGATCGTGCTGTGGTTTGGGGTGCAAAATATAAGTTTAACGACCAACTTAATGCATCTTACTATGGCTTAGATAGCAAAAATGCGTTGGATCGTCATTACATTAATGCTAATTACACTATTCCGTTAGCTGAAAAACGCTCTTTAAATTTAGACTTTAGTGGTTATCACACAGAATGGGACAAAGCAGCTTCAACCTATTCTTCATCACTTGGTGATACAAATGTAGATGGCCGAAGCAACAATCTATGGTCATTGGCAGGTACATTAAATCAAGGCGCTCACTCAGTCATGCTGGCTTACCAACAAAATACTGGTAACACAGGTTATGACTATGGTAGCAATGCTGACGGTGCGCAATCTATTTATGTAGCCAACTCGTACCTTTCTGACTTTATTGGTAACCATGAGAAATCGGCACAAGTTCAATACAACTTAAACTTTGCTGATTACGGCGTGCCAGGTTTAAATTGGACGACTGCTTATGTATACGGCTGGGATATCAAAACTATTAAAAATGGTGTAGAGACATCAGACGATGCTAAAGAAAGCGAATTCTTTAACCAAGTGAAATATACTGTTCAATCAGGTTTTGCTAAAGATGCTAGCCTTCGTTTACGTTATTCACACTACCGTGCAGACCAAGCATACAATGACGTATATATGGCTGACACCAATGAATTACGTGTATTCTTAGACATCCCTGTGAAATTATTTTAATTTCGCAGCTAGTCTAAGATAGCGAAAAAAAACCTGCACACTGTGCAGGTTTTTTTATGAGCATCGTTTTTATATAAAAACGATGCTCAGCTTAAAACAATATTATTTGTTCGCAGCTTTGTAAGCTTCAATTGAGCTAAGTACTTCTTGTTTAGCAACATCAGCACCTTCCCAACCACTTAACTTAACCCATTTACCAGGTTCTAAGTCTTTGTAGTGTTGGAAGAAATGTTCAATTTGATTGATCAATAATGCAGGAAGATCTGTATATTCTTGAACATCTTTATAAAGCGGAGTCAATTTGTCGTGTGGAACCGCAACGAGTTTTGCATCAACACCACCGTCATCTTCCATGTTCAATTTACCAACAGGACGGCAACGAATTACAGAACCTGGCTCTACTGGATGTGGAGTTACCACAAGTACGTCTAGTGGGTCACCATCCAAAGATAATGTATTTGGAACATAACCATAGTTCGCTGGGTAGAACATTGCAGTACCCATGAAACGGTCTACAAATAACGCATCAGAATCTTTATCGATTTCGTATTTGATTGGTGCTGCATTTGCAGGAATTTCAATAATGACATAGATGTCGTTTGGTGCATCTTTACCCGCTGGGATATTGCTGTAGCTCATAGCATCACTCTTTAAACAAAGTTAAATCTTTTAATCCGGCACAATTATAACGGTTTTATCGCTTTTTTTGTGATTTTAGCGATCATGCTGATAATTTAATCATCAAGCAGAACATTTAGCTTAATTTAATGACCAATAACATCAGACAAATTGGGCATAACATCGACAAGGTCCAAATAATTGAACGTAAAGTTGCCCAATTGGCTAAATAACATAGCCCATAAATAACGCGTAAAACGAGATAGGCAATCCCAAAGGTCATGATGTATTGTTGATGAATCACCATGTATTCGGCCATTAGAATAGCCGCAATAAATAAAGGTAAACTTTCAAAACTATTTTGTTGCACTGCATGTGCGCGGCTCGCCAATCCTGTAGAGCGCGCTAAAACTTCACGTGGATTTTGATTATCACTCGACTTAAAGCCTGCAGCTCGTTTCGCAATAAATGTAAATACATATGGCAATAAACAAGCGGCCAAAATGAGATAGATGATCCCACTGATGCTGTGCATGTGTTTTTTCTCAGGAAGATTTTTATGGCTGCTATAATACCATGGCATTTCGTGAATAATTTTTGTTAAATATAGTGTTTTTATAATCGGCAGATGAAAGGATCCTCTATGAGCACTTCTGATCAAGATCAATTATTTGAAGTTCTTGAAGAGCAAAAACGCCATCAGCTTCGCGTCGATCGTGTCTTAAAAATTGTCATTCCAGTGACTGCATTTTTACTTGCTGTGATTTGCGCCAACTTAAATGTCTGGTCGACTGTTTTCAGCTTTGTCATCATGTGGATTGCATTCTATGCAGTTTCCATCAAGCAACTTCCCCTTTGGCATTGGGTCATTGTCATTGCCCTATATTGTTTAGTCGACAATATTTTAACCTATGGCAGCTATAACCAATCTGGCTTTAGTCGTCAGTTCGGCGCGATGTTTATTTTCTTAGGTGTTTTTGGAGTAGGACGTCGCTACTTTGATCGCTGGTCGATGAATAAAGGTAAGCTTTAATGAGCTAAATTTAAAGCGATAAAAAAAGCGCCCGAAGGCGCTTTTTTTATGCATCGTATTATGCGGTTTTACGCAAATCTTTACGTAGAATTTTACCGACGTTCGATTTTGGCAATTCATCCATAAATTCAACATAACGTGGGCGTTTATAGCCAGTTAAGTTTTCTTTTGCAAATGCCAAAACTTCTTCAGTCGTTAAAGATGGATCTTTTTTCACAACGAATAATTTAGGTACTTCACCTGATTTTTCATCAGGAACACCAATCGCAGCAACTTCTAGCACTTTTGGATGTTTTGCAACAACTTCTTCAATTTCAGAAGGATAAACGTTGAAGCCAGACACCAAAATCATGTCTTTTTTACGGTCTACAATCTTCACATAACCGCGTGGATCCATGACACCAATGTCACCTGTACGGAAGAAACCGTCCGCCGTCATTACTTTGGCAGTTTCATCTGGACGGTTCCAATAGCCTTTCATGACTTGAGGACCGCGAATCGAAATTTCACCTTGCTCACCTTGAGCAACTTCATTGCCATCATCATCTAAAATAGCAACTTCAGTCAGTGGCAATGGAATACCAATCGTACCGCTGAATTCCATTGATGCTGGAGGGTTTGCGGTTGCAACAGGTGAAGTTTCTGATAAACCATAACCTTCGATGATATTGGTACCGGTAACTTTCTTCCACGCTTCTGCAGTCGAAGGAAGTACTGCCATACCACCACCCATCGCCATTTTTAGCTTGCTGTAGTCAAGTTGCTTGAACTCTTCATTGTTCACCAAAGCATTAAACAAAGTGTTCACTGCTGGAAAGAATGAAGGTTGGTATTTACGTAATTCTTTCATTACCGCAGGTAGGTCACGCGGGTTAGGAATCAATACGTTCGCCTGACCTTTGTACATACCGTAAAGTGCACACACCATAAATGCAAAGATGTGATACAGCGGTAATGCACAGAAGATACGATCATCTGGCTGACCATCTTGCTGACCAAATTTACTTTGGAAAATACCATCACACTGCAACATGTTTGACACAAGGTTACGATGAGTCAATTCTGCGCCTTTAGATACGCCAGTTGTACCACCAGTATACTGAAGTACCGCAGTATCACTTAAAGTTAAGTTTGGACGCTTGTAATTATTTGCACTCACTTTAGACATTGCTGCATTAAAGCGAATATGACCTGGGATGTTCCAAGCTGGAATTTGTTTACGCACTGAACGTAATACAAAGTTAACCAATGTACCTTTCAGTGTACCGAGCATGTCGCCCACAGATGCCACGATCACGTGTTTTACTGGGGTTTTACCAATAATCGCTTGGTAAACAGATGCAAAGTTTTCAATAATAACTAGAGCTTCTGTTCCAGAGTCATTCAATTGATGCTCAAGTTCACGAGAGGTATACAGTGGATTCACGTTGACCAATACCAGTCCAGCACGGAATACACCTAATGCAACAACAGGATATTGAAGAACATTCGGCATCATAACTGCAACGCGTGAACCTTTAGCCAAACCTAAACTTTGCAAATAAGTTGCAAATTTACGGCTTGCTTCATCAAGTTCTTTAAAAGTTAAGACTTTATCCATAAAGATAAAGGCATCTCTTGAGCCAAACTTCTGGAAATTACGCTCAAAAATATCGACCAATGAGGTATTTTCTGCGGGTAATTCTACAGTTTCTGGAATCCCTGTCTTTTGGTATTCAGCGAACCAAATCTTTTCCATAACGCCCAATTCTCCTGTCGTAATCCTTAATAATCCAACTGTTTTTTTTCAATATTAAGCGGTCATTATTTAACTTGTTTGTGCTTAATATTGCATCCATTTCACGAATAACAGCATATATAACGTATTTCGTTCCATGGATGCTAGTATTATCTTTGAATGAACAGTTTATTTGCTTTTTGATATCCACGTGGTAACAACACACCTTTCGATGCACGTTTGCCCACATATTTTTGCAGATCGTCGCCTTTAAGCTTTAATTGTTGATTTCCTGCAAGCACTTGAATTATTTCATCTAAATTCAAAGTTGTCATGGATACAATTTGATCTTTTGCCTCAAGTTGTATCAATTTATTACCTTTACCCTTATTCAATACTGGTAATTCATCAAGTTCAACCAACAGCAAACGACCCGCAGAACTGAGGAGTGCAAGATGTGTTGCATTTTCAATCGCCGTCAAATTCATGACCGCCGCGCCTTCAGATAAACTAAGGAAGGCTTTACCCGCTTTTGCATTGGTATCGAGGTTTTTGGCTTGGGTTTTAAAGCCATAGCCTTTACTACTCATCGCCAAGACTTCTGTTTCATCTTCGGCAATAAACACTTGTTTAAAGCCGACACCACTTGCAGGTGCAAGTTTAGAACTCAGAGGCTCACCTAAACCACGCGCGGATGGCAAGGTATTGATGCCCAAAGCATAGCTTCGACCGGCATCATCTAATACATACACACGTTGATTCGATTTACCTTGCGCATGGCTGAGATATTGGTCACCTGCACGGAAATTTAAGTTCTCAGCATCGACTTCATGACCTTTCGCCGAGCGAATCCAACCCGCTTCAGACAAAACGACAGTTACAGGATCTGCAGGAAGCATATCCTGTTCATTAATCGCATGGGCTTCTGCACGTTTCACAATTGGAGAACGGCGGTCATCACCAAATTTCTTCGCATCTTCTTTAAGTTCATTAATGATCAATGCTTTTAATGATTCAGGGTTCGCCAATTGTTCACGAATAATGGCTGCTTTGGCTTCCAATTCTTCTTGTTCACGGCGCATTTCCATTTCTTCAAGTTTTGCCAAATGACGTAACTTAAGTTCTAAAATCGCTTCGGCTTGAATTTCATCGATATTAAAATGCGTCATCAACACCGGTTTAGGCTGATCTTCTTCACGAATAATACGAATTACTTCATCAATATTCAGATAGGCAATGATCAAGCCTGCAAGTATATGTAACCGTTTTTCAATTTTATTCAGATGATAAGTCAAACGACGTGTTACGGTATTTTTACGGATTTCAATCCATTCCAACAAAATACGGCGGATCGATTTCACTTGCGGACGACCGTCTGCGCCAATCATGTTCATATTGACACGATAGCTCGACTCTAAGTCAGTGGTTGCAAATAGATGACTCATCACCGATTCAGCATCAATACGGTTTGAGCGCAGGACAATCACTAAACGTGTTGGGTTTTTATGATCTGACTCATCACGTAAGTCCGTGACCAATGGCAACTTCTTCGCCTGCATTTGATCTGCAATCTGCGTGATCACTTTTGAGCCTGAAACCTGATACGGCAGCTCCGTAATCACGATTTCATTTTTCTCAATACTGTACACCGCACGAGTTCGATAACTACCGCGACCTGTGGTTTGAATTTTGAGTAATTCTTCTGGAGAAGTAATAATTTCCGCACGTGTCGGCAAATCAGGCGCAGGAATATATTCTGCGACTTTCTCATCGGTTAAATTTGGATTGCGAATTAAGGCGATGGTGCCCTTCACCACTTCACGTAAGTTATGCGGTGGAATATCCGTTGCCATACCCACAGCAATACCCGTTGTGCCGTTGAGTAAAATATTTGGAACACGTGCCGGTAAATTCACTGGCTCTTTCATCGAACCATCAAAGTTATCCTGCCAATCACAGGTTCCTTGTCCTAACTCAGACAATAATAAATCACTATAAGCAGACAGTTTTGCTTCGGTATATCGCATCGCTGCGAAGGATTTCGGATCATCTGGTGAGCCCCAGTTTCCCTGACCTTCAATAAATGGATAGCGATAACTAAACGGCTGCGCCATGAGTACCATAGCTTCATAACAAGCTAAGTCACCGTGAGGATGGTATTTACCCAGTACATCACCAACCGTACGTGCAGATTTTTTTGGCTTACCCGTTGGCTTTAACCCGAGTTCACTCATCGCATAGACGATACGACGCTGAACGGGTTTTAGACCATCACTGATATGTGGCAATGCACGATCCATAATCACGTACATGGCGTAGTTGAGATATGCTTGTTCGGTAAATTCTGCTACGGAACGGTTTTCTGTCGCATGATGCGCAAGGCTTGTCATAACAACCTGTAATCCTAAATTGTTCGTTCTTTATTGGGTTCTTATGCTATGTCGCAGGTGCCCCCTATACAAGGGGATGATCTAACACTCTGCGACAAATTGTGTCTTATGGCGTAAAAATATCCATTTTATTCACCATGATCAACTAAAAATTCAACAGTCTTTATAGACCGATGGATTCTAAAGTTTTGCCCTTGGTTTCTTCACCTAAAACCAAAATCACCACGGCAACGGCAATTAAGACTGCAGTAAACATCATAAATACATAGCTAAAACCATGATCCATATCCATCATATGTGTCACAGCAAAAGGCGCGGCAATGCCCCCGATCCGACCAATGGCACCCGCCCAGCCCGAACCAAAGGCACGAATATTGGCCGGATATTGTTCTGGTGTATAGGTATAAAGTACGCCCCAAGCACCGAGATTAAAGAAGGACATTAAACAGCCCCAAATCACAATCTCTGTCACACTGCCAGACTGACCGAAGAAATATGCCGAAATGGCACACATCCCAATGAAGCCCGCCAACGTAGCTTTACGACCTAATTTTTCGACCAACCATGCAGCTGCAATATAACCCGGTAATTGTGCCAAAATCATGACCAAAACATATTCAAAGGATTGAACAATGGTGTAGCCTTCTTTGACCAATAAACTTGGTAACCATGTAAAAATACCGTAATAAGAAAAGACGATACCGAACCAAATGAGCCACAGCATTAAAGTACGACGTGCAAAAATCCCTGACCACAACTGTGAAAAACTGATATTGTGCTTTTCTGCAACCGGTTTGACTTCAAAGATTTCAACAACTTCTACACCACATTTGGCTTCAATCTTTTTCACCAATGCATGTGCTTCATCAAAACGTCCACGGTTAATCAAATAAGGCACCGATTCGGGCACCATTTTCCAAATCACGATCGCATATAACGCAGGAATACCGCCAATCAGGAAAGCCGCATGCCAACCAAAATCCGGAATAATAAAGCGTGATACTAACGCCGCAACCAACCAGCCCAGTCCCCAAAAACTTTCTAGTAAGACAATAAAACGTCCACGTACATGAGCCGGAATATATTCACTGACCAAAGTCACCGCGACTGGGAGTTGTCCACCTAAACCTAAGCCGACAATAAAACGAAATACCAATAACCAAGTTAGATTAGGTGCAAACGCACATGCAGCAGTGGCTAAGCTATAAATCACCAATGTCCATGCAAACACTGTTTTTCGGCCGAAGCGATCTGCCAGTCCTCCAGAAAACACCGCGCCAATCGCCATCCCAACAAAACCAATCGAGACCACCCAACTTTTATCATTTGGCGTCATGGCCCAATCTTCAGCCATTTTCGCTAAGATAAAGGAAATGAGCCCCGTATCCATGGCATCAAACATCCAGCCAAGGCCAATAACCCAAAGTAAAGTGTAGTGAAACTTACCGATGGGTAAGCGTTGTATACGTGAGACTAAGTCCATAACAAGATCTCTGAACTGGTGGAAGGATGAACACTGCTTTCCCAACAGGATGTATGATTTTGCGTTTTTTAGTATAGATCCATGCAAAAGACCGACCATTGATCCGTCTTTTTAGCATTTTAATGTGATGTTATAGCAATGCAGCTACGACAAATCTTTTGAAGATACTGACTGATCATCATCATCTTTATAAATAAATTTAGGCATTTCTAAGCCAAAGTAAATGGCGATCAGACGTAAGGTGAAACCGAAAATGAGCGTCGCAATGACTGTTAATTCTAGCGATAATCCAATCTCAATACAGAGCCAATAACAAATCACGGACACAAAAGAAATACTGGCATAAAGTTCACGACGGAACACCAGCGGGACATCGTTACATAGAATGTCTCGTAAAATACCGCCAGAGACTCCGGTTAGCACCCCTGCTACCGCAGAAACGACAAAACCATGTCCCATTTCTAAAGCGATTTGACAGCCAATAATGGTAAAACCAATGAGACCCAAGGCATCGAGAACCAAGAAGATATTACGAAGATGACGCATCCACTTTGCAATCAGGATGGTGACAAATGCAGCAAAGCAGGTCAGCATGAGATATTCTGGATGCTTAACCCAAGTCAGTGGATAGTGCCCAAGCAGCACATCACGAACCGAACCGCCCCCCAGTGCCGTGACACAGGCAATCAATGTTACCCCAAACCAGTCCATACTCCGCCGACCCGCAGACAATGCACCTGTCATTGCTTCTGCCGTGATTGCGATAATATAAATAACGGTAAGTAACATCGCCCTTCTTCCACTGAGGGTTGAGATGCGCGCTATTCTAAGCTAAATCTGCTCAAATGTTATAAAAATTGCGCACAACATTGTTTAAATTTTCGTCCAGAGCCACAAATACATGGTTGCTTCATGGTGATTTGCATCTCTGTGGTCGGATCAAGGAAATACCAGCGCTGCTCGAACTTCACAAAGTGTGAAATTTCATGATGTACCTGCGCTTGCTGCCCATCGTGATAATGGGCTTTAAATTCAACTCGAGCATGGTTTTTATCGAGTTTTTCTTGGGCTTGTACCACCTCAAGCTTTAACCATTGATTGGCCTGACTCCACGCTGCAATGGCACTCACATCCAAGGCTTGCTGCTGTCCAATTGCAGTTGTTTGTACAATATAATCAATCTCATGTTGTGCAAATGCACTATAACGTGAACGCATCAATTGCTCTGCAGTCTGTGCATTTTCACGCCCCGTATGTAAGGGCTGACAACAGCTACCATACTCACCTTTGCCACATGGACACTGGACTTGTGACATATTTGTTTCCCTAAAAAATAGCCTGACAATGCAGGCTATTTTAACGGATCTTTCCACACAATTTTCATCAGTAGATCCGTATCGATTCAAATAAAAGAATGATACACGGTAAGGTCATCCGCAAGTGTTTGAGACAGGACTACTTCTAATCAAAAATGTTTTTGCAATGCTTTGAATAATTTGACGGTAGTGAACGAGTTTTGCGGATGACAATGGTTTTGGGTACTTTTGCCGAAACAAAAGTACCTCCAGCCGAAGGCTAATCCCTTTATTTAAACCCTAGATGTAAGACTCCGTCGAATAGACTTAAAAATCATTTTAAAAATGCGTAATTACTTTTACGTGCGTAACATCAGTGATCTATATAGATTACCCCCCGATACGCAACTTAATCTTCAGTTGGCATGGGAATGACATGCACTTTTTCGATCTTATGACCATCCATCGTAACCACTTCAAAAATGTGTTCATCCGCTTTGAATTTTTCACCATTGGCTGGTAAACGACCCAAATGGAATAAGATATATCCGGACAGAGTTGAATACTGTTCAGCATCATCCACCAAATCACGACCCAACAATAAAGACACATGACGAATGTCGGTTGAGCCATCGAGTAACAATGAACCATCATCGAGACTTTCTGCTGCCGTCTCAGGTTCATCTTCATCGGGGAACTCACCAGCAATCGCTTCTAAGACATCAATCGGTGTAGCAATCCCTTCAATTGAACCGTATTCGTTCAACACTAAGGCCATTTGTAACGGCGCTTGACGCAGTTGCTCCATCACCATCAAGACTTGTGCATTTTCATGTACCACCACAGGCTCACGGAGATGCTTTTCAAAATCGAGTACGCCTGTTTCAATATAGTCATTCATGACTTTATGAGTCAGTACCGCACCCGCGATATTGTCTAACTCACCGTGTGCCACAATCAAACGTGAATGCGTGGTACTGAGTAATTGAGCACGAATCGCCTCAGGCGCTTCATCCAAGTCAATCCATTCCAGTTCAGGACGAGGTGTCATCACCGACTTCACTGGACGTTCAGATAAACCCAGTACACCTTGCACCATGACACTGTGGTAAACACCGTTGTCTTCATCAAAGACTTCATCAGCAAAGGCACGTGTTGCAAGCACATCTTCATTTTCATTTTGATTGTCTGCAACATTTTTCCCACCGAGCATACGCATCACCGCTGAGGCAGTGCGATAACGTAAGTCTGTGGTTGTCACCATTTTTTCCTGATTATGACGCATGGTTTGGTTCAAGAACTCAATCAGGACGGAGAAACCAATGGCTGCGTATAAGTAGCCTTTTGGAATGTGGAAACCAAAGCCTTCGACTAAGAGCGAGAAACCAATCATCATCAAGAAGCACAGGCACAGAATCACCACCGTTGGGTGACGGTTCACGAAGTTCATCAGTGGTTTAGATGCCCACAGCATAATGCCGACAGCAATAATGACCGCAATCATCATGACAGAAAGGTGTTTCACCATCCCGACAGCGGTAATCACGCTATCGAGCGAGAACACGGCATCGAGCACCACAATCTGCACAATCACCATCCAAAACGTCGCATGCACAGGATTTTCTTCCTTTAGCATCGGCTTGTTTTCAAGACGTTCACGCAGTTCCATGGTGCCTTTAAATAGCAAGAACACCCCACCAAACAGTAAAATTAGATCTCGACCGGAAAATGGATGGTCGAAAATATGGAACAGTGGGTTGGTTAGAGTCACCACCCATGCAATTGAGGCCAGTAAGACCAATCGCATACACAGTGCAAGCAATAAGCCGACAATCCGTGCGGTATTACGCTGTTCTGGCGGTAATTTTTCCGCAAGAATCGCAATAAAAACCAGGTTATCGATACCTAAAACAATCTCAAGCACCACCAGTGTTAATAAACCCACCCATGCAGAAGGATCGGACATCCATTCAAAGATCATGGTTGTATCTCCTGAATGTTATTCACACGTAGATCATGCTGATTTGAAAATGAAATGCATTGGACATGCGCAAACGCTTTTAATGGCGTTCTTTCTAATATTTTGATGTGTGCTGAGTGACAACAACCACTACCCATGACGGTTCTTTAGCTTAAAATGAAGTTTTAAGTATAGCAAGTTAAGGTAAAAATTCACCCTTTTTTACCAAAGTACAATCTCTGTATGGAAGAATTTAAACCCAATGATGACATTAAATTGTCATATTTAGCTGCCAATGTAGTGTCATAAAAAATAACATGCTAAGGTAAAATTAAAACGTAATGAATAGCGGATTAAAAATGACAGAAAAACGTGGTAATCCTTCTCCTGCTACAACACAACCTTTAATCGCACTGTATTGCGGCTCCCGCTCTGGTAACAATCCAATTTATCAAGAAAAAGCCATCGCATTAGCGCAAGGCTTGGCTGAACATGGTTTTGGTCTGGTCTATGGTGGCGCCAGTATTGGCCTGATGGGTCAAGTTGCTGACGCTGTGGTCGATCATGGCGGCGAAGCTGTGGGTGTGATTCCTGAGTTTATGTTGGATTATGAAATTGCACATAATCATTTGACTGAATTACACGTCGTACGCAGTATGCATGAGCGTAAAGCCATGATGGCAGAACGTGCCAGTGCCTTTGTTGCTCTGCCCGGTGGTCTCGGTACATTCGAAGAAATTTTAGAAATCGCCACTTGGGGACAGTTGAATCAACACCAAAAACCGATGATGCTTTATAACGTCAATGGCTTCTATGATGCACTAATTGCACAATTAGACCATGCGGTCGCTGAAGGTTTCTTGCCGCCGCAGCATCGTGCCAAACTGATCGTATGTAATTCTTCGAAGCAGATCTTTAGCGCACTGAAAAATTTAGATTGCCCGAAAAATTTCGTGGTCTAACTGTATTTTAGATGTCAAAAAGGGGAATAAAGTATTCCCCTTTTTTTATTGCTCGATGTTACTTCAAATCAAGATCGTGTCGACTTAACCTGACACCACACGATAGAACCATGGCAAGGTTGTCGCTAAGAAAATACTCATCAACAAACCAAGCATCAATTTCATCGCATCTTTGCTGACATTTCGTGAAGTTCGATATTTATTCACTTCATGTAAATGCATGGACATGGCAAATTCACGTCCTGCGAGTAAGCCCAAGAACACCCAAGTGGTACTCATTGGAATATTACTCCACTCTTTGAACACCAATAAAATCAAGGCATACATAAAGTCGATAATGGTTGCCGAGCGGATATCAGCCACACCTGTTTTGGTGTCGATAATGCCCTGAATCGCCCCACCACGTTGGTACAAAATGATCCCAAGCAGTACGATAAACACCACAATTGCAAAAATCAGGAACTCCAGCGGCACCTGACGAGGGACGTAGACAAAAATATTGGCCAAATCCTGAATCAGCCACTGACTCCATAAAAATGCCGTCGAAACCCACTGTAGTCCCACCCAAATATTCGAGGGGGTTTCATCACGTGTTTTACTGAAATAAACCGAGATGCCTTTAATTACAAAACGATAAACAATAATTGCGACAACAAAAGCTACCGCATAACCCATCATGGACTTGGTTAACATCGAGCCGAGACTACTCGGAGAGAAAATCGTTAACACTAAGAATGTGGTGCTGACTGGGATTCCGTAGCGAGTCAAAATGATCAGTAAGATCGGTGGCACAATATAGAGCCACGTGACCCCTTCTGCGGGAAATGGAATCGTTTCTAAACGACCATAAGATGCATCCTCCACGCCAGAACTGTACCAACCATAAACCAATACAATGGCTAAAATACTGCTGACATAGATCCACAACAGCCACCAAGGGCGATGCGCATTGGATGAAATAAAGGTTCCCAATGTCTGTGGCACATCATTACCGACAATAGAATAGGCCGCGAGACAGAAGCCTATGACCATCAGAATTTCGATTGTCATGAAAATAAAACACCTTTGCCATAAAGAAAAAGCCCTCCAATAAATGAAGGACTTGAACGCATTATGACAGTTTATCTGGCGTTCATACAATTTCGTGCCATGCTTTTCTCGACACTAAAATAAAAACCTCAAATAAAACAAATGCTTTAAACTTTAATTATTTCAATTTAATCTGATAAACCGCCGTGCTACCGCTCACTTCATTTCCAACCACCAACAAAGGTTAAGCATTGGGCAAATCTTTGGCGGCAATAAAAATCAGATCTTCAGGTCCCACATCGCCTTGTTTAATCACATCAGCGCCGAAATTTGTAGTTTCATGTTTTCATTCGTCTTTTATTAAAATATGACCAATTTATAAACATTAGGTTGCATAGAGATGAAACTTTCATTGCATTTTTCTTGCAATTTTTTGGCTCAATTATGCAAAGCTTTTACTACATCTGAATGGCAATATTCATTTAAACTGTTTAAAAATCTCAGCTTTATTGACTTATGAATAGCACGCCAACACATCAGGCTTTACAACCCGAATTTAGACTTCTTGTGCTATTGGTCTCTATTGGCTTTTTTATGCAAGGGCTGGATACGACCATCGTCAATACAGCAATCCCTGCTATGGCGAGAAGTCTAGGTGAAGACCCACTTCAAATGCATAGTGTGGTCGTGGCCTATGTCTTGTCCGTTGCGGCGTGTATTCCCTTAAGTGGTTGGTTGGCCGATCGTTTTGGCGTACGAAATACTTATTTCACAGCCATTATTATTTTTACGTTAGCATCGCTAGGCTGCGGCATGGCCAATAGCCTGAATGAGCTGCTGGTTTATCGGGTAATTCAGGGCATAGGTGGCGCATTACTGCTGCCTGTTGGGCGTTTGGCGATGCTCAAAGTGATTCCTCGGACACAGTTTTTATCGGCTATGAGTCTGATGAGCCTTGCTGGTTTAATGGGCCCCTTAATTGGCCCTACCCTTGGCGGTTGGATGGTGGAAGTCGCAACATGGCATTGGATCTTTTTAATTAACATTCCAATGGGACTGTTAGGAGTACTTATTACCTTTAAAGCCATGCCCAATGTGACCGAACCGAGCGTACAACGCTTCGACTTTATGGGCTTTTTCTTATTGGTCATCGCCATGGTGGGTTTATCGTTAGGCATTGAAAACTTTGCTAGCCCGCATCTGCCGCTATGGTGGAGCCTGCTATTAGTCGCTGCGGGGATCATCGCCAGTTTGATCTATGCCTTTCATGCACATACTCACGCCAATGCGCTGTTTCGCAGTAAATTATTTCAAAATCGGATCTATGCCATCGGTATTATCGGCAACTTCTTTGCCCGCCTTGGCGGCAATGCCATGCCATTTTTGATTCCCTTAATGCTACAAGTGGCTTTTGGCTTTGAGCCATTTATCACAGGTTTATTGATGATACCGACGGTACTCGGTTCATTGGCATCAAAACCGATTATTCGTCAAATTATTCAACGCTTTGGCTATCGTAAAGTGTTATTGGTAAATACTTTCTTGGTCGGTGCCTGTATTTGCAGTTTTGCACTCTCTACGGCTGAAACCCCCACTTGGTTACGTGCCTTACACTTTTTTATTTTTGGTATTTTAAACTCGCTGCAATTCGTTTCGATGAATACCTTAACCCTCAAAGATTTACCCCAACAAGATGCCAGCAGTGGCAACAGTTTCTTGTCGATGATTATGATGGTGTCGATGAGTATCGGTGTGGCTTTGGCAGGGACTTTAGTCAACGTGTTTACGGCCTATTATGGTCCTGCACAAATCGAAACGGCATTCCATAGCACCTTGATTTTACTCGGCTGCATTAACCTGATTACCGCAGCGATTTTTTGGCAAATTCCTAAACATGTGGATGTCTAAACCTGTGTCATCGGGCAAATCTATGACAGTTCAGCCCCTAAAGGGTTATGATAAAAAGGACACTTGGATACATTTTCATGCCTAAAAAAGCCAAATCACGTACCACAAAAAGTTCACTCAAAAAATACAGCCCGATTATTGCACTCAGCGCTATCAGCGGCGTCATGGTGGTGGCTGGATTGGGTTATTTAGCTGTGATGCCACATCGCCCTGCATCTGCAGAAGAATATCCCGTCAAAGGCTTTGATGTTTCTCATCATCAAAAAGATATTCAATGGTCAAAAATTTCACCTAAAAAATACCAATTCGTTTATCTCAAAGCTACGGAAGGTGGTGATTTTAAAGATCGAAAATTTCAAGATAACTGGTTACAAGCGCGGGAAAACGGCTTTTTAGTTGGGGCCTATCATTTTTATCGTCTGTGCCGTGATGGCAAGATTCAGGCAGAAAATTTTATTGCTTCCGTGCCGAAAAAAGCCGATGCCCTTCCTCCCGTGATTGATTTGGAATATGACACCAACTGCATTAACACCTACAGCAAAGAGCAGTTACTCAAAGAAATCACTTATATGCATGATCGCTTGCACCGCCATTATGGCAAACAACCGATTTTTTATACCTCGAAGTCTTTTTATAATATTGTTTTAGCTGGCGAGTTTAAACAGACGCCGCTGTGGGTCCGTGAATATAAAGGCCCGCCCGATCTAAAAAACAATCCGAAATGGCTGATTTGGCAACATACCAATCAAGGACAAATTCAAGGCATCTCGACCAGCGTCGATTTAAATGTATTTTCAGGTGATGATAAGGCTTGGACTGATTTTTTAGACAAAAATGGCGTTTCCCCGATCAAACCCCGTTGATTTATTCACCGACTCAGGACAACATCGAACAAAATAATCCATGAAAACTGAGTCGCAGGATGCGTATTTTAAAAATTTTTCTTATTATATTTTCAGTCTTTATGATCCTCGCCATCGGGATATTGGCATATTTGATCCAACCTTCAGGGACCTTGGCAGCGTTTAAAACGTGGCATTATCAACTTCCCACACAAAGCACTACAGATACTCGCTCAGCGGCGCCCTATCACGTCAAATTCTTTGGCGTTTCCACCTTACTTTTTGACGATGGCCAAGAGCAAATTCTCATAGACGGCTTCTTTAGTCGACCTTCACTCAGTCGGACCGTATTTACTCAAATCCAAAGTGATCAGCCTTTATTACATAGCTATATCGACCAATACGACTTAAAACGCACTCGTGCTATTTTCGTGACTCATTCGCATTATGATCATGCGCTCGATATTCCAATGTTGGCCCACCAACTCCCCAAGGCCATAATTATCGGCTCTAAAAGTACCTTAAATATCGCACGGGCGATGCCAATCGCTGAATCACAATTACACGAAGTTCAAGCTTGGCAACCGATGCAAATCGGTAAATTCACCATTACTGCCATCCCCTCGCAACATACACCGCCAACGGCCGTTAATGATGATTTGGGAGAAGAAATTTCGCAGCCACTGCAACTCCCTGCACATTTTAGTGCGTTTAAAGAAGGTGGATCGTATGATTATCTCATCCAACATGGGCCGCATTACAGTTTAGTCAAAGCCAGTACTGGTGCTGTGCCCAAACAGTTGCAAAAACTAAAAGTCGATACTTTATTTTTAGGCATTGCCCAACTTTCCAAGCAAACGGCAGCGTTTCAACAGCAATATTTCAAAGAAACCTTAGCGATTCTTCAACCCAGTACCGTGATTCCAATTCATTGGGATAATTTTTTCAAACCACTGAATCCAGAGCTCGAATTTTTGCCCCGCTTTGCCGATGACACCCCTCAAAGCCTAAATCTATTAATACAGTCGGCAGCAACTCAAAACACCAAGGTGGTTTTACTCAGTCAACCTGTGTCGTTCGAGTTAAAAAATTGAGGAAAGTGCTGGATTGACTGTGCGATACTGAAATTCAATTTTTAGGCACTGATCTAACTAGGCATGAGGAAAATTATACATATCGACATGGATGCATTCTTTGCATCAGTAGAGCTGCGGGAACGTCCAGAACTCAAGCAGCTTCCTGTTGTTGTGTCTTCACATCACCCTCGTGCAGTCATCTGTGCCGCGTCCTATCCTGCACGTGAGTTTGGTTTACGCTCAGCAATGTCAATGGCACAGGCCCGTAAACTCTGTCCACAGGTCGTGGTGATCGAACCTAATTTTGAAAAATATCGTGCTGTTTCGGCGCAAATTCATGCCATTTTTCAACGCTATACGTCTCTGATTGAGCCGCTATCTTTAGACGAAGCTTATTTGGACGTCACAGAAAATTTACAACACATTCCGAGCGCCACCGAAGTCGCTATGCGAATTCAGGCAGAGATTTTACAAAGAACTGGTTTAACTGCCTCCGCAGGTGTCGCGCCCAATAAATTTTTGGCTAAAGTCGCTTCTGATTGGAACAAACCCAATGGCATTTGTATTATCAAACCATCACAAGTTCTGCATTTCATCCATAACTTGGCACTGAAAAAAATTCCCGGTGTGGGAAGAGTCACTCAAGAAAAATTAAAAGCCATGCAACTCAATACATTGGGTGATTTACAACAAATTGAAGAAGCCGTTCTGATTCATCATTTCGGTAAATATGGACGGCAACTCTATCTGTATGCGCAAGGGATTGATGAACGACCGGTCCAATCTAGCCGCGAGCGTCAACAGATTTCCAAAGAAACCACTTTTGATGATGATCTCACCCTGAGCCAATGTCGGCCCTATTGGCCCAAACTGATTGACCAAGTTTGGTCTAGTTTAGAAAAAAAGCAGTTAAGCGCACGTGGTGTATCGGCCAAATTAAAACTGAAGAATTTCCAAGTGCTACAGCACAGTAAGAGTTTTAAAACGTCACTGAATCATCGTGAAGACCTTGCGCAGGTGTTACAGCAATTACTGCATGAAATGCATATTTCTGAGGAAGATCAATTTCGCCTGATTGGCGTAGGGGTCTATCAATTAAGTGCGCAAAACCAAGAAGCACAACTTTCGCTGCTCTAAAAACTTCAAGAAGATCATATTTGCTTAAGATTTAGGCAGAAGAACAAAATTAAAGCAATTAGCTATTCACAAAGCCTAAAATTAGAGTACTCTATCAGCGCACTACATTATCCGTGTATGCGCTGAGATGCTGAAAATCACCTTTACTTTCAGCATGCTGTCCTGTGATTGGCGTGACGATCAAATCCGAATATTACAGGGCAACTCTGTTGTCAATCATGGAATACCCCGCTGTATGCCTTCTGAAAAATCTGCTCCAAATCCTCAAAATATTTCACAAAATCAAGAACAACGCGCTCGTAAAGCCGCATTAAGTAGCTTCATTGGTGCCGTAGTCGATTGGTACGATTTTTTACTTTATGGCATTGTTGCCGCACTCATTTTCAAAGATCAGTTTTTCCCCAGTATTGGCAACAATATGGGCACACTTGCTGCCTTGGCGACCTTTGGCGTTGGCTTCTTGTTCCGCCCCTTAGGCGGCATTGTGTTTGGACATTTTGGTGACAAGCTGGGTCGTAAGAAAATGTTGGTGCTCACCGTCATCCTGATGGGTATTTCGACGGTCGGCATTGGTTTATTACCCAATTTTGCGGCCATCGGTTGGTGGGCCCCGATCCTGCTCGTGACACTTCGAGCAATACAGGGTTTTGCGGTTGGTGGAGAATGGGGCGGCGCTGCCCTGATGGCTGTAGAAAATGCCCCGAAAGGCAAAAAAGCCTTTTACAGCAGTGGTGTACAAATTGGCTATGGCGTAGGACTTGTTCTTGCAACAGGCGCTGTGTCTTTGATTATTGCCACTTTGGGCGAAGATGCTTTTGCTGATTGGGCATGGCGAATTCCCTTTATTGCCAGTATTATCTTGCTGGCTATCGCGATGTGGATTCGACGTGATCAAGACGAATCTCAAGAATTCGTCGACCATGTGGTCAAAGCTCAACAAACGCCGCAAAAATTACCGATTCTGCAAGCAATTAGCCAACACCCCAAAGCCTTTTTCTACATTATTGCGCTGCGCCTGACCGAGTTACTCACCATGTATTTGGTGACGAACTTTGCACTGAATTATTCCACCGCTCAATTGGGCATGGACAAACAGTTCTTCCTCAATATCACCTTAATGGTTGGTGCCATTAGCTGTTTCAGCATTCCCCTCTTTGCGTGGCTAGCAGATCGATTTGATCATCGTAAAATGTGCGTGCTGGGTGGATTGATTGGTGCGCTTTCAGCTTTTCCCTTCTTCATGGCCCTTGATGCACAAAATACTTGGCTAATTATTGTCGGTGCGATTTTCCTTGCCAATATTGCCCATGATATGGTGGTGAGTGTACACCAACCGATTTTCACCTCCCTGTTTGGTACCGCCTATCGCTATAGTGGCGCAGGTGTCGGCTATCAAGTGGCCAGTATTATCGGTGGTGGCTTTACCCCAATGATTGCAGCAGCTTTGGTGATTTTGGGTGATGGTTCATGGCATTATGTGGCAATCTACCTTGCTGTCGGCTGTTTATTGACGGCCTTTGTTGCCGCTACAATGCCTAAAACTCAAGATTAAGTGACCTTTTTGCTTTCAGGATATTCCACATGACCATCCAACGCCTGCATGTTTCAAAACGCTTTTCCGAAATCGCTATTTCTGGTCAATTGGTCCATTTGGCAGGTCAATTGGCAACAGACCTTGATTTAGACATCAAAGGACAAACACAGCAAACATTTGAGATCATTGATCAATTTCTTGCAGATGCCGGTACAGATAAAAGCAAGATTATGTCAGTGACCATTTATCTGAAAGATATTGAACAGGATTATGCAGCATTTAATGAAGTATGGGATGCGTGGGTGTCAGACATTGAAGCATTACCCAGAACTTGTGTTGAAGCCAAATTATACGACCCGCGTGTACTGGTAGAATTAACCGTCGTAGCCGTTAAGCCTGAATAATCATTAAGCCTAAATAACCATTAAAAAAAAGCATGTCTAAAGACACGCTTTTTTTTGCAAAAGGCTTTGCTCTTTGAATCCCTAAGATCCAATAATTTTGATCTTTTTACGTTCCAAATCTGAATATAAATGATATTTTTTCAAATCATTAACCGGTACAAATGGCGCTTGTACACGCTGCTCATTTAAGAAATCTTCGCGTAATTGAACGTACTCAGGCACATCATCATAACGAATGACCCGATAGCCTGCCAAAGCAAGCAAAGCATCTTGATATTGCGACTGCTGCATCCGTTTTAGCACCATTGGATCATCTAAAGCGACGATCGCCAAGATCTGATGCTGTTCATCTAAGACGACAAAGTCCGCCACCATATTTCGATACTTGTTCCGCGTACGATAATATTTCGTGGTCAACAGTGCATCAAAAGACACATGCGCGAGGATCGTATGCTTAGGCAAAATTTCTTTTAAACGCGTGTAGGTTAATTGCTCATTAATGTTGAAAATAGCACGTTGTTTCAATGCGCTATCTTGTTGCTTAGAATCACCTTCTAAACTTTTCCAAGCCATTATGAGCACACAGAAGAGTAAAATACTCCCTATTACTATGTATATAGTCATCTCATAATCCTTTATATTTCTTATATTTTTGGTTTTTGACATACTTCTTATGAATACGAAGTATACAACCAGTATTATTTTTTTAATTTCCTATTAAAAAAAATAACTCTAACTTTCACACAATACGTATTTAAACTGACAAAAAGTTGCAAACTTAAAGCGTCAAACATCACATGCCACTTCGTTCAGAGTAATAGCATCCATTGCTATATATTGATACTTTAGATCATTCGCTAAAACGACAGCAAGTGCATTTCCTCTCACTGTCTGACAATTCCGATAAGCTGTCAAATTTTGCTCGTATTTCATTGAGATAACCGACGCACATATGGCATTAAGCTTGTAACAACATATAAAAATGCAAACTGTCTGATGCTGCCGAGCATATCAGCCATAAAAAAAGACACCGAAGTGTCTTTTTTTATTTCATCATTTTAAGCGCGTGATTTAGGCTTCGATTTTCCTTTGGGTTTCGAACCGCCAAAAGGTTTTTTCGCTTCACCCGTTTCACGCGGCGGCAGACCAGTATGCTGCGTCAAAATTTGACCACGCTCAGGACGCTTCTTGGTATTTGAAGGACGCGATTGAGCAGCCTTCGTCCGATTACCTTGTTCACCTGTACGTTTTTGTGAATCACCCGCAATACTTGAGTTCTTTTTACGCGCAGACTGGTATTGACCCTCAGCACTACCCGCAGGCTGATACGTCGGAATCAAATGCTGTTTTGAGTTCCCTATCAGATCCTGACGCCCCATTTCTTTGAGCGCTTCACGTAGCAATGGCCAGTTGTTTGGATCATGGTAACGCAAGAAGGCTTTATGCAAACGACGGCGTTTTTCACCTTTCACGATATCGACATTTTCGGTATAACGCGCCACTTTAGCCAGCGGGTTTTTACCTGTGTAGTACATGGTTGTTGCAGTCGCCATTGGTGATGGATAGAAGGTTTGCACCTGATCGGCACGGAAACCATTCTTTTTCAGCCAAATCGCCAAGTTCATCATGTCATAGTCCGTCGTACCCGGATGCGCTGCAATAAAGTAAGGAATGAGATACTGCTCTTTCCCTGCTTCCTTACTAAAACGATCAAACATTTGTTTGAAACGGTCATAGGTCCCGATCCCCGGTTTCATCATCTTCGATAATGGACCTTTTTCGGTATGTTCAGGCGCAATCTTCAAGTAACCGCCGACGTGATGTGTCACCAATTCTTTGACATATTCTGGGTTTAACACCGCAAGGTCATAGCGTAAACCAGAACCAATTAGAATCTTTTTAATCCCCGGCAATGAACGCGCTTTACGGTATAACTGGGTTAAAGGCGCATGATCGGTGTGCAAGTTTTGACATACACCTGGGAATACACACGACGGCTTACGGCAGTTCTTTTCAATCTCAGGATCTTTACATGCCAAGCGGTACATATTGGCCGTTGGGCCGCCTAAGTCAGAAATGATCCCAGTAAAGCCTGGTGCAGTATCACGAATTTTTTCAACTTCACGTAAAATCGATTCTTCAGAACGGTTTTGAATGATACGCCCTTCATGCTCTGTAATTGAGCAGAAGGTACAGCCGCCAAAACAACCACGCATAATGTTTACAGAGAACTTAATCATGTCAAAGGCAGGAAAACGCGCTTCACCATACGCAGGATGTGGCAGACGTGCATATGGCAAGTCAAACACATAATCCATTTCTTCTGTAGTCAATGGAATCGGCGGTGCATTCAGCCAAACATCACGTTCACCATGCTTTTGCACCATCGCGCGCGCATTGCCCGGATTGGTTTCCAAATGCAAAATACGGTTGGCATGTGCATACAGCACAGGATCATTCGCCACATCTTCATAGGCAGGCAAACGAATCACCGCCAATTCACGCGGCGGCAATTTATGCTTAATAGCTTTTGATGCAGGCTGCAGCTGCACGATTTGCGTATCGGCGTCTAAGTTATCACCTTCACGAACAATCGGATTTGCTACCGCTTCTTTTTGGAAGCCTTGATATTGCGTAACGCTGTCTTTGCCTTTTTCGATTTCACAGCCTTCAAGGTCTTCGGTCATCACATAAGGATTAATGATCGGATCGACACGGCCAATCGCATCGACATCATTCGATGCGATTTCAACAAACTTCGCTTTTGAAGCCCTGTTATTTTTATTCACAATAAATGCTGTACCGCGGACATCCGTAATCTCTTGGATTTTTTCACCGCGGGCCAAACGATGCATGATTTCCGTGATTGAACGTTCACCATTACCATACATCAATAGATCGGCTTTCGAGTCCATCAATACTGAACGGCGGACTTTGTCTGACCAATAATCATAATGTGCAATACGGCGCAGCGAGGCTTCAATACCGCCCAATAATACAGGCACATCTGGATAAGCTTCACGCACACGCTGGCAATAGACTGTTGCTGCGCGGTCTGGACGTTTATTCGGCTGATTATCCGGAGAATACGCATCATCTGAACGGATTTTACGGTCAGCTGTATAACGGTTGATCATCGAATCCATGTTGCCGGCTGTCACGCCCCAAGCAATATTCGGTTTACCTAATACACGGAACGCTTCTACATTGGTCCAGTCTGGCTGAGCAATAATCCCGACACGGAAACCTTGTGCTTCAAGGGTACGGCCGATGATCCCTGAACAGAATGATGGATGATCGATATACGCATCACCGCAAACCAAAATAAAGTCGCAGCTGTCCCAACCGAGTTGATCCATTTCTTCGCGTGACATCGGCAAAAATGGCGCAGGGTCAAAACATGACGCCCAATATTTGTCGTAATCAAACAACGCTTTTGGCGCAGTCTGCATAGTATAAGCAGTAGACATGGCTAGCAATTCTCGGCTGGCAGATGGAATGATCTGAAAAAAGATCAAAGAAGATGAAAGCCGATCATTTTACCATGAATTCCATTCATCATGCTTGATTATAATTTATACAATAGCTACAGAATCATTGATTTGTTTTATATAGTCATCAGATTTAACAGTGCGATAGCAGCATCTAAAAACCAGATTTAAATAGTTCATGAGCAACATGGCTTCAGCCTAAAATCAATCTAGAATGTGCCATGAGTTATCGCATTTTATTCAACATTACGGCCTGCGCCTGTTGAAATTGAATGTGCATTTCAGGTAAATATTTTTCAATATAAATCTTACGTTTATCTATACTGTCTTGAGTCATTAATGGTTTTACATCAAGCATTTGACGGCGTGTCGTTTCCTGCTGATATTTATGCCAAAAACTCAATGCTGCATTTGGATCAAAACCCGCTTTCGACATCAGATCAAGTGCAAGGACATCTGCTTCCAGTTCAAATTTTGAAACTTTAGGCAAAAAAACAGCTTGCCCAGTCACACTACTGGCCGCAGTAGCAAGCGCGCCGATACCTGCAGTTGAAGAAATCATCGCCACCTGACTAGCAAACAGCAAGGAAATCTTCTCACGATGATGATCACGCAATGCATGTGCCATTTCATGCGCCATCACAAATGCCAATTCATCTTCAGTCAGCTTTAAACTCCAGTACAAACCCGTATTAATGACAATTTTCCCACTTGGAAAACCATGTGCATTTAAATCTTTATTGAGATTCCCACTGACTTGCCAATCCCATTGACTCGAACCATGGCGGTAAAACTCCGCATTTTGCTTGAGTTTATTTAAAACTTGATCCAATTTCGGATCGATGATCAAAAGTTTCTTGTCTTTCGCCTGATGAATAAATTGTTGATAGGTTCTATCTGCCTGTTTAGTTAATAACTTTTGAGGAACGATAAAAAACTGTCTACGCTCTGCGCCTGCTGTCCCTAAATTCGTGGTATTTGCACAAGCTGAAATTAAGATAAAAACCAAAGCCATCATTAAAATAGTTATATTTTTCATAATCACCTTCAGTTTAAAACTAATGATGATCTATTTATAATTCCAACCAAAAATAAATGCAAAAACATTCAGAATATACACATAAACATTAAATATCAATTACTTAAAAATATAATAAATTTTAAAAATGATAAACAAAAATATTTTATTTATTATATTGTGATGCGTTTCATTATTATGAGGCACCTTTTAAAAGGCATATTAGACCAAAGTTGTATAATCATAAAAATAGTAAATTCCGCCATTTTTATAGCGTTATTTATATTAAAAAATAGATGTAAAACGAATATTAAATAATAGCTTATTCACATATTTCTATTTTAATTTATTCAATTGTATTGCTAAAAATAAACCGATCATCAAGATAACAGCAATAAAGCCCGTCAACCCAATCCAACCAGACATCTCCCAAACCAAACCACTACTGCTACCCAAAATACTGGAACCTAAGTAGTAGCAAAATAAATACAGGGATGAACCTACGGCACGGTACTGCAGGGATTGAACCGAAACCCAACTACTTGCCGTGGAATGCGCTGCAAAAAAAGCGAAAGTGAATACAATCAGCCCCAAAATGACTGACCAAAATGCCGGAATGAGCATGATCAGCAGCCCCAACAACATCATGATCAGCATCGAAGGTAAAACTTTTGCCCGTCCAAAGCGTTTCCCCCAACTTGCAGCCCGAGGTGAACTATATATTCCTGCCAAATAAGCTATGGAGATTAGGCCAATCCAAGTTTGAGAAAGTTGATAAGGTTCTTCTAATAGGTGGTAGCTCATATAATTAAATATAGAGACAAAACATCCCATGAGGATAAAACCTTGAAGGAATAAGATTCTAAGCTTAGGATCTACTAAATTTTTAACGAAAGATTCATAAAATCGGTTGAAAAGAATGGGATAAGCTTGAAAATGTTGAGATGCTGGAAGTAATAAGAAGAACGCTGTGGCTATACAGAGGTTAATGATGCCGATAATCATCATGGCATTTTGCCAACTAATATAATCAATCAATACCCCAGCAATGAGACGCCCCCCCATTCCGCCAATTGCGGTCCCTGAAATATACAGGCCCATTGCAAAGCCTATATCTTTTTGCGCAATTTCCTCTCCAATATAAGTCATTGCAACAGCAGCAACACCGCTAACACTTAATCCGATCAGCACGCGATTCAGCAAAAATATTTCCCAAAGCGGAAATATAGAACTAATGATTGAAAGTGACGCTGCCAAAAATAAAGCGGTGACCATCACAGGCTTGCGTCCGAATCGATCTGAAATCAAACCAGTGAACAGCAGCCCTACCGCTAAGGCAATGGTTGAAAAAGATAAAGGAAAACTGCTATCTGTCGGACTGACATGAAAATAATCAGCAAAAATGGGCATCATCGGTTGTACACAATACAACGATGAAAAAATTGCGAAGCCCGCTAAAAATAAAGAAAATAAAATGGCAAGAAATGGTCGTGTGCCATATTCAATATAAGGAGAATTTGTGGCTAAATCAGACATGAGCTTTCCATCAATGACACGGATAGTATACGCCTTTCAGCCTTTAATTTAAAAATCACATAAAAATGAATGAAGAATTCTTTGTTTTTTCCGCCCCTTTTCTCCCCGCATAAAAAAACACCCCCTGCACTAGTCAGGGGGTGTTTCGAATAATGAGCTGGCGATGACTTACTCTCACATGGGTAACCCCACACTACCATCAGCGCTAAGAGGTTTCACTTCTGAGTTCGGGAAGGGATCAGGTGGTTCACTCTTGCTATTGTCGCCAGCACAACTGTTATGGATACTTGCTTAGTCTAATCTCAGAGCAGTGCTCTTCGTGCTAAGTTTTCTACCAAATGAGTTATTAACAGGTATATTTGAGTTGATTTTAACATAAAGCATAGCTTTATGTCTTGCGCTCGGACAAACATAATTAATGTTTGTTTATTCCTCGCTCATGTATCTAGCTTTTCAACTAAATCAAGTTTGATTGATTATATGTGAATCAATTGATGCTTTACATACAACTGTTTGGGTGTTGTATAGTCAAGCCTCACGAGCAATTAGTATTGGTCAGCTTCATGCGTCACCGCACTTCCACATCCAACCTATCAACGTCGTAGTCTTCAACGGCTCTTTAGTGGACAT